>NZ_MABH01000225.1 GCF_001720585.1 Cereibacter johrii | reverse complement strand
CCGGCCGCCGCGCCAGGCCCTCCGGGGGCGGCGCAGCATCCAGCCGAGCGCCGAGAGGGCGAGCCGCAGGGGAGGCACCTCCAGCAGATGCTCGGTTGCGCGATCCTCGTCGAGATCGGCGGCCTCGGCCAGCGAGGGCCTCTCGCTGCGGATCGCGAAACGGTGGATGCAGTGGCCCGCGCGCTCCAGCGCACGGATCTCGCGGCGGATGAAGCTGTAGGACGCGCGTGGATAGGTATTGACCAGATAGCCAAGGCGCATGTGCTGAAAACCGGCGAAAGCAATGCGTCCTGCATAGGCGCGCCGCGCAGCCCTGCCTAGCCCTCCGTCCGGCCGAAGCGTGGCGGTCCCCGATCAGAAGGAGGAGGGCGCGCGTCCGAAGTGCCACCTTTGCGCCGCAAAGCCTTCGTCTTTCTGCGCGAATCGCTGTCCATCTTCCGCTCTCAAGGTGACAATTATCACCTCAGGGAGGCAAACATGGCATTCGGACTTATCTTTTCCAGCATCCTCGCAGGGCTGTCGCTCGCGGTCTGGGGGCTTTGGCAGGGCTACTCGATCCCCGCCGCCATCCTGATGCACATGCTGGGAGGAAGCGTCGGCGCCGTCGTCTTCCTGGCCTTCGCCACGATCCGCCCCAACCTGACCCGGCAGGAGTTCAGCTCCGCCAAGGAACGGTCGGCGCCCTGAGTGCCCTCTCCGGCCGAAAGGGTCAGGCGTCCGCAGGACGCCGGATCTCCTGCGCCGCATCGAGCACGAGGGGGCGCAGGCCGGGGCGCCCCTCCTCGATCGCCGCCAGCAGCTGACGGCGCATCCGAGGTTCCCAGAAGTCGTTGATGTGGGCAGCCGTGCCCGCCACGCCCTCGGCATGGGGCTTCGACTCGAAGAAGGTGGCAATCTGATTCGCCATGTAGATCAGCTTGTCAGGCGACATGCGCGGCCTCGTCTGGGGTGATGCGGTGGGGATGGGTGAAGACCTCGCACCGCTCGCCGCGGGCCAGCCCCACCAGCGTGAGCCCGGCCTCGTCGGCCATCCGCACCGCATGAGCGGTGGGGGCGGAGACCGCGATCAGGATCGGAGCGCCGAGGCGCGTGCATTTCTGCACCATGTCGATGGAGACCCGCGAGGTCAGCACCACGGCGCCGCGATCCGCAGCCACGCCTTGGCGCAGCAGCGCGCCTGCGAGCTTGTCGAGCGCATTGTGCCGGCCCACATCCTCGCGCACGGTCACGAGGCCCTGTCCGGGCATCCAGAACCCGGCCGCATGGACGGCGCGCGTCGCATCGTGCAGCGGCTGATGGTCGGTCAGACCGGCGACGGCCGCGAGGCAGTCGCCTGCGGCAAGGCGCAGTCCGCCCTCGACCGGAGGCGGGGGGCGCAGCGCCTCCTCGAGACTGTCGATGCCGCAGAGGCCGCAGCCCACCGGGCCCGCCATCCGCCGCCTGCGCGCAGCCAGCCGGGCCTCGGCCTCGGGGCGAAGCCAGATCTGCAGGTCGATGCCGCGCGGGGTCTCGACGGGCGTCAGGCTCTCGATGTCCTCCGGGCGCGCGAACCCCTCGGTCAGCGCGAAGCCCGTGGCAAAATCCTCGAGATCCGAGGGGCTTGCCATCATGACCGCCTGCGTCGTGCCGTTGAAGCTGAGCGCCACCGCCACCTCTTCGGGCAGGCAGCGCGCGCCCTGTTCGGCTCGCCCCGGCGAGAGGGCGAGACGCGGCAGGAGATGCCGGGTCTCCTTCATTCGGCCGCCGGCAGGATGCGCCGCGCGAGTTCCGCCTGGGCGCGGTAATCCTCCTGCCAGTCCGACGGCCCGTTCGAGGGCGCAACCTGCACCGCCGTCACCTTGTATTCCGGGCAGTTCGTCGCCCAGTCCGAGAAGTCGGTGGTGATGACGTTGGCCTGCGTCGTGGGATGGTGGAAGGTCGTGTAGACCACGCCCGGCGAGACGCGATCCGTCAGCCGCGCCCGGAGCGTCGTCTCGCCCGCCCGCGAGGCCAGGCGCACCCAGTCGCCCTCGGCCACGCCGCGCACCTCGGCATCGTGCGGATGGATCTCGAGCACGTCCTCGGGATGCCAGACGCTGTTCGCCGTCCGCCGCGTCTGGGCGCCCACGTTATATTGCGAGAGGATCCGCCCGGTGGTGAGCAGCAGCGGGAAGCGCGGGCCGGTCTTCTCGTCGGTCGCCACATATTCCGTGCGGATGAGTTTTCCGCGGCCGCGGACGAAGCCCTCGACATGCATGAGCGGCGTGCCCAGCGGATGCTCCTCGTTGCAGGGCCACTGGATCGAGCCCGCCTCTTCCAGCCGCTCGTAGGAGACGCCGGCGAAGGAAGGGGTGGTGGCCGCGATCTCGTCCATGATCTGGCTCGGATGCGTGTAGCCCCAGCCCGCGCCCAGCGCGTTGGCCAGCATCTGCGTCACTTCCCAGTCGGCGAAGCCGTTTTTCGGCGCCATGACCTTGCGCACGCGGTTGATGCGCCGCTCGGCGTTGGTGAAGGTGCCGTCCTTCTCGAGGAAGGAGGAGCCCGGAAGGAAGACATGGGCATAGTTGGCGGTCTCGTTCAGGAAGAGGTCGTGGACGATCACGCATTCCATCGCCGCAAGGCCCGCCGCGACATGACGCGTGTCGGGATCCGATTGCAGGATGTCCTCGCCCTGGCAGTAGAGGCCCTTGAAGGTGCCCTCGACTGCCGCATCGAGCATGTTGGGGATGCGCAGGCCCGGCTCGGGGTCGATCTCGACGCCCCAGAGACGCTCGAACACCTCGCGCGCCGCATCGCTCTTCACATGCCGGTAGCCCGGCAGCTCGTGCGGGAACGAGCCCATGTCGCAGGAGCCCTGCACATTGTTCTGGCCCCGCAGCGGGTTCACGCCCACGCCGGGCCGGCCGATGTTGCCGGTGAGCATGGCGAGGTTGGCGATGCCGATGACGGTGGTCGAGCCCTGGCTGTGCTCGGTCACGCCCAGCCCGTAGTAGATCGCGGCATTCCCGCCGGTGGCATAGAGGCGGGCCGCCGCGCGCAGCTCGGCCGCGGGCACGCCGGTCAGGCTCTCGATGGCCTCGGGCGCGTGACGCGGATCGGCGGCGAATTCGGCGAAATCCTGGAATTCGTCCCAGTCGCAGCGCTCGCGGACGAATTTTTCATCCACCAGCCCCTCGGTCACGATCACATGGGCCATGGCCGTCACCACGGCCACGTTGGTGCCGGGCCTGAGCGCCAGATGGTGGGCCGCCGCGATATGGGGGCTCTTCACCAGATCGATCCGCCGCGGGTCGACCACGATCAGTTTCGCCCCCTTGCGCAGCCGCTTCTTCAGGCGGCTCGCGAAGACCGGATGGCCGTCGGTCGGATTTGCGCCGATCACCATCACCACGTCCGCAGCCTCGACCGAGTCGAAATCCTGCGTGCCGGCCGAGGTGCCGAAGGTCTGGCCGAGGCCGTAGCCGGTGGGCGAGTGGCAGACACGGGCGCAGGTGTCGGTGTTGTTGTTGCGGAAGACGGCGCGGGTCAGCTTCTGGACGAGGTAGGTCTCCTCGTTCGTGCAGCGCGACGAGGTGATGACGCCGACGGACTGGCGGCCGTGCTTCTCCTGGATCGCCTTCAGGCGGCGCGCGGCGAAGCCCAGGGCCTCGTCCCAGGTCACCTCCTGCCAGGGATCGTGGATCGATTCGCGCACCATGGGCTTCAGGATCCGGTCCTTGTGGGCCGCATAGCCGTAGGCGAAGCGCCCCTTGACGCAGGAATGGCCGCGGTTGGCCTTGCCGCCCTTGTAGGGGACCATCCGCACCAGCTCGTCGCCGCGCATCTCGGCCTTGAACGAGCAGCCGACGCCGCAATAGGCGCAGGTGGTCACGACGGCACGCTCGGGCGTGCCGATCTCGATGATCGACTTCTCCTGCAGCGTGGCGGTCGGGCAGGCCTGCACGCAGGCGCCGCAGCTCACGCAGTCGGAGGTGAGGAAACTGTCGCTCGCCATGCCGGCCGAGACGCGGCTGTCGAAGCCGCGGCCCTCGATGGTCAGCGCGAAGGTGCCCTGCACCTCCTCGCAGGCCCGCACGCAGCGCGAGCAGACGATGCATTTCGACGGGTCGTAGGTGAAATAGGGGTTCGACTCGTCTTTGGCCATCCATTGCGGATTGAGGTCGCCGCCTGCATTGCGGGGCGTGAAATGATTTTCCACGGCTTCGTAGCGCACATCGCGCAGGCCCACCGCGCCCGCCATGTCCTGCAATTCGCAATCGCCGTTGGCGGCGCAGGTCAGGCAGTCGAGCGGGTGATCCGAGATATAGAGCTCCATCACCCCGCGGCGCAGCTGCTTCAGCTTCGGCGTCTGGGTCCGCACCTTCATGCCGGGCGTCACCGGCGTGGTGCAGGAGGCGGGCGTGCCCGCACGGCCCTCGATCTCGACGAGGCAGAGCCGGCAGGAGCCGAAGGCGTCGAGATTGTCGCTCGCGCAGAGCTTCGGCACCGAAATGCCCGCTTCGGCCGCGGCGCGCATTACCGACGTGCCCGCAGGCACGGTCACCGGGAAGCCGTCGATCTCGAGCGTCACCGTCTCGGTCGCGCGCGAGCGGGGCGTGCCGAAGTCGCGGTCGTCGGGAAGGATGAAGTCCTTCATTCTGCTGCCTCCTTCATCGGGGCGAAATCGTCCGGGAAGTGGGTGAGGGCGCTCATCACCGGGTAGGGGGTGAAACCGCCCAGAGCGCAAAGCGATCCCGATTTCATCGTGGCGCACAGATCCGTGAGCAGCGGGATCGCGGCCGTGTCGCCGCGGGCGATGCGGTCGACCGTCTCCATGCCGCGCACCGCGCCGATGCGGCAGGGGGTGCATTTCCCGCAGCTCTCGATGGCACAGAACTCCATCGCGAAGCGCGCCTGCTTCAGCATGTCGGCCGTGTCGTCGAAGACGACGATGCCCGCATGGCCCACGAGGCCTTCGGCCCCGGCGAATTCCTCGTAGCAGAAGGGCGTGTCGAACAGGGCGCGCGGGAAGTAGGCGCCGAGCGGCCCGCCCACCTGCACCGCCTTGACCGGCCGCCCCGAGGCCGTGCCGCCCGCGATGTCATCGACGATCTGGCTGAGGCTCATGCCGAAGGCGATCTCGAACAGGCCGCCGCGCTTCACATTGCCCGCGATCTGCAGGGGGATGGTGCCGCGCGAGCGGCCGAGGCCGAAGTCGCGGTAGTAGGCCGCGCCCTTCTGGAAGATCACCGGGATCGAGGCGAGCGAGATCACGTTGTTGACGACCGTGGGCTTGCCGAGGAAGCCCTCGAGCGCGGGCAGCGGCGGCTTTGCCCGCACCACGCCGCGCTTGCCCTCGAGCGAGTTCAGAAGCGAGGTCTCCTCGCCGCAGACATAGGCCCCGGCGCCGACGCGGATCTCCATGTCGAAGGCGCGGCCCGAGCCCATGACCGACGGCCCGAGCAGCCCGTGGGCGCGGGCAATGCGCACGGCCTCGACCATCACCTCGACCGCGTCGGGATATTCCGAACGCATGTAGACATAGCCGCGCGTGGCCCCGGTCGCGAGGCCGGCGATGGTCATGCCCTCGATCAGGGTGAAGGGGTCGCCCTCCATGATCATCCGGTCGGCGAAGGTGCCGCTGTCGCCTTCGTCCGCGTTGCAGACGATGTATTTCTGCGAGGCCTCCGCCTCGGAAACGGTTTTCCACTTGATGCCGGTGGGAAAGCCCGCGCCGCCCCGCCCACGCAGGCCCGAGTCGATCACCTCCTGCAGGATCTCGGCGCGGCTCATGGCGATGGCGCGGTGGAGCCCCTCGAACCCGCCATGCGCCTCATAGTCCTCGAGGCAGAGCGGATCGGTGATCCCGCAGCGGGCGAAGGTCAGGCGCGTCTGCATCATGAGCCACGGCAGCTCTTCCGTCAGACCCAGCGCCAGCGGATGCCGCTTCCAGTCCGCCTCGAACAGGCCCGGCACATCGGCGGCCGTGACCGGGCCGAAGGCCACGCGGCCGGCCTCGGTCTGAAGCTCGACCAGCGGTTCCAGCCAGACCATCCCGCGCGAGCCGTTGCGCACGAGCGTCAGCGGCAGGCCGCGCCGCGCGGCTTCGGCTTCGATGGCGGCAGCCACCTCGTCGGCGCCGAGCGCCTTGGCCGCCGCGTCGCGGGGAACGTAGATCTTCATGCGCGCACCTCTTCGAGGATCCGCTCGAGCCGGGCCTCGTCCACCCGGCCCACCACGCGCCCATCGACCAGCGCGGCAGGCGCACAGGCGCAGAGGCCGAGGCAGAAGACGGGCTCCAGCGTCACGCCGCCGTCGGCCGTCGTCTGGTGCCAGCCGATCCCGAGCCGCGCCTGCGTCGCCTCGGCCAGCCGGTCGCCGCCCATCGCCTGACAGGCCTCGGCCCGGCAGAGCTTCAGGACATGTCGCCCGTGCGGCCGGGTGCGGAAATCGTGATAGAAGCTCATCACCCCGTGCACTTCCGCGCGCGAGAGGTTCAGCCGCGCGGCGATCCGGGGCAGCGAGTCGAGCGGAACGTGGCCGAAGGCATCCTGCACGGCATGAAGGATCGGCAGGAGCGGCCCCTCCAACCCCTCGTGCGCGTCGAGAATGTCATCGACGCGCGCGTGAACCTCCGCTTCGTCCAGACGCATGCGGCCCCTCCCTCCCTGGATGAGCGACAAAAATACGCACCCCGATAGGTATATCAATATCAACAAACCGTGGATCGATAGGGAATGCCTATCGATTGGCTCAGCCTGCCGGCTCCTCCAGCCGTCGCGCCACCTCGATCAGGGCGGTGAGGATCGGGGTGTGCGGCTCGCGGTAGGCGGCGATCAACCCCACCTGATGCGACACTTCGGGCCCGACGATGGGGATGGCGCGCAGCCGGCCGGTCCCTGCGAAGAGATCGGCGAGCTTCTTCGGCAGGACGCTGGCCCAGCGGCCGGTCATCACATGGGCGAAGAGCGTGAGGGTCGAGTTCGACTCGACGGAAGGCGAGGCCGGCGCGCCGGTGCCCGCGAGATGCTGGTTCACGATCCGTCGGTTCTGCATGTCGGCGGTGAGGAGGCAGAGCGGCAGGCGCGCGACCTCATCCCATCCGAGGCTCCCGGTCTCGGGCAGCGCGAAGGCCGGGGCACAGACCAGCCGGTAGCTTTCGGCATAAAGCGGCACCTGCGTCACCCGCCCCAGCGGCTCGTTGTCGAGATAGGTGATGCCCGCGTCGAACTCGAGGCTCTCGATGCCGGAGAGGATCTCGATCGAGGTGCGCGACAGGATGCGGATATGCACGGCCGGATGGCGCTCGAGGAACGGCGCGGTGAGGTCGGCCACCATGGGCACCGCCGTCGGGATGACCCCGAGCGTCAGGTTGCCCGAGAGGCCCGAGCGGGCCGAACGCATCTCGTCGCGGAGCGCGCGCGCATCCCCCACGATCCGCCGCGCCCAGTCGAGCACGCGCGCGCCTTCCGGCGTCAGACCCTGAAAGCGCGAGCCGCGGAAGACGAGCTGCACGCCGAGCTGGTCCTCGAGCTGGCGGATCGCCGAGGACAGCGTGGGCTGCGCCACCCCGCAGGCCTCGGCCGCGCGTCCGAAGTGCCGCTCGCGCGCGAGCGCTATGAACATCTCCAGCTTGTCGATCACCGCGCGGCCTTCCTCTCCCGTTCGCCCCCTGGGCGGGGCCTGCCGTTCCCGAGCCTCCGCCCCGGCGTCCCTCGCTGCCGGGACCGCCCGGAGCCGGCGCCTTTCGCTGCCGGACCCTCCCCCCGAGCCGGTGCCCAAGGGCACGATCCAGCAGCTCGTGCCTGCCCGCCGGTCCCAGTCCCGAGCACGGCAGCCCGGCGTTGGCGGCGGGTCCGCCTCGCGCAGCCCGCCTCCTCGAGAGACCCTGCTGAACCATGGCAAGATTTCCCCGGCGCGGCCCCCTCTCTTCTTGTTCGGCACCCGGCCTCGGCCTACATCGGGCACATGAAACAGTATATCCCGTTCATCAGGAAGGACCCGGTTGTTCCGGTGATCCGGCTTCAGGGTGTGATCGCCTCCGGGCCGCGCGGAGGCCTGTCGGATCAGGGCCTCGCTTCGGTGATCGAGAAGGCCTTCCGGCGCGGGAAACCCGCCGGCGTGGCGCTCGTCATCAACTCGCCCGGCGGCTCGCCGGTGCAGTCGAGCCTCATCGCCGCCCGCATCCGTCGCCTCGCCTCCGAAAAGGGCGTGCGCGTCCATGCCTTCGTCGAGGATGTGGCGGCCTCGGGCGGCTACTGGCTCGCCTGCGCGGGCGACGAGATCTGGGTGGACGAAAGCTCGCTCGTGGGCTCGATCGGGGTCATCTTCTCGAGCTTCGGCTTCCACGAATTCATGGCCCGCAACGGGATCGAGCGGCGCGTCCATACGGCGGGACGTTCGAAATCCTTGGCCGATCCGTTCCTGCCCGAGAAGCCCGAGGATGTGGAGCGGCTGAGGGCCCTGCAGGAGCCCATCCATCGCGCCTTCATCGAACATGTGAAGCGCAACCGCGGCGCGCGCCTCGACCTGAACGCCGATCTCTTCAACGCGGACGTCTGGACCGGGCAGGAGGCGGTGCGTCTGGGGCTCGCCGACGGCGTGGCCCATCTGGTGCCCAAGCTGCAGGAGATCTACGGCGACAAGGTGCGGCTCCTGCCCTACGGCCAGCGCCGGCCGCTGTTGCAGCGGCTGGGCATGAGCCTCGCGGGGCAGGCGCTGGCCGAGGTCGAGAACCGTGCCCTCTGGGCGCGCTACGGTCTCTGATGCTCCTCAAGATCATCACGCTCTTCCTGCTCGGCATGGCGGCCATCGCGATGATCGGGCGGTTCCGGACGCCGCGCCTTCCGCGGCGCCGCGCCGAGGTGCCGCCGCCGACGCTCTGCGGCCATTGCGGACGGTTCATCGTCGGCAAGGAGCCGTGCCCCTGCCGGAAGGGCAAGGTCTGATGCGGGCGCTGGTCACGGGAGCCGGCCGGCGGCTCGGGCGCGAGATGGCTCTCTGGCTCGGGCGGCGCGGCGCGGATGTGGCGGTGCATTACGCCGGCTCGGCCGGGGAAGCCGAGGCGGTGGCGCGGGAGATCGCGGCGCTTGGACGCCGCGCCGTGGCCCTCCGGGCCGATCTTCTGGTCGAGGCGGAGACGCAGGCCCTCGTGGCGCGGGCGGCCGAGGCTCTGGGCGGACCGCTCGATCTGCTCGTGAACAACGCCTCGATCTTCGAAAGGGACACGATTTCGGGGGCCACCCGCGAGAGCTGGGACCGGCATATGGAATCGAACCTCCGGGCGCCGTTCGTCCTGATCCAGACCTTTGCGGCCCAGGCGCCCGCGCCGGTGCGGGATGCTCAGGATGAGCCGGTGGCGCAGGCGCTCGTCGTCAACATGATCGATCAGCGGGTGCTGCATCCGACGCCGGATTTCGCAACCTATACGCTCGCAAAAGTCGGCCTCTGGACCCTGACGCGCCTTGCCGCGCAGGAGCTGGGGCCGCGCGTGCGCGTCAACGGCATCGGCCCGGGGCCCACCCTGCAGGGGGCGCACCAGTCGCCCGAGGACTTTGCGGACGAGCGCGCCGGAACGGTTCTCGGACGCGGCGCCAATCCGTCCGACATCACTGCGGCGCTTGGATTTCTCCTCGATGCGCCGGCGGTGACCGGGCAGATGATCTGCGTGGACGGAGGCCAGCATCTGGGCGCCGAGGGCCCGCGGGGCTTCGGCTTCTAGGGCCTCACGCGGAGTTGTCCACTGTCCGCAAAGAGGTGGCTCAAAGACATGAAATTCCCAAACCTTTCATGACATTGCGGTAACGCGCAGGAAATTTTCACGTCTATTCAGCGTCTTAAAAAGTAGCTTAATTTTTGCGCAAATGAGGGAAGCTGCCATGGAACAAGGGAAAATCGGCGCTGCTCCAAGCTTTCCCTCAGACTTATCCACAGAAACGGTGGACAGGTTTCCTCTTGTAGACCCCCCGTTATCGTTGCAGCGAGAGGGGGAATCGCCAAAGCGCGAGGAAGACGGAGTCGGACGTGCAGGATAACGAGACGGAAGGCCGCGATGTGCCGACCGGACATGCGGTGATCCAGGGCTACCTGAGGACGCTCGACGGCTCGCCGGGCGTCTACCGGATGCTCGATGCCCAGAGCCAGGTGCTCTATGTGGGCAAGGCGCGCAACCTCAGGGCGAGGGTGTCGAACTATGCACGCCCCTCGGGCCATTCCGGCCGCATCGCCCGGATGATCCGCGAGACCGCCTCGATGATGTTTCTCACAACGAGAACGGAGACCGAGGCGCTCCTGCTCGAACAGAACCTCATCAAGCAGCTCAAGCCGCGCTACAACGTGCTTCTGCGCGACGACAAGAGCTTCCCGAACATCCTGATCGCCAAGGACCACCCGTTCCCGATGCTCAAGAAGCACCGGGGCAGGAAGTCCGAGAAGGGCAGCTACTTCGGCCCCTTCGCCAGTGCGGGCGCCGTGAACCGGACGCTGAACCAGCTTCAGCGGGTCTTCCTTCTGCGCACCTGCTCGGATGCCACCTTCGAAAGCCGCACGCGGCCCTGCCTGCTCTTCCAGATCAAGCGCTGCTCGGCGCCCTGCGTGGGCCGGGTGCCGGCCGAGGATTATGCCGCGCTGATCGGCGATGCCGAACGTTTCCTGCAGGGGCGGACGACGAAGGTGCAGGCGAACCTCGCCGAGCAGATGCAGGCGGCCTCGGAGGCCATGGAATTCGAGCGCGCGGCGGCGCTTCGCGACCGGATCAAGGCGCTGACGCAGGTGCAATCCTCGCAAGGGATCAACCCGAGGGGTGTGGCCGAGGCCGACGTGATCGCCGTCCATCTGGAGGGCGGTCAGGCCTGCGTGCAGGTCTTCTTCATCCGGGCGAACCAGAGCTGGGGCAACCGCGACTTCTACCCGCGCACCGGCGCCGGAGCGGAGGAGCCGGAGATCCTCGAGGCCTTCCTCGCGCAGTTCTACGACGACAAGGAGCCGCCGCGGATGATCCTGCTCTCGCATCCGGTGGACAATCCCGACCTCGTGGGGCAGCTCCTGTCCGAGAGGGCGGGGCGCAAGGTGACGCTCGGGGTGCCGCAGCGGGGCGAGAAGGCCGAGCTGGTCGAGAATGCGGCGCGCAACGCGCGCGAAAGCCTTGCCCGCCGCATGGCCGAGAGCGCCACGCAGAACAGGCTGCTCGCGGGGCTTGCCGAGGCCTTCGAGCTCGACGCGGCCCCGAAGCGGATCGAGGTCTACGACAACTCGCACATCCAGGGCACCAATGCGGTGGGCGGCATGATCGTGGCCGGACCCGAGGGCTTCCTGAAAAGCCAGTATCGCAAGTTCAACATCCGCGGCGCGGCAGGGGCGCAGGGCGACGACTTCGGCATGATGAAGGAGGTGCTGACCCGCCGCTTCGAGCGCCTGCTGAAGGAGGATCCCGAGCGCAAGACCGACGCCTGGCCGGACCTGCTGCTGATCGACGGCGGCGCGGGGCAGGTCTCGGCCGTGCAGGAGATCCTGCAGGAGCTGGGGGTGGATGACGTGCCCTTCATCGGCGTGGCCAAGGGCATCGACCGCGACGCGGGCAAGGAGGAATTCCACCGCCCCGGCGAGCCGCCCTTCGCGCTGCGCATGAACGATCCGGTGCTCTATTTCGTGCAGCGCCTGCGCGACGAGGCCCACCGCTGGGCCATCGGCGCCCACCGGGCGAAGCGCGCCAAGGCCGTCAGCGCCACGCCGCTCGACGAGATCCCGGGCGTGGGGGCCGCGCGCAAGCGCGCGCTGCTGGCGCATTTCGGCTCGGCCAAGGCGGTGGCCCGGGCGGGCGTGCCCGATCTCTGCGCGGTCGAGGGCATCTCGGAGACGATGGCGCAGTCCATCCACGACTTTTTTCACGGGAGCTGAGGCCGGTTCGCGGCCCCTGAGGCGGGGCGCCGCTCTCCAACCCTCTTCCCCCGGCGGCAGCGAATGGCTAGACCTGCGGCATGAACTGGTCGATCCCGAATATTCTCACCGTTCTGCGCCTGCTGGCCGCGCCCGGCGTGGCGGTGATGTTCCTCTATTTCCATAGGCCCTGGGCCGACTGGTTCGCGCTCACGCTCTTCATCCTGGCGGCGGTGACGGACTTCTTCGACGGCTATCTCGCCCGGCTGTGGAAGCAGGAATCGAAGTTCGGCGCCATGCTCGATCCCATCGCCGACAAGGCGATGGTGGTGATCGCGCTCGTCATCATCACCGGCTATTCCGGCATGAACCCCTGGCTCATCCTTCCGGTGACGATGATCCTCTTCCGCGAGGTCTTCGTCTCGGGTCTGCGCGAATTCCTCGGCGCCAAGGCGAGTCTCCTGAAAGTCACGAAGCTCGCCAAGTGGAAGACGACGGCGCAGATGGTGGCGATCGCCATCCTGTTCCTCGGCACCGGGCTCGAGCATCTCGAAGGGATCGCGCGGCAGGGCATGACCTGGGAGCAATATGCCCGGGCGGTCAGTGCCGGCGAGGCCGATCCGATCCGCAGCTGCGGGATGCACGGCTGCTCGTCCTACGCGACCTGGCTCGGGCTCGCGCTGATCTGGATCGCGGCCGCCCTTACCTTCATCACCGGCTGGGACTATTTCAGGAAGGCGCTTCCCTACCTGAAGGACGAGAAATGATCGATCTGCTCTATTTCGCCTGGGTCCGCGAGCGGATCGGGCTGCCGCGCGAGCGGGTGGAGACCGGGGCCGCCACCGTGGCGGAGCTGGTGGAGGAGCTCCGGGCGCGCGAGGAGCGCTATGCGCTGGCCTTCGCCGATCTCTCGAGCCTGCGGGTCGCTCTCGATCAGGAGCTGGCCGAGTTCGATGCCCCGCTCGCGGGGGTGCGCGAGGTGGCCTTCTTCCCGCCGATGACCGGGGGCTGAGATGCGTGTCCTGGTTCAGGCCGCGCCCTTCGACTTCGGCGCCGAGGCGCAGGCCTTCGCGGACGGCGCCGCAGGGGCGGGGGCCATCGTGACCTTCACCGGGCTGGTGCGCGACCTGTCGGGTGCGCTGACCGCCATGGAGATCGAACATTATCCGGGCATGACCGAACGCGCCATCGCGGCCATCGCCGAGGAGGCTCGGCAGCGCTGGCACCTGATCGATGCGCTGGCGATCCACCGGCACGGCCGGCTTCGGCCCGCGGAGCCCATCATGATGGTGGCGACCGCCGCGGTTCACCGGGCCGAGGCCTTCGCCGCGGCCGAGTTCCTGATGGATTACCTGAAGTCGCGGGCGCCCTTCTGGAAGAAGGAAGTCACGGCCCAAGGCGCCGATTGGGTGGCGGCCAGGGACGCGGACGAGGCCGCGCTCGGGCGCTGGTAGGCGGGGGCTGTCTGCCCCCGGCCGCCCCGGAGGGGCGGCTCCCCCGAGGATATTTCCGCCAGAATGAAGGGGCCGGTTGCGGCTCAGGTCACCAGTTCGCGCGGCACGATGAAGTCTGCAGGCTCGGCCATGCCATAGCCCGCATCCGCCCAGTCGATGTCGCCGAAATCGGCGACCAGCGTCGCGCCGGTCGGATATTTCTGGAAGTCGGGGCTGAGCGGCGGATGCTTGACCAGCCGATGGGCGAATTCGGCGATGCCCGGGTTGTGGCCGAGCAGGCAGACCGTGTCGGCGGTGGCATGGCGCAGGACGGCCAGCATCACGTCGGCGCCGGCATGGTAGAGCGCGGGCTTCAGCGTGGGCTCCGGCGCGTCGGGGAGGAAGGGGGCGATGCCCTCCCAGGTCGCGCGGGTGCGCAGCGCGTCGGAGCAGAGCACTTCGCCCGGCACATAGCCGCGCGAGGCGAGCCACTGGCCGAGGTCGCGGGCCGCGCCCTCGCCGCGGGGATTGAGCGGACGGTCGTGGTCCGGGAGCAGCGGATCGTCCCAGGCCGACTTCGCATGGCGGATCAGGATCAGGCGCTTGGTCATCGGTGGAACTGCCTCATGTGGTAGGCGGATTGGATCTCCATCCTTGCATGGCCCTGCGAGCGGGGGCAAGCGCGGCGAACCGCGCAGCCGCGGTCGAGGCAGGGGGTGCCTTCGGGGCGCTCGAGGAAGGCATGGCAGGCCGGGACGTCATAGCCCCCGGCGCCGAGCGCCCCCGCCGGACAGGCCGTGAGGCAGGGCCGGCTGGCGCAATCGGAGCAGGGCGAGACCCCCTGGGGCGGCTCCAGCCGTTCGCGAAGCGCGAGCGCCCCGCGGCAGGAGAAGAAGAGCCCGGCCTCGTCATGGACGATCAGCCGCACCGGCGAGGCGAAGGCGCGGCCCGTGCGCAGGGCCCAGCCGTAGAAGGGCCACCAGGGCGGGCCGCCGAAGGGAAAGACCGGCAGGGCGCCGATCTCGTGGGCGAGGCGCGTGATCACCCGCTCGGACCAGCGGTCGACCGGGTCCGGGCGTCCGTCCTGCCATTCGGGCTGGGCGGTGAGGTGCGGCCAGAAGCCCGGCTCGCGCGGACCGAGGAGGAGGAGGCTCTGCGTGCCCTCGGGCAGCCCGTCGCCGGGGTCGGTCGCACATCCGCCGAGGATCGTGAGCCGCTCGGCCGCCGCCCGCTCCGCGATCCGCTCGAGCATCAGCGCCGCACGCGCGGCTTCACCCGGGGCTCGGTCGAGCGGATGATGGTGCCCGCGCCCTCGTCGGTGAAGATCTCGATCAGGCAGGCGTTGGGGGTGCGGCCGTCGAGGATCACCACCGCGCGCACGCCCTCGTCGAGGGCGGCGAGCGCCGTCTCGGTCTTGGGAATCATGCCGCCCGAGATCGTGCCGGAGGCCACCATCTCGCGCACCTGGCTCGGGGTGAGCTGGCTCAGGACCTCGCCGCTGGCATCCTTCACGCCGGCCACATCGGTCAGCAGGAGCAGGCGGTCGGCCTGAAGGGCGCCCGCGATGGCGCCCGCGGCCGTGTCGCCGTTCACGTTGAAGGTCTCGTTGTCGGCCATGCCGGTCGCGACCGGCGCCACGACGGGGATGATGCCCGCATTGTAGAGATCGCGCAGCACCTGCACGTTCATCTCGACGGGCTTGCCCACGAAGCCGAGATCCGGGTCGTCGGCCACGCAGACCATCAGGTCGTCGTCCTTGCCCGAGATGCCCACCGCACGGCCGCCCTGATCGTTGATCGCCTGCACGATCCGCTTGTTCACGAGGCCCGAGAGCACCATCTCGACCACCTCGACGGTGGCCTTGTCGGTCACGCGCTTGCCGCGCACGAATTCGGACTTGATGCCGAGCTTACCCAGAAGCTCGTTGATCATGGGGCCGCCGCCGTGCACCACGACCGGGTTCACGCCCACCTGCCGCATCAGCACGATGTCGCGCGCGAATTCGGCCATGGCGGCCTCGTCGCCCATGGCGTTGCCGCCGAATTTCACCACCACCACGGCGCCCGCATAGCGCTGAAGATAGGGCAGGGCCTCCGACAGGGTGCGGGCGGTGGCGATCGGATCTCGCGTCATGACGGCGGCCTCATCTGCGGGCGGTTGTCGGGGTCGCGCCTCTGGTAGCGCCTTTGCAGGGGCCTGCCAAGCGGCGGTGCCTTGCAAATGCGCCCCGCTCGCGTAGCTTCGCCGAAAAGGGGAACGGCGATCATGGGCGAACAGAAGACGATGGTGCTGACCGGCGCCAGCCGCGGCATCGGCCACGCAACGGTGAAGAGGTTCTCGCGCGAGGGCTGGCGGGTGCTGACCTGCTCGCGCCAGCCGTTCGATCCGCGCTGCCCCTGGCCCGGCGGCGAGGAGAACCATATCCAAGTCGATCTCGCCAATCCCGACATGACCATCCGGGCCATCGAGGCGATCAAGGGCAAGATCGACGGCCGGCTCCATGCGCTCGTGAACAATGCGGGCGTGTCGCCGAAGGGGCCGAAGGGCGAGCGGCTGAGCACGATCACCACGGACCTGCGCACCTGGGGGCAGGTGTTCCACGTCAACTTCTTCGCCTGTGTCGTTCTGGCCCGCGGCCTGCAGGAAGAGTTGACAGCCGGCAAGGGCTCGATCGTCAACGTGACCTCGATCGCGGGCAGCCGGGTGCATCCGTTCGCGGGGGCGGCCTATGCCACCTCGAAGGCGGCGCTGGCCGCGCTCACGCGCGAGATGGCGCATGATTTCGGGCCGCTCGGCGTGCGGGTCAATGCCATTGCGCCGGGCGAGGTCGAGACCGCGATCCTCTCGCCCGGCACCGACAAGATCGTCGAGAAGCTGCCGCTGCAGCGGCTCGGCCAGCCGAGCGAGGTCGCGGATGCGATCTGGTTCCTTTGCTCGGACCAGTCGAGCTACATCTCGGGCGCCGAGATCGAGGTCAACGGCGCCCAGCACGTCTGAGCATCAGCCGAGCGTGGCCACGATCGTCCGCAGCGTCTCGATCCCCATCCCCTTCTCCGAGCTCGTCATCACGAGTTCGGGGTAGGCGGCCGGGTGCTTCTTGAGGGCGCCCCGCACCTGATCCAGCACCGCCTCGCGCTCGGCCTGGCTCACCTTGTCGGCCTTGGTCATCACCACCTGGAAGGTCACGGCCGAGCGGTCGAGCAGGGTCAGGATCTCCTCATCCACCGATTTCACCCCGTGCCGGGTGTCGATCAGCACGAAGGCGCGCCGCAGCGTCTGGCGGCCGGCGAGATAACCTTTCAGCAGCCGTTGCCAGCGTTCGACGATCGGCTTCGGCGCCTCGGCATAGCCGTAGCCCGGCAGGTCGACGAGATAGCGGCTGGGGCCGAGCGCGAAATAGTTGATCTCCTGCGTCCGGCCCGGCGTGTTCGAGGCCCGCGCCAGAGCCTTGCGGCCGGTCAGCGCGTTGATGAGGCTCGACTTGCCCACGTTCGAACGGCCGGCGAAACAGACCTCGATCCGGTCGGCGGGCGGCAGCGCCTCCATCGTGGTCACGCCCTTCACGAAGTCGCAGGGGCCGGCGAAGAGCAGCCGGCCGGCCTCGCGGCTCGCCTCGTCGGGCTCGGGGGTGAGGGGGAAGGGCAGGGATGTCACGGTCTCACCTCGTCGCCGATGGTCAGGGGGCCGCCCTCGAGGACGGTCGCATAAATGCCGAAGTCGCGGTGGCCATAATGGGTCTCGAGCGCGCCGAGCGTGTCGGCATCGACCACGCCGGTCTCGGGATCGGCCATGGTGGCGCGGCAGCGGGTGATCCGCTCCTCGACGCGCAGAAGCGTGGGGCCCACGCGGATCTCGCGCCCGATCAGGTCGAATTCGGCCCAGGGCTCCCAGCCCTCGATCCAGAGGTTCCCGCGCCAGCGGTGGATCGAGAGCGGCCGGCCCATTCGTTCCGACAGGTCGGTCAGGCTCGACAGCGAGAGGATCGCGACCGAGGGGAAGGCGCTGTCGGTCATGCCGCGGCCGGCCGAGACGATGCGGGCGGGCCGTGCGCGGCCCTCGGGCATGAGGGGTGCCACCCAGTCGAGGAAGCGTGCCGCCTCGGCCGGATCGTCGGGGCGGAAGGCGAGGGGGGGCAGATCCGGGTGCGAAAGCCGGACGCAGGCCGTGGCCTCGTCGAGCGCGGCCGTGATCGCCATCAGCCCCGGCGCCTTGGCGCCGCGGGTGAAATTCTGGCAGGGCGCCCAGCCGCCGTCGAGGCGCGCCCCCTCATGCGCGACGGCCCAGTGGCGATCCCACGGCAGGCAGGCCCCCGGCGAAAGCAGAACGGACGCGAGTTCCTCGCGTCCGTGGGCCTTGATCGGGTGACGGCAGATGTGGCGGAGCCGCGCCGTCATGGTTTCCGCTTCTTCGCCGGCGCCGCACTGTCGTTCGCGGCCTTGCCGGCGGGCTGCGCCGCGGGCTTGCGGCTGAAGCTCGCCCTGATGTTGCCGAAGATGTCCGGGTGATGGCCGTGGCTGCGCATGATGACATACTGCTGGGTGAAGGTGATCAGGTTGTTCACGATCCAGTAGAGCACCAGGCCCGAGGCGAAGTGGCCGAGCATGAACATGAAGACCCAGGGCATCCAGGCGAAGATCATCGCCTGCGCCTTGTCCGCGGGAGCCGGGTTCAGCTTCTGCTGCAGCCACATCGAGACGCCGAGCAGGATCGGCAGGATGCCGATGAAGATCAGCGCCATCGTCGAGCCGGGGGTCGGCGCGGCCCAGGGGGCGAGGCCGAAGAAGTTGAAGATCGAGGACGGATCGGGCGCCGACAGGTCCTTCAGCCAGCCGAAGAAGGGGGCATGGCGCAGCTCGATCGTGACGAAGATCACCTTGTAGAGCGAGAAGAAGATCGGGATCTGGATCAGGATCGGCAGGCAGCCCGCGGCCGGGTTCACCTGCTTTTCCTTGTAGAGCCGCATCATCTCGCGCTGCATGAGCATCTTGTCGTCGCCGGCGCGCTCGCGCAGCGCCTCGAGCTCGGGCTGCAGCTCCTTCATGCGGGCCATCGAGACGTAGGACTTGTAGGCCAGCGGCAGCACCAGCGCCTTGAGCAGGAAGGTCAGCGCGATGATGGCAAGGCCCATGTTGCCGATCATGTGGTTGAGCCAGTGCAGCACCGTGAAGATCGGCTTGGTCAGGAAGAAGAACCAGCCCCAGTCGATCGAGTCGATGAAGCCCGGGATCGGCTCGGCCCCCTCGGTGGGCTCTATCGCGCCTTCGTTCTGGTAGGCCCGGATCGTCTCCCATTCCTTCGCGCCGGCGAAGAGGCGCGAGCTCACTTCGGCCGTGGCGCCGGGCGCGACCGTGACGAGCTGTTCGCGCGTCTCGGCCTGGTAGATGTCGGCGCCGGGGACGTATTTCGTGACGCTGGTGAAGGGCTGGCCCTGCTGCGGGATCAGCGTCGTCATCCAGTATTTGTCGGTGAAGCCGATCCAGCCGTCCTGCTGCGCGTCGATCACCTCGGCCTGCGCGCCTTCGCGCGCGACCTGCGGCAGCTCGGCCACCTTGTCGTATTTCGTTTCGGTGAGCTTGCCGTCGGCGCGGCCGACGACCCCCTCGTGAAGAACGAAGAAGTTCTGCAGGTTCAGGGGTTTGCCGTGACGGGCGACGATGCCGTAAGGCGCGAGCTGGACGGCCTGGCCGGAGTTGTTCTCGACCGACTGCGCCACGCTGAACATGTAATGGTCATCGACCGAGATCGTCCGCGTGAAGACGAGACCCTTCCCGTTGTCCCACTGCAGCGTCACAGGCTGGCCCACGCCGAGCGCGCCGCTGCCGACCTGGGTCCAGGTCGTGTTGGCGCCGGGCACGTCCTCGTAGCCGAGCGCCCCGGCGGGGGTCCAGCCGTAGAGGGCGTAATAGGCGTTGGGCTGGCCCACGGGCGAGAGCAGGCGGACGATCTGCGACTGCGGATCCAGCGTCTCGTGATAGGACTTGAGCGACAGGTCGTCGAGCCGCCCGCCCAGCATGGAGATCGACCCCTGCAGCCGCGGCGTGTCGATGGCGACACGCCGGGTCTCGGGCAGGTCCGCGTCCGGCGGCACGGCGGTCGTCGGAGCATCCGGGGTGGCCGAGGGGGCCACGGCGGTTTGCTGCGTCGCGACCGTGGGCTCGCCTTCCGTCACCGCCTCCGGGGGCGGGAACAGGAAGAACCAGACCATGATCACGAGGAAGCTGAGTCCGGTCGCCAGGATGAGGTTCTTGTTCTGATCGTCCATGAAAGACACGCGGTTCCTGTTCAGGGGTGCGGCCGTTCAACAGAAGGGGGGGGCAAAGGTCAAGCGCTTTTCCCCGCGAGCGACCGGGGGTCGCCGCGCGGCCCGGGCGTCAGGAACCGGGCGTCGCGCACCGGGCGGCAGGGGGCGTGCGCGCCTGCCGGTCCGCGAGCCAGGCGGTGGCGTCCGAAAGCGCCATCGGGCGGGCGATGGCATAGCCCTGCAGGTAGCCGCAGCCGAGTGCGGTGAGTGTGGCCAGTTCTCCCGGTGTTTCCACGCCTTCGGCCAGTGTCTCGAGCCCGAGTTGCCGCGCCATGGAAATGATCGCGGCCAGCATCGTCCGCTGGGCCGGGTCGGAATCGGCCCGCGTCACGAAGCTGCGGTCGATCTTCAGCCGCCGGAGGGCGAAGCGGCGGATCGTGGTGATCGAGGCGTGGCCGGTGCCGAAGTCGTCGAGATCGACCCCGCAGCCGAAGGAGGAGAGGCCCGCGATGTTGTGAACGACGACGTCGCTCGCGCCCTCGGCGACCACCGTCTCGAGGATCTCGACCGAGAGGCGCGCGGGCGTCAGTTCGAATCGGTCGAGCTCCCATTTCAGCCTGTCGACGAGGCGCGGGTTGCGCAGATCGGTGGCCGAGAAGTTCACCGCGACGCTGGGGACGCAGAGACCGGCGCGGTCCCAGTGGCGCAGGGCGGTGAGCGCCTGGAAGAGCATGACCTCGCCCAGCCGCTCGGAGAGGCCCGCCCGCTCGATGGCGGGCAGGAAATCCTGCGGGAGGAGCAGCCCGCGCTCGGGATGCTGCCAGCGCGAGAGGACCTCGAACCCGCCGACGGCGCCGTCCTGCGTGCGGATCTGCGGCTGGAACCAGCCCGCGAACTGGCCCGTGTCGAGCGCGGTCTCCAGAAGCCCCCGATAGGCGTCCCTGTCGGCCCGGTTGCGGCTCATGCCGAGGGCATAGGCGCGCACGGAGCCGGGGCCGTTCCGGCTGGCCTCGTCTGCCGCCACCTGCGCCGCATCGAGCAGCGCCCGCCCCGTGGGCGCGGGCGTGCGCTCTGCCAGGCAGAAGCCGATCGAGCAGGTCACATAGATTCGCGTGCCTTCCACGCTGATCGGGGCCGCGATCGCGGTCTGCAGACGGCCCGCCAGCAGCACCACCGACTGAAGGTCGAGCCTGCGCACCGGATGCAGGGCCACGGCGAGGCCGCCGCCTTCCAGCCGAGCCACCGTGTCGCCTTCGCGCAGGGCGCTGCAGAGCCGGTCACAGCAGCGGGCCAGCACCTCCGACTGCGCGGCGCGCCCGTGCCGGTCGAGAAGCTTGTCCATCCCGTCGAACTGCAGCACGAGGCAGGCCGTTGTCCGTCCCGTGCTTTCGCGGTCCTGAAGCACCCGGTCGAGCGCCGCGATCACCTGCGGGCGCAGCGCCAACCCGTCGGGCGGAACGGACGGCGCGGCCGGGCGGAAGGCGCCCATCGTCGCATAGAAGAGCGGCAGGCCCAGCGCCATCCAGACGAGGGACCGCTCGCCCCCGAGCCAGTAGGCGAGCAGCGACAAGGCGGGCAGGAAGGCCAGGACCTCGGGCCGGCGCAGCAGCTGTCCCGCGCGTCCGAAACCGGAGGATGATCGGCCCGAGAGCTGCATTGCGACCCCTTTCGTGGTGGCGGGCATGGCCCCGACTGCACACCTTACGAAAGGAATCTCAGTAGAAGGTTAAGTTTCGCCCCGAAGTTGCGGCGGCTCGTCCTGTCTCTCCTCTGCCGCGCGCGAGCCGGTGGCAAGACCCAGGAAGTCGAACAGGCCGGGGTCGAGCAGGTGCGAAGGGCGGGCATTCATCAGGGCGCGGAACATCACCTGTCGCCGGCCGGGGCTCCGCGCCTCCCAGCCGTCGAGGATCTGCTTGACCTGCTGGCGTTGCAGGCCCTCCTGCGAGCCGCAGAGGTCGCAGGGAATGATCGGATAGGCCATGTCGCGGGCGAATTTCTCGCAATCGGCCTCGGCCACGAAGGCCAGCGGGCGGTAGACGAACAGATCGCCGTCCTCGTTCACGAGCTTGGGCGGCATGGTGGCCAGCCTGCCGCCGTGGAAGAGGTTCATGAAGAAGGTCTCGAGGATGTCGTCGCGGTGGTGGCCCAGCACCACGGCCGAGCAGCCTTCCTCGCGCGCGATCCGGTAGAGGTTGCCGCGCCGGAGCCGCGAGCAGAGCGCGCAATAGGTGCGCCCCTGCGGGATCTTGTCCATGACGATGGAATAGGTGTCCTGATATTCGATCCGGTGCGGGACCCCCATCCGGCTCAGGAACTCGGGCAGGACCGTGGCGGGAAAGCCCGGTTGACCCTGATCGAGGTTGCAGGCCAGCAGATCCACCGGCAGGAGGCCGCGCCATTTCAGCTCGTGGAGCACCGCAAGCAGGGTGTAGCTGTCCTTGCCGCCCGAGAGGCAGACGAGCCAGCGCGCCCCGCGCTCGATCATGCCGTAGGTCTCGATGGCCTCGCGCACCTCGCGCACGATCCGCTTGCGCAGCTTGCGGAACTCGGTCGTCTGCGGGGCGCCGGCGAGCAGCGGATGGATCTCGTCCTGATCGTCGAACATGCGGGTCTCCGGCGGGATGGGGGCGCTCAGCCGCGGGGGCGCCGGTCGTGCTCGGGATCGGCGCCCGGCACGGGATCGTAGCCCGATCCGCCCCAGGGATGACAGCTCAGAATGCGGCGGGCGGCCAGCCAGCCGCCCTTCAGCGCCCCGTGCCGTTCCAGCGCGTCGAGCGCATAGACCGAGCAGGTGGGCTGGTAACGGCAGCCATGGCCGACCCAGGGACTGAGGAGCAGGCGGTAGGCCCGCACCGGCAGGGCCAGGACCTGCGCCAGCGGGCTCATCCCCGCTCGCCGTGGATCTGGCGGATCGCGCGCTCGAGATCGGCGAGGAGCGCGGCATAGGGGCGCTCGACCGTGGCGCCGGGGCGGCCGACGAGGACATAATCCCAGCCGGCATGGCCCTGCAGCGTCAGCACCTCGCGTGCAATCGCCCTGAGCCGCCGCTTGGCGCGGTTGCGGAGGACGGCGTTGCCCACCTTCTTCGAGCAGGTGAAACCCACCCGGATGCCGCCTTCCGCCTCGCGGCGGCGGGCCTGCAGAAGGAAGCCGGGCGTGCCCTGCCGGCGCGCCTGGGCCGCGCGCAGGAAGTCGGCGCGCTTCCTCAGGATCTCGGGGGCGGGATGTGGCGACGCCGCCGGAGATCCGGCGGGCGCGGCATCGCTGCCTGTCCCTCCGGCCTCCGGCGGCGTCATGTCACTGGGCCCTTGCGGTCGCTCAGGCCGAGAGCTTCTTGCGGCCCTTGGCGCGGCGGGCGTTCAGCACGAGGCGGCCGCCCTTGGTGGCCATGCGCGCGCGGAAGCCGTGGCGACGCGCGCGGACCAGGTTCGACGGTTGAAAAGTGCGCTTCATCGCGGATCTCCTAGGTATGCAGCCGGAACCCCCGCGGATTCGCAGGCCACGTTCCTTTGAAGCCCGCCTCATAGTGGCGACGCGGAGCCAAGTCAATTCGTCCGGTTCAAGAAAATCCCGGCCTCCGGCGCTGTGACACTGGCCGTCGCGCGGGCAAGCCCCCATCTTCACCGCGACCCCGCATGGAGCCGCCCTTGCAGACGCGCCGATCCGCCGACCTTCTCCGCCGCCTGCCGATCCTCGTGATTCTCCTCGTGGCCGCGGGAGGGGCGGTGCTGCTGCACGACCGGCTGTCCTTCGAGGCGCTGGCGCAGCACCGCGAGGCGCTTCTGGCCTTCCGCGATGCCCATTACGGCGCCTCCGTGCTGGCCTTTCTGGCGGCCTATGTGGCCGTCGTCACCTTCAGCCTGCCGGGCTCGCTTCTCTGCACCCTGACGGGGGGCTTTCTCTTCGGGCTCTTTCCGGGGGCGCTCTACAATGTCGCGGCCGCGTCGGTGGGGGCGGTGCTCCTGTTCCTCGCGGCGCGGGCGGGCTTCGGCGCCCGGCTCTCGCAGCGGATCGAGGCGCAGGGCGGGGCGGTCGCACGCCTTCAGGCCGGGATCCGCGAGAGCGAATGGTCGGTGCTGTTTCTCATGCGGCTGGTGCCCGTCGTGCCCTTCTTCGTGGCGAACCTGCTGCCGGCCTTCCTGAACGTCCCGCTCCACCGCTTCGCCGTGACCACGGTGCTGGGCATCCTGCCCGGTGCGCTCGTCTATACCTCGGTCGGCACCGGCCTCGGCGCCGTGCTCGCGCGCGGAGAAGCGCCGGATCTGGGCATCATCTTCACGCCGCAGGTGCTCGGGCCGCTTCTCGGCCTTGCCGCGCTCTCGGCGCTGCCTATCGTCCTGAAACTCGCACGGAAGGGGCGGTGAATGGAGCGGATCGAGACGGATCTCTGCGTGATCGGCGCGGGCTCGGGCGGGCTGTCGGTCGCGGCCGGGGCGGTGCAGATGGGCGCGCGGGTGGTGCTGGTCGAGGCGGGCGAGATGGGCGGCGACTGCCTGAACGCGGGCTGCGTGCCCTCGAAGGCACTGCTCGCCGCGGGCAAGGCCGCGCAGGCGATGCGGACGGCCGGGGCCTTCGGGATCCGCCCGGTCGAGCCCGAGATCGACTTCGCGGCGGTCAAGGACCATGTGGCCCGCACCATCGCTTCCATCGCTCCGCACGACAGTCAGGAGCGGTTCGAGGGGCTGGGCGTGCGCGTCCTGCGCGACTGGGGCCGCTTCGTCTCGCCCACCGAGTTGCGCGTGGGCGCGCGGACGGTGGTGGCGCGCCGCTTCGTGATCGCCACCGGCTCGCGGCCCCTCGTGCCGCCGATCCCGGGGCTCGACCGGGTCAAGGCCCTGACGAACGAGACGATTTTCGCGCTTCGCGAACGGCCGGAGCATCTGATCGTGATCGGCGGCGGGCCGGTGGGCATCGAGATGGCGCAGGCGCACCGGCGTCTGGGCTCTCGCGTGACGGTGATCGCGGGGGAAAAGGCGCTGCCCAAGGACGATCCCGAACTGGCGGCCGTCCTGCTCGACCGGCTGCGGGCCGAAGGGGTGGAGATCGTCGAGGGCGTCCGGGCCGAGGCGGTGCAGCCTCTGGGCCAGGGCCTCGAGGTGACGGCCGGAGACCGGCGCATCGCGGGCTCGCATCTTCTGGTGGCCGCGGGCCGGAAGCCCGCGCTGGACGCGCTCGATCCGGCGGCCGCGGGGGTGGAGGTGACCGGGAAGGGCGTGAAGGTCGGGCCCGATCTGCGCTCCTCGAACCGGCGGATCTATGCGGTGGGCGATGCGGCGGGCGGGCTGCAGTTCACCCACCTTGCGGGCTATCACGCCTCGGTCGTGATCCGCTCGATCCTGTTCGGGCTGCCCTCGAAGGCCACGGCGCTCATTCCGCATGTCACCTATACGGAGCCGGAACTGGCGCAGATCGGCCTGACCGAGGCGCAGGCGCGCGAGATCCACGGCGACCGGCTGGAGGTGCTGCGCGTGCCGGTTGCGGGCAGCGACCGGGCGCAGGCGGAAGCCGCGACGGAGGGGCTCGTGAAGCTCATGGTGGCGCGCGGCCGGCCGGTGGGGGTCTCGATCGCCGCCCCTCATGCGGGCGAGATGATCGGCCTCTGGGCCATGGCGCTGGCCTCGGGCGCGAAGCTCTCGACGGTGGCCGGTCTGGTGCTGCCCTATCCCACGCTCAACGAACTGTCGAAACGCGCGGCAGGAGCCTATTTTTCCCCGAAGCTCTTTGATAGTCGGGTGGTCAGGACGGCGGTGCGCACCCTGCAACGCCTGTTGCCCTGACGGATCCGTGGAACCGATGGGCGCGTTGGTAACCGGTAGAGTCGGAAGGACAAGATCTTGCGGCGGTTCCTGAACACGCTCTCCGGGCGGTTCCTGATGCTGACCGCCGCCTTCGTCATGCTGGCGGAGGTGCTGATCCTCGTGCCGTCGGTGGCGCGTTTCCGCGAGGATTACCTGCTCCTCCGGCTGGAGAAGGCGCAGATCGCCTCGCTGGCCCTGCTTGCGGCGGACGACATGATCGCGCCCGACCTCGAGGCGGAGCTTCTGGCCAATGCGGGCGTCTACAACGTGGTCCTGCGCCGCGACGAGGTGCGCCAACTTGTGCTGTCCTCGCCCATCCCCGTGCCGGTGGAGCAGACCTACGACCTGCGCCTCGCGGGGCCTCTGGGGCTGATCCGCGACGCCTTCATGGATGTGCTCGACAAGCAGGGCGTGATTCGCGTGATCAGCGAGCCGGTCGAGAGCGGCGGCCAGCAGATCGAGGTCGCGCTCGAACGCGGCCCGATGCGCAAGGCCATGCTCGAGCATGGGGCGCGGGTGCTCGTCTTCTCGGCGCTGATCTCGATGGTGACGGCGCTTCTGCTGTTCCTCGCGGTGCGGCGGCTGCTGGTGGTGCCGATCCGGCGCGTCGTCACCCACATGACCGCCTATGCCGAAGCGCCCGAGGATGCGCGCCGGGTGATCTCGCCCACCGCCGGCATCCGCGAGCTGCGCGAGGCCGAGGAGGCGCTGCAGATGATGCAGACCCAGCTCATCGGCGCGCTGCGCCAGAAGGAACGTCTGGCGCAGCTCGGCGGGGCGGTGGCCAAGATCAGCCACGATCTGCGCAACATCCTGACGACGGCGCAACTGTTTGCCGACCGGCTGTCGGCCTCCGAGGATCCGGCGGTGGCCCGGGCGGCGCCGAAGCTCGTGGGGTCGATCCGGCGCGCGGTCTCGCTGTGCGAATCGACGCTGACCTTCGGGCGCGCCGAGGAGCCGCCGCCCCAGATCACGCGGGTGCCGCTGCGCCGGCTGATGGAAGAGGTGGCCGAGGCCGAATCGCTGGTCGCGGATGCCAGCGTGGGCTGCCTGATCGACGTGGCACCGAACATGGTGATCCGCGCCGACGGCGAGCAGCTCTATCGCGTGCTGGGCAACCTCGTGCGCAATGCGCGTCAGGCGCTCGAGACGGCGGGCCGACCCGGCACCATCGAGCTCTCGGCGGGCGAGGGCGAGGAGGAGTGGTGGATCAAGGTGGGCGACACCGGGCCGGGCCTGCCGCCCAAGGCGCGCGAGCATCTTTTCACCGCCTTTCAGGGCGGGGCGCGCAAGGGGGGATCGGGCCTCGGGCTGGCAATCTCGGCCGAGCTGGTGCGGGGCCACGGCGGGCGGCTTGACCTGCTGCGGAGCGACAGCGACGGGACGGAGTTCATCATCCGCCTGCCGAAGGGCGCAGGCCTCACCGCCCTCGTCTGATTCCTCCTTGGTCCCTCGGGGCCGTCCTTGCGCGCTGCCTGCATAGCCCGACCATCCTGCATGCCAGGCCCTCTCCCTTCTTGAAGGCCCGGCGGGGCCGGGGGCTGAGCAAGCTCTTCCGCGCGCGCCGCCTGTCCGACCTGCGGGCCATGCCCTCCCCATGGGCAAGGTCCGGCGAGCCCTGCGGCTGAGCGGGCGCTCCCCTCTGCACAGCCGCGTCAGAAAATCATCGAGCCCCGGCAAGGCGCCGGCGCCTTTCGCAGAAGGGCCGCGGCCCCGTCCGGCAGGCCCCCCCCGGCCGGCACAGCGTCCGGGACCGGAAGAAATCTTCGGATCGGCCCTTGCATTGTCCGGCGGCCCCGGCTAAATCGCCGTCACCACGCACCCGTAGCTCAGCTGGATAGAGCATCAGACTACGAATCTGAGGGTCGGGCGTTCGAATCGCTCCGGGTGCGCCACTTCCCCTTTCCTGTCAGTCTACGATCGGGCCACCGCCCGTGAGCAATGGCGCCTATGCCCTTGCCCACGGCAGCCGCCGGGTTTCAGACGTCCACCCAGTCCTTCGCGGCTTCCTTCAGATGGGAGAGGAAGTTCTGCACCTTCAGCGTGCGGTGCAGATCGACATGGGTGACGATCCAGATCGGGGCCTCCCATTCCGGACGAGGCGGCAGGATCTCGATCAGGTCGGTGCCCTTGGCCTCCCGCACCGGCAGGAAGCCGAGCCCCGCGCCCTGCCGCACCGCATCCGCGAGCGCGGCCGATTCCGTGCCGCGGAAGGTGATCCGGTCGGGCGAGACCTGATCGCGCAGCCAGCGATGATAGGGCGCGCGGGGAATGTCGGCGCCGACGAACCGGTGCCGCTCGAACTCCTCGGGGCCCGCGGGCAGGCCATGCGCCGCCGCATAGGCGGGCGCGGCATAAAGCGCGGTGCGCAGACGCGCGAGCGGCTGGACCACATTGTCGGGCTCTTCCGGGGTCGCGCCCGCGCGGATCGCCACATGCGCCTCGCCATATTCGAGACGGAAGAGGCGCAGGTCGGTCAGGTAGCGCACCACGACCGCGGGATGGCGGTCCTGAAAGCTGGTGAGGACCGGTGTGATGAGGCTCGAGAAGCCCGGGACCGACGTCACCACCAGCTCGCCCGCCACCGTCTCGCCGTTGCCCTTGATGCGGCTCGACAGCTGCGAGAACTGCTCCTCGGTGGTCTGGGCCACGAGGAGGAGGTCGCGGCCCGCTTCGGTCGGCGTGTAGCCGCGCGCATGGCGCTGGAAGAGCCGCGCGCCGAGCCGCCGCTCGAGCGCGTCGATATGCCGGATGACGGTCGCATGATGCACGCCGAGCACCTCGGCCGCTCCCGACACGGTGCCGAGCCGCGCCACCTGAAAGGCGGTCCGCACCTCGTCCCAGTTCTCGAATCCCATGTCTGCCCCCGTCCGAATCGCGTGGAAGTGATGTGCGTCTGTGCACAGTATACTGGCCGAGCCGGGAACTTACACAGCTAACGCTCAGAGGCTACATCTTCGTCACGAGCTGCGGAGACAGCCCCCAAGCCGGATACGGAGGGAGCGCAAGCCACGGCCCGCAAAGGATAATCGGCCGATCCGCAGGGGCGGACGGCCTAGCAGGAGACATGAGATGTCGTTCAAGTTCATTCCCGCCGCCCTCGTCCTCGCCATCGCCGGCTCGACCGGCGCTGCCTTCGCCGACACGAGCACGGCGCAGTTCGCGGCCGGCGCGGGCGTTTCGGCCGAAAACTACAGCCTCGGCCAGATCGTCAGCCTGAAGGCCGCGCGCGCCGCGCACAAGCCCGCGCTGGTGCAATGGATCCTCGCCCACCCGAAAGGCGCGGAAGCGACGCAGGCGATGGATGCCGCTTCGGTGCGTCAGCTCGAGCTCGCGCTCGGGGTTCCGCACGGACAATACAGCCCCACCGAGCTCGTGAAGCTCTATGGCGCCATCGAGTCGGGCAACCGCGCGACCGAGGCCTTCATCCTGAAGGGTGAGACCGGCAACACGGTGCAGGCGGACTCCATCGTGGCCAAGGCGCAGCTCGCCCGGTCGCTGGGCGTCAACCCGGCCGACTACACCCTGTCGGAGCTGATCGCGCTGCAACCGGTCGACCGCAGCAACGGCTGACCTCCCGTTGCCGCGCTCCGGCCGCTCCCGCCGGAGGAAAGGCGCGCCCCGCAAGGGACGCGCCTTTTGCTTGGGCCGGGCCCGGATCCCCTGCATGGGTTGACTCCGCGCCCGAGGAAGCGTATCGCCGCGAAGATTTCCGGAGTTCCGTTGGAGCCTCCGGTCCCGGTGCACGACCGGGATCGCCACCCATCAGCGCGATGCGCCCATGGGTGCCGTTGTGATTTTCGCCGTCCCGTCCTAGGTCGGGGCAGAGTTCAACAGGTCGGGGGAGACCGCGATGTTCGAAAGTCTGTCCGAACGCCTAGGCGGCGTGTTCGAGCGGCTCACCAAGCAGGGGGCGCTGACCGAGGACGACGTGGCGACCGCGCTGCGCGAGGTGCGCGTCGCCCTGCTCGAAGCCGACGTGTCGCTGCCCGTGGCGCGGGATTTCGTCAAGAAGGTTCAGGAAAAGGCCACGGGCCAGGGCGTCACCAAGTCGGTGACGCCGGGCCAGCAGGTCGTGAAGATCGTCCATGACGAACTCGTGTCCGTCCTGCGCGGCGAGGGCGAGGCCGACGCGCTCAAGATCGACAACCCGCCCGCCACCATCCTGATGGTGGGCCTTCAGGGCTCGGGCAAGACGACGACGACGGCCAAGCTCGCCAAACGGCTGGCCGAGCGGCAGGGCAAGCGGGTGCTGATGGCCTCGCTCGACACCAACCGCCCGGCGGCGATGGAGCAGCTCCAGATCCTCGGGGCGCAGATCGGCGTGGACACGCTGCCCATCGTCAAGGGCGAGAGCGCCGTCCAGATCGCCAAGCGCGCCAAGACGCAAGGGGCGATGGGCGGCTACGACGTCATCATGCTCGACACCGCGGGCCGGCTGCACATCGACGAAGTGCTGATGGACGAGGTTCAGGCGGTGCGCGACCTCGCGCAGCCGCGCGAGACGCTGCTCGTCGTCGACGGCCTCACGGGGCAGGACGCGGTGAATGTCGCGGCCGAGTTCGACGGCAAGGTGGGCATCTCGGGCGTGGTTCTGACCCGGATGGACGGCGACGGACGCGGCGGCGCCGCGCTCTCGATGCGCGCCGTGACCGGCAAGCCGATCCGCTTCGTGGGTCTCGGCGAGAAGATGGACGCGCTCGAGACCTTCGAGCCCGAGCGGATCGCCGGCCGCATCCTCGGCATGGGCGACATCGTGGCCCTCGTCGAGAAGGCGCAGGAGACCTTCGAGGCCGAGCAGGCCGCCAAGATGATGAAGCGGTTCCAGAAGGGCCTCTTCAACATGAACGACCTCAAGATGCAGCTCGAGCAGATGCTCAAGATGGGCGGCATCCAGAGCATGATGGGCATGTTGCCCGGCATGGGCAAGATGTCGAAGGCCGCCGAGGAAGCGGGCTTCGACGACAGGTTCATCCGCCGTCAGGTCGCCCTCATCAACTCGATGACCAAGAAGGAGCGGGCGAACCCCGACCTTCTTCAGGCTAGCCGCAAGAAGCGGATCGCCGCCGGCGCGGGGCTCGAGGTGCAGGAGCTGAACCGGCTGCTGAAGCAGCACCGGCAGATGGCCGACATGATGAAGAAGATGGGCAAGGGCGGCATGATGAAGCAGGCCCTGAAACAGATGATGGGCAAGGGCGGCGGCATGCCGGACATGTCCGGCGTCAGCCCCGAGGAGATGCAGGCGGCGGCCGCCGCCATGAAGGGCAAGCTGCCGCCGGGCATGGGCGGCATGGGCGGATTTCCCGGGATGCCGGGCGGCATGAAGCTGCCGCCGGGCCTGTCGGGCCTCGGCATGGGCAAGAAGAAATGAGGCAGGCCGTGCGCCCCACCTCCGCGAGCCTCCCCGCCATCCGGCGGCCGGAGGCGCGTGGCCCGGAGGGGCGCGCATGAGCCTGCCGTTCGAGATCCCGGTCCTGCGGACCGACCGCCTCGTCCTGCGCGGCCCGCGCGAGAGCGACCTGCCCGCGATGATCGCCTTCGGCGAGAGCGACCGCACGCGCTTCATCGGCGGGCGGCAGGACAGTTTCGGCACCTGGCGGATCTTTCTCGCCGGCATCGGCCACTGGGCGCTGCGCGGCTACGGCATGTGGTCTGTCGATACGCACGAGGGCGCCTTCGTGGGGCGTGTCGGGGTCATCAACCACATCGGCTGGCCCGAGCCCGAACTCGGCTGGCACCTCTACGAGGGCCATGAAGGCAAGGGCTACGCCCGGGAGGCGGCGCTCGCGGTGCGCGACCACATGCAGGTCCGCCTCGGCATGGGGCCGCTCATCTCCATGATCGATGCCGAGAACTCCCGCAGCCTCTCGCTGGTCCGGCGCCTCGGTGCCAAGCTCGAACGCGCCTTCGAGGAGGGCGGCCGGCTCATCCATATCTACCGCCACCCGTCCGACGAGGACGGCGGGATCGAGGCCTACGCATGATCTCGGTCACGGGAAGCCCCGCCCTCACCACCGAACGGCTGACGCTGCGGATGCCCGCGGCGCGCGACTGGGAGCCGATCGCGGCCTTCCTCACCGGCGAGCGGGCCCGCTTCATCGGCGGGGCGCTGCCGCGCGACAAGGCCTGGCGCGCCTTCGGCCACATGGTCGGCCACTGGGTGCTGCGCGGCTACGGCATGTTCGTCTTCACCCGCCGCGGCAGCGACGAGGCGCTGGGCATGGTCGGCCCCTGGTTCCCCGAAGGCTGGCCCGAGCACGAGATCGGCTGGTCGGTCTTCACCGACGCGGCCGAGGGGCAGGGCCTTGCCCGCGAGGCGGCCGAGGCCGCCCGGCGCCATGCCTTCCAGAACCTGGGCTGGAAGACCGCCGTCAGCTACATCCATCCCCACAATGTCCGCTCGATCGCCCTGGCCGAGCGCCTGGGGGCCGTGCGCGACGCGGCGGCGGCCTTCCCGGGCGACGGGCCGACGTTCGTCTTCCGCCACCCCGGCCCCGAGGCGCGCGGATGAGCGAGCCCTGGACCCATCCCCTGACACGCTCCGCGGCGATGCAGGCCGCGAGCCTCGCGGCCGCGGTGCCCGAGCTCGCGACCCCGCGGCTGCGGCTCCGCGCCCCCCGGCTCGAGGATTTCGCCACCTATGCCGAGATCGTGGGCTCCGACCGCGGGCTCGGCATAGGCGGACCGATGGGGCCCTCCGAGGCCTGGAACGATTTCTGCCGCATGGTGGCCACCTGGCTCCTGCGCGGCCACGGCCTCTGGTCGGTCGAGCGCCGGGGCGAGCTTCTGGGCTTCGTGCTGATCGGCATGGAGCCCGGTGACCGCGAGCCGGAACTGGGGTTCCTCTTCACCGCCGAGGCCGAGGGTCAGGGCCATGCGCAGGAAGCGGCCGAGGCCGCCCGCGCCCATGCCTTCGGCGCGCTGGGCCTGCCCGGTCTCGTCTCCTGCATCGCCCCCGAGAATTTCCGCTCGCGCCGGCTGGCCGAGCGGCTCGGGGCCCGTCCCGATCCGGGCACGCTCGACGGCGTGCTCGTCTACCGTCACCCCGTGCCGGAATTGTCCGTATGAGTGCCCCGCGTCCTGAACATCCGGAGGATCCCGTCCCCATGACCGATGCTGCCGCCGCCCGCGCCCAAGGCCTGCTCCGCGACCACCGCGACAGCATTGACCGGCTGGATGCGATCCTGGTCTATACGCTCGCGGAACGGTTCAAGCAGACCCAGGCGGTCGGGCGGCTGAAGGCCGAGCACGATCTTCCTCCCTCCGATCCCGCGCGCGAGGCGCGCCAGATCGAGCGGCTGGAATGGCTCTCGAAGGAGGCCGACCTGGATCCGGAGTTCGCCAAGAAATTCCTGAACTTCATCATTTCCGAAGTCATCAGGCATCACGAGAAACTGCAGAAATGACCGGGCCCGCCCGGTGACAGCCAAGACAGGAGAAAACCCATGGCTATGAAAATCCGTCTCGCCCGTGGCGGTTCGAAGAAGCGTCCGCACTATTCCATCGTCGCCTCCGACAGCCGGATGCCGCGCGATGGCCGCTTCCTCGAGAAGCTCGGCACCTACAACCCGCTTCTCGCCAAGGACAGCGAGGACCGCATCAAGATGAACCTCGAGCGCGTGCAGTACTGGCTCGCCCAGGGCGCGCAGCCGACCGACCGCGTGGCCCGCTTCCTCGAGGCCGCGGGCCTGAAGGAAAAGGCCGTGCGCAACAACCCCAAGGCCGCCGTGCCGGGCAAGCGCATGGCCGAGCTGGCCAAGAAGAAGGCCGACCGGGCCGCGGCTTCGGCCGAGTGATCCCCACGGGCGGCCCGTTCGGCGGGCCGCCCGGATCCACGGACGGCGGGGCGGCCTCCGGGCGCGTCCCGCCGACCCTTCGCATTCTTCCGGGGCCGAAGATGACCAAGACCGACCGCGTCTGCGTGGGTGCCATCGCCGGAGCTTTCGGCGTGAAGGGCGAAGTGCGGCTGAAGTCCTTCTGCACCGAGCCGACCGACATCGCCTCCTACGGCCCGCTCTCGACCGAGAAGGGCGACCGCAGCTTCCGCGTGACGCTCACCCGGCCGGTGGCGGGCGGGCTCGGCGCGCGTCTGTCGGACGTCACGACGAAGGAAGAGGCCGACGCCCTGCGCGGCGTGGGGCTCTATGTCGACCGCGCGCGGCTCCCCTCGCTCGGCGACGACGAATTCTATCACGCCGACCTGATCGGGCTCGAGGTGCGCGACACCGGGGGCGCGCTTCTGGGCCGTGTCCATGCCGTGCACAACCACGGGGCCGGCGACATTCTCGAGGTCGCCGGCGCGGCCGGGCGCGAGGGGCTCCTTCTGCCCTTCACCCGCGCCGTGGTGCCGACGGTCGATCTGGCTGCAGGCCGCATCGTGGCCGACCCGCCCGAAGGGCTCGACTGAGCGTCAGCCCTTTCACTCTGCCCAAATATCCTCGGGGGTCCGGGGGCAGACAGCCCCCGGCGGCCGGCCCGCGTCCCGAATTCAGCCCGTCCTCGCCCAACCTTCACCACTTTTGCGCCCGATCCTTCCCGCAGGACCGCAAAAGGTGATCCCATGCCGCTCGGGCTTCAGCTCCGCCTCTCGCTGCTCTTCACGGCCTTTCTCTATCTCGGGCCGCTCCTCGCAGGGCTCGGCGGACATCCCTGGCCCGTCGTGCCGCCCTTCGTTGCGCTCTTCACCCTCTGGACCATGGTGATGCGGCCCGCGCACTGGCCGGCCGATCCCTCGGGATGGCGCGAACCGCAGGCCCTGGTCCGCGCGGCGGCGACGGTGGTCCTGCAGGGCGGTCTCGTGCTCCTCCTCCTCGCCGTCGGGCGCGGCGCGGCCGGCCTCCTGCCCGGTCCCGTGGCGATCGAGATCTCCCTGCCGCTCACCCTCGCGCTGCTCTCCATCCCCTTCTCGCGTCTCACGCTCGAGCCCGAGCGGCTGGCCTTCGCCCATGGCTACATCGACGAGGTGCCCGAGGAGCTCGCGGTCGAGCTCGAGGGGCAGCGGGCGGATCGGCTGGTCGCTCCCTTCTTCCGGCTGCCCGACGAGACGGACGAGGCGGACCTGATGGCGCGCCTCGTGGCGCTGGCGCCCGCGCTGACCAGCGCGGCCCTCCTCGATGCGCTCGACCGGGGGCTGGGGGAGACACGGGACGGCAGCCTTGCCGCGCGGCGGGCGCTGATCCTGCAGGCCACCTCGGTCGCCGCTGCCGACACCTGTCCCGGCCGGGCCGAGCCGGTGCGCGCCCTGCGCGTGGCGGGCAGCGACCGGGGTCTCCTCCATCTGCTGACCCTGCGCCTGCAGGACCTGCTCGAGCAGCGTCCCCAGGCCGAGCCGGACTGCCCCTCGATCGCCGCGCTCCGGGCCGCGGCGACCCATGCCACGGCGCTCGACCGCATGGGGCTGCGCCGCGGAGCGTCGCGCGCGGCCTGAAGCGCGCTCCCCCCGATCCGCGCCCTTGCCCGCAAGGCCGGTTTCGCTCATACCGCGCGCCATGAGCGACCCGACCGATGCCCCCCGATCCCATGGACGGCTGTCCATCCGCCCCTCGCTGCAGCCGCGCGAGCTGGGCGGGCCGCCGGTGCTGAAGGGTGCCTGGCAGGCACGGATCGTCACCCTCTTCCCCGAGGCCTTTCCCGGCACGCTGGGCCTGTCGCTGACCGGCAAGGCGCTCGAGATGGGGCTCTGGTCGCTCGAGACCATCGACCTGCGCCCCTTCGGCGAGGGCCGGCACCGCAATGTCGACGACAATCCCGCGGGCGGCGGGGCGGGCATGGTGTTGCGCGCCGACATCGTGGCCCGCGCGCTCGATGCCGCGTCCGTGGGCACCCCGCCCGAGCGGTCGCGCTGGCCGGTGGTCTATCTCTCGCCGCGCGGTAAGCCCTTCAGCCAGGCCATGGCGCGGGACTGGGCCGGGGCCGAGGGCCTGACCCTACTCTGCGGTCGGTTCGAGGGCGTCGACCAGCGGGTTCTCGATGCCTATGCGGTCGAGGAGGTCAGCCTCGGCGATTTCGTCCTGACGGGGGGCGAGATCGCGGCTCAGGCCTTGATCGACGCCACCGTGCGCCTTATACCCCGCGTGCTCGGGAATCATGCGTCCACCGAAGAGGAATCCTTTTCGGAGGGACTTCTTGAATTTCCGCAGTATACACGGCCGACCGTCTGGCAGGATCGCGCGATCCCGGAGGTTCTTCTCTCCGGCCATCACGCGAAGATCGCCCGCTGGCGGAGAGCCGAGGCCGAGAGGCTGACGAAGGAACGCAGGCCTGATCTCTGGCGGGCTTACTGCGCGGCGCGCGGTAGGGACCCGGATGAAGACCGAGAGCTCTGAGGCGGCATCACTTCGCGGGGCAACCGCGAGCATTGGAAAGGACTTGCGATGAACCTGATCGCGCAACTCGAGGCCGAGCAGATCGCTGCTCTCGGCAAGACCATCCCGGACTTCAAGGCCGGCGACACCGTCCGCGTCGGCTACAAGGTGACCGAAGGCACCCGCTCGCGCGTGCAGAACTACGAAGGCGTCGTGATCGGCCGCAAGGGCGGCAACACGATCTCCGCCTCGTTCACCGTGCGCAAAATCTCCTTCGGCGAAGGCGTGGAACGCGTGTTCCCGCTCTACTCGACCAACATCGACTCGATCGAGGTCGTCCGCCGCGGCCGCGTCCGCCGGGCGAAGCTCTATTACCTCCGCTCGCGCCGCGGCAAGTCGGCCCGGATCGCGGAAGTCACCAACTACAAAGAAAAATCCGAGTAAGGAGCGGCGGACATGAAAAAGGGCATCCACCCCGACTACCACATGATCGACGTCAAGATGACGGACGGCACCGTGTTCCAGATCCGCTCCACCTGGGGCAAGGAAGGCGAACAGATGGCGCTCGAGATCGACCCGCTCGCCCACCCGGCCTGGACCGGCGGCACCGCCAAGCTGATGGACACCGGGGGCCGCGTGTCGAAGTTCAAGAACAAATACGCGGGCCTCGGCTTCTGAGCCCGGATCCCAGTTTTTTCGCGAAGGGCGCGCCTCGGGCGCGCCCTTTTGCATTGGGGGGCATCGGGCGGGGCCGCGCCCGGATCCTGCCCCCTCCGCTGCGCTCTTCGCGCCATGGCGGCGGGCGGGAATGGGGCCGCGTCCCGCGGCGCCCTTGCGCCGATGCCGGACAGCGGCTAGTCGCGGACACAGGGCAAGAATGAGGGCTTCCCGTGGCGCATATCATCGTGGTGGGCAACGAGAAGGGCGGCTCGGGCAAATCCACCACCTGCATGCATGTGGCGACCGCGCTGGTGCGGCTGGGCTTCCGGGTGGGGGCGCTCGACCTCGACCTCCGCCAGCGCAGCTTCGGCCGCTATGTCGAGAACCGGCTGGCCTTCGCGGAAAGCTCGGGCCTCTCCCTGCCGATGCCGGACTATCGCGTGCTGCCCGAGGCGGAGGAGAGCGAGGTGCCCGAGGGCGAGAACCCGCTCGACGTGCGGATGGCCAAGGCCATGGCCGCGCTCGAGCCGGTCTCGGACTTCATCCTGATCGACTGCCCCGGCTCGCACACGCGGCTGAGCCAGGTGGCCCATTCGCTGGCCGACACGCTGGTGACGCCCCTGAACGACAGCTTCGTCGATTTCGACCTTCTGGCCCGGATCGATCCCGAGACCGGCAAGGTCAAGGGTCCCTCGATCTATGCCGAGATGGTCTGGAGCGCGCGCCAGTTCCGGGCACAGGCCGGGCTGAAGCCCATCGACTGGATCGTGCTGCGCAACCGCCTCGGCGCGCAGCAGATGCACAACAAGAAGAAGGTGGGGGCGGCGCTCGAGGATCTCTCGCGCCGGATCGGCTTCCGGGTGGCCGCGGGCTTCTCCGAGCGGGTGATCTTCCGCGAGCTCTTTCCGCGCGGGCTGACGCTTCTCGACCTGCGCGACACGGGGGTGGAGCAGCTTAGCCTCTCCAACATCGCGGCGCGGCAGGAGGTGCGTGACCTGCTGATCGAGCTGAAGCTGCCGGGGGTGAAGCCGGACTTCTGATCCCCGGCCCAAGGGAGGGAGGACCCAATGGCCAATCCGTTGTTCGATGCGCTGTTCGCCCCGCTGGAAGGGCGGACGAGCGATCTCATGATCCTGAAGGACGGCACGCGGCTGAGCGGCGACGCCTTCTTCCGCCTCCTCGCCCGGACGGCCCATGCGCTGCGGGCGGAGGGGCTGGGCCCGGGCGACCGGATCGCCGTGCAGGTCGCCAAGAGCCCCGAGGCGCTGGCCGTCTATGGCGCGGCGGTGGCGCTGGGCGCGGTCTTCCTGCCGCTGAACACCGCCTATACGCCGGCCGAGGTGGACTATTTCCTCGGGGATGCCACGCCGCGGATCTTCCTGTGCGACAGCGCGCAGGCCCCGGAACTCACGCCGGTGGCCGAGCGGCACGGGGCGCGGCTCCTCACGCTCGACGCGGACGGATCGGGCGATCTCGCGCAGAGGATGAGGGGCCAGCCCGAAGAGATGGCCGCCCGGCCGCGGGGCGCCGAGGATCTGGCGGCGCTTCTCTATACGTCGGGGACGACGGGCCGCTCGAAGGGCGCGATGCTGAGCCAGCGCAACCTGTTGTCGAACGCGGAGACTCTGGCCCACCTCTGGCGCTTCACCGAGCGCGACGTGCTGATCCATGCGCTGCCGATCTTTCACACCCACGGCCTCTTCGTCGCCTCGAACGTGACGCTCCTGACCGGCGGCTCGATGGTCTTCCTGCCGGGCTTCGATCCCGAGGCGATCCTGCGCTGGATGCCCGAGGCCACGGCGCTGATGGGCGTGCCCACCTTCTACACGCGGCTTCTAAGCGACCCGCGTCTGACGCGCGCGCTTGCAGCCAACATGAGGCTCTTCGTCTCCGGCTCGGCCCCGCTTCTGGCCGACACCCATGCCGAATTCGAGGCCCGCACCGGCCACCGCATCCTCGAACGCTACGGCATGACCGAGACCAACATGTCCACCTCGAACCCCTACGAGGGCGAGCGGCGGGCGGGCACGGTGGGCTTCCCGCTGCCGGGGGTCGATCTCCGGATCCTCGCCGAGGGTCGCGAGGTGGCGCCGGGCGAGATCGGCGTGATCGAGGTGCGGGGGCCCAACGTCTTCCAGGGCTACTGGCAGATGCCCGAGAAGACCGCCGAGGAGCTGCGCCCCGACGGCTTCTTCCTCACGGGCGATCTCGGCTGCCGCGACGGCGAAGGGTATGTGCAGATCGTCGGCCGCCAGAAGGACCTCATCATCTCGGGCGGCTACAACATCTACCCCAAGGAGGTGGAGCTTTTGCTCGACGAACAGCCGGGCGTGCTGGAAAGCGCGGTGGTGGGGCTGCCCCATCCCGATCTGGGCGAGGCGGCGCTGGCGGTGCTGGTGCCGCGGCCGGGCGTGACGCTGGAGCCGCAGGCGGTTCTGGAGGCGCTCGCGGGCCGGCTCGCGCGGTTCAAGCAGCCCCGCGCGGCCGTGCTGGTCGAGGAGCTGCCGCGGAACACGATGGGCAAGGTGCAGAAGACCCTTCTGCGTGCGCGCTATGCGGGTCTCTTTGCCTGAGGGCCGGAGCCCGTAGCCGGCGGCGAGGGGCCCGTCAGGAGGCGGCCGCGTCGGGCAGCTCCGGCGGCTCCTCCAGTTCGCGCGCGAGGAACCGTTCGAAGGCGTCGAGGTTCACCGGCTCGAACTGGCCGAAGCCCTGCATCCAGACCGAGGCGGCCTTCAGCGCATCCGGCTCGAGCTTGCACCATTTCACCCGGCCGCGCTTTTCCTGCGTGATGAGCCCCGCCTCGGCCAGCACCTGAAGATGCTTCGAGATCGCGGCCAGCGACATGTCGAAGGGCTCGGCCACGTCGGTCACGGCCATGTCGTCCTCGAGCAGCATCGTCAGGATCGCCCGCCGCGTCGGGTCGGCCAGGGCCGAGAAGATGATGTCGAGCGTGCAGGCCATGACCTTCATGTGACGCGGGGCCGCGGCATCGTCAACCTCCGGGTTGAATGTGCCGGAGGCCTCCGTTAGCGCCCAAACCGGGCCGAAGGCCCTCGGGCCCCGCTCACAAAATGAAGTAAATTCAATGGGTAAGTCTGGGTAAATGGTTGCTTGACTCAGTTGCCCCCCCTGCTTAGGAAAGCCGGGACTGTTGAAGGGACGCTCAGAATGGCGGACGAGCCCGATCCCGACCGGCTGCGGGCGCTGGAAGAGCGGATCGCGAAGGCGCATTCGGGCCGCCAGATCAAGCGTTCCGGCGCAGGCAAGGGATTTTCGCAGGGTGAAGTCGCCTGGCGGATGGTGATCGAGCTGGTCTCCGGCATGCTGCTGGGCCTCGCGATCGGCTACGGGCTGGACTGGGTGTTCGGCACGATGCCCATCTTCCTGATGATCTTCGCCCTGCTGGGGTTCGTCGCCGGGGTGAAGACGATGCTGCGGACCGCGCAGCAGCTTCAGGCGTCGAATCGGGACAGAACGGCAGACACGTCTGCAAAAGGGGATTGACGCGTGGAAACGGAAGCCGAGCACACCGGGTTGGCCATTCACCCGATGGACCAGTTCATCGTGAAGAAGCTCTTCTGCCACACGGAGAGCACCGCCCCGATGAACGAATGCACCACCAACATCCACTGGTATGACATCACCAATGTCACCATGTGGATGGCGATCGCGGTGCTGGTGATCGCGGCGATCCTCGTGCTCGGGACCCGGCGGCGGGCGATCGTCCCCTCGCGCAGCCAGTCGGTCGCCGAGCTTCTCTACGGCTTCATCCACAACATGGTCGAGGAAGTGACCGGCCACGAGGGCGTGAAATACTTCCCCTATGTGATGACGCTGTTCCTCTTCGTGCTCTGCGGGAACGTGCTGGGCCTGCTGCCGCTCTCCTTCACCACCACGAGCCACATGGCCGTCACCGTGCCGCTCGCGCTCATGGTCTTCGTCGGCGTGACCGCGCTCGGCTTCATGAAGAACGGCCCGGGCTTCCTCAAGATGTTCTGGGTGACCTCGGCGCCGCTCGCCATCCGTCCGGTTCTGGCCGTGATCGAGGTGATCTCCTACTTCGTGCGCCCCGTCAGCCACTCGATCCGACTTGCCGGCAACATGATGGCCGGCCACGCGGTGATCAAGGTGATCGCGGGCTTCGCCTCGATCGTGGTGGTCTCGCCGGTCGTCGTGGGCGCCGTGACCGCGATCTATGCGCTCGAGCTGCTGGTCGCCGTCGTCCAGGCCTATGTCTTCACCATCCTGACCTGCGTCTATCTTCGTGACGCGGTGGGCGACGCCCACCACTGAGGTCGGACCCCGAAAACCCTCAATTGACCATTCCACCAAGGAGCTGAATGCTATGGAAGGCGATATCGCAGAAATGGGCAAATTCATCGGCGCGGGCCTGGCCACCATCGGCCTCGGCGGCGCTGGGATCGGCGTGGGCCACGTTGCTGGCAACTTCCTCGCCGGCGCCCTCCGCAACCCGTCGGCCGCTCCGGGCCAGATGGCGAACCTCTTCGTCGGCATCGCCTTCGCGGAAGCTCTCGGCATCTTCTCGTTCCTGATCGCGCTCCTGCTGATGTTCGCCGTCTGATGACGGCGAACCCGGCCGGGCGGGCCTCGTGCCCTTCCGGCCGGAGCATCGGGGCTGCAGGAGAACGAGATGGAAACCGAAGTGCATGAAGCGGCGGGTGCGGCCGGCCACGCTGGGCAAGCCGTCGGCATGCCGCAGCTCAACTTCGACTACTGGCCGAACCAGATCTTCTGGCTTCTGGTCACGCTGGTCGCGATCTATTTCCTGCTGACGCGGGTGGCTCTGCCCCGGATCGGGGCCGTTCTCGCCGAACGTCGTGGCACGATCACCAACGATCTGGCCGCGGCCGAAGAGCTGAAGCAGAAGGCCGTTCTGGCCGAGAAAGCCTATAACGAGGCGCTGGCGAAGGCCCGTGCCGAAGCGCAGGCCATCGTTGCCGAAACCCGCGCGGCCATTCAGGCCGAGCTGGACGAGGCCACGGCGAAGGCGGATGCCGAGATCTCTGCCAAATCGGCGGAGTCGGAGGCGCGTATCGCCGAGATCCGGGCCGGTGCGCTGCAGAGCGTCACGGAAGTGGCGAAGGACACGGCCGAGGCGCTCGTGGCGGCTCTGGGCGGCAAGTCCGACCCGGCTGGCGTGGATGCGGCTGTCGCTGCGCGGATGAAGGGGTGAGCGGGATGAAGAAGCTCTCGATCCTCGCGGCGCTGGCCGCGTCGCCGGCGATGGCGGCCACGGGGCCGTTCCTGTCGCTGTCGAACACCAACTTCATCGTCACGCTATCCTTCCTCCTCTTCATGGGGATCCTTCTCTACGCCAAGGTTCCGGGACGCATCCTCGGGATGCTGGACAAGCGGTCGGTGCAGATCCGCACCGAGCTGGAAGAGGCCCGCGCGCTCCGTGAGGAAGCGCGCACCATCCTCGCCTCCTACGACCGCAAGCAGAAGGAAGTGCAGGAGCAGGCGGCGCGCATCGTCGCTTCGGCACGGGACGAGGCGCAGGCGGCGGCCGAACAGGCCAAGGCCGATCTCCGGGCCTCGATCGCCCGGCGCGTCGCCGCGGCCGAGGACCAGATCGCTTCGGCCGAAGCCGGCGCGGTGCGGGCGATCCGCGAGCAGGCCGTGTCGGTGGCCGTGGCGGCCGCAGCCGACCTGCTCTCGCGCCAGATGACCCCGGCGGCGGCCTCGGCCTCCATCGACGAGTCGATCAAGGAAGTGGAAGCCCGCTTCCACTGAGCGCCTTGCGTCAGAAAAGACAGGGCCCGGTCCGCGAGGACCGGGCCTTTGTCATGGCTCGCAGGCCGCTAGGGCGAGGAAGGCCGCCGAAGGCTTGCGCCCGGACCGCGCGGTGCCGGAGAGGCCTCAGCGGTTCCGCTCGTGCTCCAGCCGCTGGCGCGCGACGGCTTCGTGCCGCTCCGACCGCAGGCCCTCGGTCACTGCCTTCTCCACATAGGACAGATGCGTCTCGACCGCCGCCCGGGCCTCCTGCGGGTCGCGCGCCTGCAGCGCCGCATTGATGCGCCGGTGCTGGTCGAGCAGCGACTCGCGCGTCGTGCGCTGCCGGAACATCATCTGTCGATTGTAGAAGACCCCGTTCCGCAGCAGGTCGAACATCGAGCGCATCATGTGCAGCATGACGACATTGTGGCTCGCCTCGATGATCGCCATGTGGAACTGTGCATCGAGCGCCGCCTCGTCGGAGGGATCGCGCTTCAGATGCGCGGCTTCCATCTTGCGGAAGATCGTGTCGATCACCTGAAGGTCGGTGTCGGAGGCGCGCACGGCCGCCCGCTCGGCCGAGAGGCTCTCGAGATCCCGGCGGAAGTCGATATAGTCGAACACCGCCTCTTCGTGGCTTGCGAAAAGCTCGACGAGGGCGGGGGCGAAGGCCGATCCCAGCACCTCGGCCACGAAAATGCCCGAGCCCGGCCGCGAGACGAGAAGCCCGCGCTCCTGCAACTCGGCAATGGCGTCGCGGAGCGAGGGGCGCGAGACCCCCAGCCGCTCGGACAGGTCGCGCTCGGAGGGCAGCCGCTCTCCCGGCCGCAGGATGCCGCGCAGGATCAGAAGCTCGATCTGCCGCATGACGCTCTGCGACAGCTTCTCGGACTGGATCTTCTGGAACGGCATCGGAGCTCCCCTCGAACTGGTCAGAATCTATGACCGCGGGGGCGGAAGCTCAACGGCAAAGGCGGCGCGGGGCCTGCCCGCCGGTGGAGGCCGGAGCCGCTACGCCAGGGTGCGTCCTGTGCCCGGCGGTTGTCGTCCGAGAGGGGCGGCCGGAGGCCGGCACGCGGCCTCCGGCGGAGGGCGGGCCAGAGGCCCGCCCGTCCGGATCACGAGGTCGGGCGGATGATGATGTCCACGCGACGGTTCTGGGCGCGGCCCTCGGGCGTCAGGTTCGAGGCGATGGGCTGGTCTTCGCCGCGGCCGATGGCCGAGACGCGGTAGGACGGCACGCCATTGCCGATCAGCACGCCCGCCACCGACTGGGCGCGGCGCATCGACAGGTCCTGGTTGTAGGCCGCCGATCCGGTGCTGTCGGTGTGGCCGACGACCGCGATGTTCGAGTTCGGGTAGCGCAGCAGGTTCTGCGCGACGGCGCCAAGGTCGCGCTGCAGGTCCGGGCGCAGGTTGGCGCTGTCGGTCGCGAAGAGGATGTCCTGCGGCATGGTCACCACCAGCTCGGAGCCGGTGTTGGTGACGCTCACCTGGCTGTTGCCGATGGAGTTGCGGAGATCGGCCGCCTGACGGTCGAGCGCCGAGCCCACGGCGCCGCCGAGGATGCCGCCCACGGCCGCGCCCACGACCGCCTTCTCGAGCTTGTTGTCGCTGGCCGAGGCGCCGACGAGACCACCGAGGATCGCACCGGTGGCGATGCCGGTGGAGGCGCGGGGGTTTTCACGGGTGTAGCTGCCGGGCGCGCCCATGCCGGGGTTGCCGCCGGTTGCGTAAGGGTCGCAGCCTGCCAGAAGCACGACGCCGGCCGTCATCAGCACAAAGGGGGATTTCACGATCTTCATTGCCGCCTCACGAATTGTCCTTGGCTCCCGGGGATGGGTGCATCCCTGCATATTGCACAAGCGTCGCGCGGGGGAGAGGGTTCCGGGGGCGGATATGGCGAAAAGCTGCCGAGATCACGCGATTGCGTCCGCGCGGGCCGCCTCCCACGCCAGCATGGCGCGCTTGACGGGCAGGCCCCAGTGGTAGCCGCCGAGCCCGCCCGACTTGCGAAGCGCCCGGTGGCAGGGGATCAGGAACGAGATCGGGTTGCGCCCCACCGCCGTGCCCACGGCCCGCACCGCCGTGGGATGGCCGATCGACTGGGCGATCTCGGAGTAGGTGGTGACATGGCCCGAGGGGATGCGCAGCAAGGCCTCCCAGACCTTGATCTGGAACGGCGCCCCGATCAGATGCAGATCCGTCCCCGCGCCGCCGAAGGCCGCCTCGGCGAGCGGGGCCACGCGGTCGCGGTCCTCGGTCAGCCGCGCGGCCGGCCA
>NZ_MABH01000224.1 GCF_001720585.1 Cereibacter johrii | reverse complement strand
GGCGCGCAGGGTCACGCCGGCCGCATCCGCCGCGACGAGGACGGCGCCTTCGGCGATCCGCTGAAGCACGGCCGCTTCCGGAGCCGATCCCCGTGCCTCGGCCTCGCGGAAATGCGCGGCAATCGGCCCGGCCAGAGAGAAGGGGTCCGCGAATCCCTCGAGCGCACAGGTGAAGCCTGCGTAGCTCAGGGTGAGGATCTTGCTGTCCCCGCTCATCGGATATGCGCGCTCCCTTGCGGCTTCTTCTTCGGGGCCGGCTTTGCCACAGGCCACTCGACCGAGGAAATCAGGTGAATCGAAGGATTGATTATGGCTCTTGCCGGGCATAATTCCACAGGCCCGAATATACAGTGTGATGATGACCGAGCCTATTGTGGAATCGACGGAGGGCGTCACGCTGGTGGCGGGCGGCCCGGTCACGCGCCGGGATCTGGCGCTGGCTCTCGCACGGGCGCCGCATCTGGTGGCGGCGGACGGAGGCGGCGACACGGCGCTCCGCCTGGGGCACATGCCGCGCGCGGTGATCGGCGACATGGATTCGCTCTCGTCCGAGGGGCGCACGGCCCTTGCGGGTCGCGTGCATCATCTGGCCGAGCAGGAATCCACCGACTTCGACAAGTGCCTGCGCAACATCCGCGCGCCCTTCGTGCTGGCGCTGGGTGTGGCGGGGGCGCGCATCGACCACGGGCTTGCGGTGATGAACGGGCTCGTGAAGCGCCCCGATGTCACCTGCCTTCTCGTGGGGCCCGAGGATGTGGTCTTTCACGCGCCGCCCGAACTCCGGTTGCGGATGCGCGCAGGCGAGCGGTTCTCGCTCTTTCCGATGGCCCCCCTCCGGGGCACGAGCCAGGGCCTGCGCTGGCCGATCGACGAGATCCCCTTCGCGCCCGGCGGGCGGATCGGCACCTCGAACATCGTCTCGGCGCCCGAGGTCCGGCTCGCCTTCGATGGGCCGGGGATGCTGGTGATCCTGCCGCGCGCGCGGCTGGATTCGGCCCTCAGGGGGCTGGTGCCGGGGTGGGCAGGACGCGGGCGGACAGCCGCTCGCGGTGAATGATGTAGAGGCCCGAGGCGGCGATGGTGGCGATGCCCGCCCAGGTGAGCAGGTTCGGGAAATCGCCGAACACGAGGTAGCCCAGTCCCACGGCCGCCACGATCTCGAGATAGTGCAGCGGCGCGAGCGTGGCCGAGGGGGCGAACTTCAGCGCATAGGTCATGCACATGTGGCTGGTCGAGGCCCAGAAGCCCACGCCGAAGAGAAACGCCCAGACCATGCCGTCGGGGTAAACGAGGGTGAGGGTGGGCGCGCCTGCCGCATGACCCCAGGCCAAGACCGGCACGAGCAGGATGACGCCCGCCAGCGCGGTGTGGAACTGCATGCTCACCGGATGCATTCCCCGCGACATCTGCCGCGTGACGAGCATGTAGAAGGCGAAGAAGACCGCCGTCCCGAGCGGCCAGAGCGCCACGAGGCCGAAGGCCATCAGTGACGGCTGGATCACCAGAAGCGCGCCGCCGAAGCCCACGATGCTCGCCGCGATCCGGCGGGGGCCCACCTCGTCGCCGAAGAGGATCCGGCCCAGAATGAGCAGGATGAAGGGCTCGACGAAGGCGATGGCCAGCGCGTCGGCGATGGGCATGACCGTAACGGCCGCGACGAAACTGTAGGTCGACAGGATCAGGAAGATCGCCCGCAGCGCCACAAGCCCGGCCATGCGGCGGCTCATCCGCCAGCCCGTGCCCATCAGCGCCACCACCGGCAGCATCAGCGCCGCCTGCACGAGGAAGCGCGCGCCGGTGATCTGGCCCACGGGGATCGTGGCGGAGGCGAGCTTCGCGCAGACGTCGAGCAGCGGCGCGAGGACGCAGAAGGCGATCATCAGCGCGACGCCGGGCAGGATGCGGTCAGAGGAGGCTGTCATGGATCCGGCCTAGCCCGGCGCGCGGTGTCCGTCCAGAGGTCTCGCGGCAGGAGCCGGACGGAAGGTGCGGAAAAGGCGGGAGAACCTGCCGGCCGTGGGTCGCCGGGGACGGGGGCTGCGAATGCGAGCGTCGCGGCGGGAGGGAGGGGCCCCCTCCCTCTGTCTCGGCACCCGGCGACCATTGCCGCCGCGGGCGTCTCGGCGGAAAGGCCCGCTCCGATCCCCGGCCGAGGGAGCCCACCTGCCCGAGGCGGGAGAGGCCTGCGGGAAGAATGTCGCGGCCAGGAGCGCCTCCGCGCCTGGCCTTGCGGCGTGCGGGGCCATGCCTCAGGGCGGAGGAGGGGATCATGGCCATGCGACGTCCGGCGCGTTCCCGCGGTCAGCAGTTCGGGACATTCACCGCGAGGCCGCCGAGCGAGGTCTCCTTGTATTTCTCGTTCATGTCGCGGCCGGTCTGGCGCATCGTCTCGATACAGACGTCGAGGCTCACCAGATGCTCGCCGTCGCCGCGGAGCGCGAGGCTCGCTGCCGAGACGGCCTTGATCGCGCCGAGCCCGTTGCGCTCGATGCAGGGCACCTGCACAAGGCCGCGCACCGGGTCGCAGGTCATGCCGAGGTGATGCTCCAGCGCGATCTCGGCCGCATTCTCTACCTGAGCCGGCGTGCCGCCGAGCACCGCCGCAAGCCCCGCCGCGCCCATGGCGGCCGCCGAGCCCACCTCGGCCTGACAGCCGCATTCGGCGCCCGAGATCGAGGCATTGTGCTTGACGAGCCCGCCGATGGCCGCGGCCGTCAGGAGGAAATCCCCGAGCTTCGCGGGGCTCGCCCCCGGCACATGGTCGAGCCAGTAGCGGATGACGGCCGGCACCACGCCCGCCGCGCCGTTGGTGGGGGCCGTGACCACCTGACCGCCGGCGGCATTCTCCTCGTTCACCGCCATGGCATAGAGGCTCATCCAGTCGTTGATCGTGTGCGGCGCGGTCATGTTCAGCCCGCGCTCGGCCAGAAGCGCCTCGCGGATGCCCTTGGCGCGGCGGCGGACATGCAGGCCCCCCGGCAGCGTGCCGCCGGTGGCCATGCCGCGCTCGATGCAGTCGTTCATCACCTGCCAGATCCGCTTCAGCCCGCGGTCGAGCTCGGGCGCGCTGCGGAACGCGAGCTCGTTGGCCCGCTTCATCGCCGCGACGGAAAGGCCCGAGGCTTCGGCCATGCCGAGCATCTGATGCGCGCTTTCGAAGGGGAAGGGAACGGCGGGACCGGCGGCGGGACGGTCGGATTTCGACTCGGCAAGCTCTGCCTCGGTCAGGACGAAGCCGCCGCCGACGGAGTAATAGACCTCCGACAGCAGCACGTCGCCCTGCGCGTCGGTCGCCTGGATGCGCATCCCGTTGGCATGGCCCGGCAGGGCATGGCCGTAGTCGAAGACCAGATCCTTCTCGGGGTCGAACTGGAGCGGACCGAGGCCCGGCGCCTCGATCCGGCCCGTGGCGCGGATCGCGGCCAGCACCTCCTCGGCGCGCTCCGCATCGTAGCTGCCGGGCTCGAATCCCGCGAGGCCCAGGATCGTGGCCCGGTCGGTCGCATGGCCCACGCCCGTGAAGGCGAGGCTGCCGTGCAGCGAGGCCCGCAGGCCGTGGGCATGGAACGGGCTCGCCCGGAGCCGGTCGAGGAAGCGCCCCGCGGCCACCATCGGTCCCATCGTGTGCGACGAGGAGGGGCCGACGCCCACCTTGAAGATGTCGAAGACGGACAGGAACATGCGAAGACCTCGATCAGCGGTTCTCCCTAGATAGGTGCGACAGGCCGCCGCGGACATGGCGGAAAGCGACATGGCGCCGCCTTTCGCGCCATTCACCTTGCGTGGGTGGGAAAGTTGGGCCACGCGCCGCCGCTCGGGAGGTGGAGGGGACAGGGGCCGGGCAAGCGAGCGCGGGCGGGAAACCTCGGTCACGTCCTGCTGCCGGGGCGAAAGAGAGGGTCAGACGGCAGGGCGTTCGCACCGGCGGGCCAAGGCCCCGCTGCCCTGGAGAAGGAGGGACCGGAGGGCAGGGCGAGGCGCGCGCGCAGGGACAGGCGTGCAGCGAGGCAGGCGCATGAGAGCCCCGCGCGGAAGAGCCGTCGCCGCCCAAGGTTCGGTCGCGGCGGGAGAGGGGCCGACCCATGAACGGCGGGAGCCCTCCGGCGTCCGGGCGCGCGGGCTCAGTGCGGGCTGCAGCCCCGCGGCAGGGGCGCAAGCGCTCCCTCTCCGCGCAGGCAATCCACGATGGCCTGACAGGCGGCTTCGCAGAGCAGGACCTCGGCAGGAGCCGCGCCGGTGCGCCGGTCATGGGCCGGAGGGGGAGGGTTCGTCGGGCGGGGAACGATCATGGCAAGGATCCCGGGAACAACGGATGGCAGAAGGAACAAGGGATGGCTCGAATGAAACGCGGAAATGTGCGTTCAGGATGCGCTGAATTTCGATTTTCTTCAACTGTGGCTGAGGCTCCTCAGCCCGGAAAGCTGCCGCTTTCCGCTCGCACGGCCCGCGCTTCGTCCCTATAACCGGGATGCGCCCCAGCGGAGACCCAGGATGCCAGCAGAATTATCCCCGATCGACACCGCCAAATTCGCCGCCGCACGCCGCGCGGTGGATCTCGTGCAGGACGGCATGAAGCTGGGCCTCGGCACCGGCTCGACCGCCGCCTGGATGGTGCGCTGCCTGGCCGAGCGCGTGCGCGAGGAGGGGCTGCGGGTTCAGGGCGTGCCGACCTCGACCCGCACGGCCGATCTCGCCCGCGCTCTGGGCATTCAGGTGGTGACGCTGGACGAGGCGAAGTGGCTCGACCTGACCATCGACGGGGCGGATGAATTCGACGCGGACTTCAACCTCATCAAGGGAGGCGGGGCCGCCCTGTTGCAGGAGAAGATCGTGGCGACCGCCTCGGACCGGATGGTGGTGATCGCCGATGCCGCCAAGGAAGTGGCGCATCTGGGCGCCTTTCCGCTGCCGGTCGAGGTGATCCCCTTCGGCTGGCAGAGCACGAAGATGCTGATCGAGGAGACGCTCGAGGGCATGGATGTGCTCGGCCGCGAGGTGACGCTGCGCCTCTCCGGCGATGCGCCGCTTCTGACCGACGAGAAGAACTACATCCTCGATCTGCATCTCAAGCGCATCGGCGAGCCGCGTCAGCTCGGCGTGGCGCTGAACCAGATCGCGGGCGTGGTCGAGAACGGCCTCTTCATCGACATCTGCGATACGGTCGTGGTGGGCCACGGCGACGGGCGCGTGAGCCTGCGCGACCTGCAGTCGGGGCAGGCCGAGGAAGGGTCCATCGACATGGACCGCGCCCGCAACATCTTCGCCGATCTGGGAGACTGAGACCTTGGCCTTCGACTACGATCTGTTCGTCATCGGTGGCGGCTCGGGCGGTGTGCGTGCCGCCCGGATCGCGGCTTCGGAAGGGGGCGCGACCGTCGCGCTGGCCGAGGAGAGCCGCATGGGCGGCACCTGCGTCATCCGGGGCTGCGTGCCCAAGAAGCTGATGGTCTTCGCCTCGGGCTATCCGGATGCGGTCGAGGATGCGCGCGCCTACGGATGGGACGCCTCGATCGGCGGCTTCGACTGGCCCGCCTTCCGGGGCAAGCTGGATCGCGAGCTCGACAGGCTCGAGGCCGCCTACCGCTCGGGCCTGACCTCGGCCGGGGTGGAGATCTTCGACGAGCGCGCGACGGTGGCCGATGCCCATACGGTAGCCCTCGCCTCGGGGCGCAAGGTCACGGCCAAGCACATCCTGATCGCGACCGGCGGGCGGCCCTTCGTGCCGGACTTCCCGGGCTGCGAGCTGGCCATGAGCTCGGACGACGTGTTCCAGCTCGAGAGCCTGCCCGCCTCGATCCTCGTGGTGGGCGGCGGCTACATTGCCAGCGAATTCGCCTGCATCCTGCACGGGCTCGGGGTCGAGGTCTGCCAGTTCTACCGCGGCGCGCAGATCCTGCGCGGCTTCGACGACGAGGCGCGCGGCCATGTGGCCTCGGCCATGATCGACCGTGGCATCCATATCAAGTGCGGCACCGACGTGATCCGGCTCGAGAAGACCGAGCGCGGGGTGCGCGCCGTCACCACCGACGGATCGGATCAGGAGTTCGGCGCGGTCCTCTATGCCACCGGGCGGCGGCCGAACACGCGCGGACTCGGGCTCGAGGCGCTGGGGATCGAGCTCGGCCGCCACGGCCAGATCCCGGTCGACGGCTGGAGCCAGACCTCGGTGCCCTCGATCTATGCGGTGGGGGATGTGACCGACCGGATCAACCTGACGCCGGTTGCGATCCGCGAGGGCCACGCCTTTGCCGATACGGTCTTCAAGGGCGAGCCTCGGCAGGCCGACCACGAACTCGTGGCCTCGGCGGTCTTCACCCAGCCGGAACTCGGCTCGGTGGGGCTGAGCGAAGAGGCCGCGCGCGAGCAGGAGCCCATCGAGGTCTATGCGGCGGCCTTCCGGCCGATGCAGTCGCTCTTTGCGGGCCGGTCCGACCGCGTGCTCATGAAGCTGATCGTCAGCCAGGCGAGCCGGAAGGTGCTCGGCTGCCACATCGTCGCCCCGAATGCGGGCGAGATGATCCAGCTCGCCGCCATCGCGGTGAAGATGGGGGCGACGAAGGAAGACTTCGATCAGACCGTGGCGGTTCATCCGACCATGGCCGAGGAACTCGTGACCCTGCGCAAACCCATCCGCACGGCTTGAATTTGCTTTTTGGATGACCAGTTAAGGCGGCAGGCAAGGAAAGGGAAAGGGTTATATGTCCAACGGAGGACCTTGGGGCGGAGGCGGTGGAGATCGCGGCGACAGGGACGGGCGTGACGGCCGCGGCGGGCGGCGTCCCGGCGGCGGGGAAGGGTCCCAGATCCCCGAGATCGACGAGATCGTGAAGAAGGGGCAAGAGCAGCTGCGCGTGCTGATGGGCGGCCGGGGCCGTCCGAACGGCGGACGGGGCGGCGGAGGCGGAAACGGGGGCAATCCGATCGGTCCGCTCTTCACCCGTCAGGGCCTTGCGCTCGGCGCGCTGGCGGCGGTGGGCGTCTGGGCCTTCATGTCCTTCTACACGGTGCGGCCCGAGGAACGCTCGGTCGAGCTCTTCCTGGGCGAGTTCAGCGCCATCGGCAGTCCGGGCCTCAACTTTGCGCCCTGGCCGTTCGTCACGGCCGAGGTGGTGCAGGTGACGGGGGAACGGACGACCGACATCGGCACCGGCCGCGGCGGCGACACCGACAGCGGCCTCATGCTCACCCGTGACCAGAACATCGTGGACATCGAGTTCCAGGTGGTCTGGAACATCTCGGATCCCGCGCAATTCCTGTTCAACCTCGCCGATCCGGCCGACACGATCCGCGCCGTCTCGGAATCCGCGATGCGCGACATCATCGCCCGCTCCGAACTCTCGCCGATCCTCAACCGCGACCGCGGCATCATCGCCTCGGACCTGCTGGCGGCGGTGCAGACCACGCTCGACAGCTATCAGGCCGGCATCAACGTCGTCCGCGTCAACTTCGACAAGGCCGACCCGCCGCAGGAGGTCATCGACAGCTTCCGCGAAGTGCAGGCCGCCCAGCAGGAGCGCGACCGGCTCGAGAAGGAGGCCGATGCCTATGCCAACCGCGTGACCGCGGCCGCCCGCGGGGAAGCCGCGCGGCTGACGGAACAGGCCGAGGGCTACCGCGCCGAGGTCGTGAACAATGCCGAGGGTGAGGCCTCGCGCTTCAACTCGGTCTACGAGGAATATGTGAAGGCGCCTGACGTCACCCGCCGCCGGATGTATCTCGAAACGATGGAGAAGGTGCTCGGCTCGATGGACAAGGTGATCCTGGACGGCGTCCAGGGCGAGGGCGGCTCGGGCGTCGTGCCCTACCTGCCGCTGAACGAGCTCGGCCGCAACGCGGGCGGCGCCCGCGCAGGCTCGACCGCCACCGGGGAGGCCAACTGATGAACCGCAGCTCTCTCATCCTGCCCATCCTGGCCATTCTGGTTGCCGTGGGCTTCTCGTCGATCTTCATCGTGGACGAGCGCGAGAAGGCGCTGGTGCTGCAGTTCGGCCAGGTGAAGGCGGTCAAGGAAGAACCGGGCATCGGCTTCAAGATCCCCCTCATCCAGGAGGTCGTGCGCTATGACGGGCGCATCCTCGGCCTGCCCACGCAGCCGCTCGAGGTGACGCCGCTCGACGACCGCCGCCTCGTGGTCGATGCCTTCGCCCGCTGGCGCATCGTGGATCTCGTGGAATTCCGCGAGGCCGTGGGCGCGGGCGGCATCGAGGCCGCGCAGACCCGGCTCCAGCGCATCATGAGCCCGGCGATCCGCGAAGTGCTGGGCGGGGTGCCCTCGATCCGCGTCCTCTCCGAGGACCGGACGGTGCTGATGAACCAGATCCGCGATCTGGCCCGCCGTCAGGCGCTGGCTCTGGGCGTGGATGTGATCGACGTGCGTCTCACCCGCACCGACCTGCCCGAGCAGAACCTTTCGGCCACCTACGGCCGGATGCGGGCCGAGCGCGAGCGTGAGGCGGCCGACGAGATCGCCCGCGGCAACGAGGCGGCGCAGCGGGTGCGCGCGGCTGCGGACCGGACCGTCGTCGAGGTGACGTCCGAGGCGCGCCGTCAGGCCGAGGTGATCCGCGGTGAGGCCGACGCGCAGCGCAACTCGGTCTATGCCGAGGCCTTCGGCCGCGATCCCGAGTTCTTCGCCTTCACCCGCTCGCTCACCTCCTACGAGCGCGCGCTGCAGAGCGGCGGCTCCTCCATCGTCATGCAGCCCGACAGCGAGTTCTTCCAGTATCTGCGCAGCGACCGCGCGCCGGAAGGCACGCCGCGCCCGGCAGCCCCGGCGGCAGCGTCCCCCGACACGGACGGTGCGGCCGCTCCGGCGAGCGGGCAGACGGAGGCCAATGAGGCGCCGGCGGCTCCGCCCGCCGGGCAGGATGCCGTCCCGCCCGCACCGGCCGTCCAGTGACACGATGCCTGTCGGCGGGGCCCTGCCGGCAGGCTTCACATGAGCTTGACGGGCCAAGACGCCGTTTGCATTGCGGCGCATCTTGCCCGACTGTCACTTCGGGGCGGTTCCGCTTGCAGTTGACCGCTCAGCTATCTCGAAAGGAGTCGGGTGTGCAGTCTCACGCCATTACCATCGCCCGCCGCATCCACCCGGTGCCCGCGTCGGTCTCGCGTCTCTTTCTCGCGCTGATGCTCGGGCTCGCCCTGGCGCTGGCGCAGGCCGTGGCGGTCAAGGCGCAGAACGCTCCCGCAAGTTTCGCAGGCCTCGCCGAGAAGATCAGCCCGGCCGTCGTGAACATCACGACCTCGACCGTCGTGGCCGCGCCCACGCAGAATTCGCCCCTCGTGCCCGAAGGCTCGCCCTTCGAGGATTTCTTCCGTGACTTCATGGACCCGCAGAACCGCGGCGACGGGCCGCGCCGCTCCGAGGCGCTGGGCTCCGGCTTCGTGATCTCGGAAGACGGCTACATCGTCACCAACAACCATGTCATCGAAGGGGCCGACGACATCCAGATCGAGTTCTTCTCGGGCAAGAAGCTCGAGGCGAAGCTCGTCGGCACCGACCCGAAGACCGACATCGCGTTGCTGAAGGTGGATGGGAACCAGCCGCTGCCCTTCGTGAGCTTCGGCAACTCCGACCTCGCCCGCGTCGGCGACTGGGTCGTGGCCATGGGCAACCCGCTGGGGCAGGGCTTCTCGGTCTCGGCCGGCATCGTCTCGGCCCGCAACCGGGCCCTCTCCGGCACCTACGACGATTACATTCAGACCGATGCCGCCATCAACCGCGGCAATTCGGGCGGTCCGCTCTTCAACATGGACGGGCAGGTGATCGGCGTGAACACGGCGATCTTGTCGCCGAACGGCGGCTCGATCGGCATCGGCTTCTCGATGGCCTCGAACGTGGTGGTCAAGGTCGTCCAGCAGCTGCGCGAGTTCGGCGAGACCCGCCGCGGCTGGCTGGGCGTTCGGATCCAGGACGTGACCCCGGACGTGGCCGAGGCGATGGGCCTCACCGAGGCCAAGGGCGCCCTCGTGACCGACGTGCCGGAGGGCCCCGCAAAAGAGGCCGGCATGCAATCGGGCGACGTGATCGTGACCTTCGATGGCGCGCCCGTGGCCGACACGCGCGATCTGGTGCGCCGGGTGGCCGATGCGCCGATCGGCGAGGCGGTGCGGGTCATCGTGATGCGCGAAGGCAAGACCCGGACCCTGTCGGTGACCCTCGGGCGCCGCGAGGAAGCCGAGAACGAGGGCCCCGAGGCGCCCGGCGCGGCCGAGCCGGCCGAGCCGTCGACGGCCGATCTCCTGGGCCTGACCGTGGCGCCGCTCACGGCCGAGCAGGCCGGCGAGTTGGGCCTGCCCGGCGGCACCGAGGGGCTTGCGGTGACGGATGTCGATCCGGCCTCCGAGGCCTATTCCAAGGGCTTGCGCGAGGGAGACGTGATTACCGAGGCCGGCCAGCAGAAGGTGGTGACGATCAAGGATCTGCAGGACCGCGTGACCGAGGCGCGGGAGGCGGGGCGGAAATCGCTGCTCCTGCTGATCCGCCGCGGCGGCGATCCGCGCTTCGTGGCGCTGACGGTCAGCGAGTAAGGAGGCCGCGCTCCGGCGCGGCCCTCCATCTGTCCTGCAGCGATCCCGCGGCGGTCGGCAGGTCGGCGATCAGGTCTCGGCCACGTCGGCGGGATCCGCGGCGTCGGGCGGGGGAGGGGTCGGCTCCTCCTGCTCGGGCAGCGAAAGCTCGATCGGCACCAGACCTAAGGAGCGCGCGGCGGCGAGGGACAGCCGGTCGCTGTCGAGCCCGAGCGGTGCCTGCAGCTTGCGGATGGCGTTGCGGGTTCGCTTGTCGAGTTCGCCCGTGATCTCGCCCGCATAAAGGCCCCGCACCTCGAGCGCGCGCTGGAGCGTGGCGATCCGCTCGGAGGTCATGAGGTCGGGGCAGGGCGCCTCGAACCAGCGGCCCTCTGCGCCGGCCCAGCAGATGCCCGCCTCGGGCGCGGGCTTGTCGCTGCGGAGCCCGAGAGTGAGGTCGGGCGGCCGCGGCGGCTCGGGCATGACGGGCCCTCCGCAGGCGGTCAGCAGCAACAGCGCGAGAAGGGCGGGACGGCGGATCATCGGGACTTCCTGTCGGTTTGGCCCGAAGCATGGCGCAAGTTGCCGCGAGGGGAAAGGCGATGCGATGGGCGAAAGGCGCGGCAAACCGGGGCAGCCCCGGTGGTGCGCTGCCCGGAGAGAGGGCCTCCGCGAGAGGTCCGTGCCGCGCAAGGTGAGGGCAGGTCTCGCCGGGAGAGGGGGTCTCCTCTGCGCGCCAAAGGTCTGGACGGCCGTTCTGGCGGACGGCACCTGACCCGGCGCGGAACGGCGGAAGCATCATGCCGTCCCGCCTTGCCGATCATCGTCAGGCTTTCGCCGTGAAGAGAGCGGCGTCAGGTCGCCGGGCGGCGCCGATCCTCGGTCGTGCCGGGCGAAAGCAGCCCCTTGCACGGGACAGGACGATCCTTCCTGCCCGTGGCAGGGTTCAGGGCTGATCTCCCGCCCGGGTGCCGTCGGGATGGACATGCTCTGCAAGGAGCCGGTCGAGCAGATGGGAAATGTCCTCGATGGTCTCGGCCACCACATGCACCACGCCTGCTTCCCGCTGGAGCCGCCCCGTCACCCGCAGGAGCCGCCCGGCGATCACGGCGCGGCGAAACTGCTCGTAGATCTTGGCCCAGACCACGACATTGACGACGCCGGTCTCGTCCTCGAGCGTGAGGAAGATCGTGCCCTTGGCCGTGCCGGGCCGCTGGCGCACCAGCACGAGGCCCGCCACCGCCACCCGCGCCCCCGAAGGCGGCTCGTCCAGCCGTCCGGCGGGAATGGCCTTGGGCGGACGGGGCCAGCTGCCCGGTTCCGGGGTCATGGTAAGCCAGTTGGCGGTGAGATCTGATGGATGGAACATAGGTAGAACATAGCCTGCGCTGCGATCCGGTGCAAGCCCGCCCTCTGGCAAAGTGCGCGGGATTGCCCTAAGCCTCGGGCAGCATTGCGAGCCAGGGAAGAGCGAGACGAAGATGGCGAAAATCACCTATGTCGAATTCAACGGAACCGAGCATGTGATCGACGTGGCCGCCGGCCTGACCGTGATGGAAGGCGCGCGCGACAACGGCGTGCCGGGCATCGAGGCCGACTGCGGCGGCGCCTGCGCCTGCTCGACCTGCCACGTCTATGTCGATCCCGCATGGACGGACAAGCTGCCGAAGAAGGAGGCGATGGAAGAGGACATGCTCGACTTCGCCTGGCAGCCCGATCCGGCGCGCTCGCGCCTGACCTGCCAGATCAAGGTCTCCGAGGCGCTCGACGGGCTGAAGGTCTTCATCCCCGAAAAGCAGATCTGATCCGGCCCCGCGGCGGGAGCGGCAGGGACTTGCCGCTGCCGCGCTCGCAGGGAGGAACGGCCCCGCGTCACCCTCCGGGAGAAGGCTCCTGCGGGCGGCCCCGCCCGCGCAGAGCATCCGTGATCCGGCGGGCGGGAGCGCCTCAGACCGGCGCGTCGGGGCGCAGGAGCCCCGCCACCTTCAGATCCTCCCACAGGCCCGGCGGCAGTTCGGCGTCGGCCGCGATGCGGTTCTCCATCACCTCGCCCACCGACTGCGGGCCGGGGATCACCGAGAGCACCGCGGGATGGCGCAGCGGGAACTGGAAGGCCGCCTCGAACATCCGCACGCCCCAGCGCTCGCAGATCGTGTGGATCTGGGCCACGCGGTCGAGCACGACCTGCGGAGCCAGCCGGTAATCGTAGAAGGAGCCGGGCTTCGGCCCCGTGGCGAGCACGCCGGAATTGTAGGGGCCGCCGATCACGATGCCGATGCCGCGCTCTTCGGCCAGGGGCAGGAAGGTCTCGAGCGCCTCCTGCTCCAGAAGCGTGTAGCGGCCGGCAAGGAGGAAAAGGTCGAACTCGCCCCGCTCGGCGAGCCACTGGCAGGGCTGCCATTCGTTCACCCCCGCGCCGAAGGCCGAGATCACGCCCTGATCGCGCAGCTCGACCAGCGCGCGGTAGCCGCCCGCCATGAATTCCGCGAGCCGTGCGTCCAGCGCCTCCTGCGAGCCGTGGGTGAAGAGGTCGAGATCGTGGGCATAGAGCACATCCACCCGGTCGAGACCGAGCCTGTCGAGCGAAGCCTCGAGCGAGCGCATCACCCCGTCGTAGCCATAGTCGAACCGCTCCTTGCGCTCGGGCACCTCGAAGAACTTGCCCAGCCCGTCGCGGGCCTCGCCCGGCTCGACCGGCCGCAGGAGCCGCCCGACCTTGGTCGAGAGCACATAGTCCGCCCGCGGATGCCCGGCCAGGAAGCGGCCCAGCCGTTCCTCGGCCAGCCCGTAGCCGTAGAGGGGCGCCGTGTCGAAATAGCGGATGCCGCCGGCCCAGGCGCGTTCGAGCAGCGCCTGCGCCTCCTCGTCCGAGATGGCGCGGTAGAGGTTGCCCAAGGGGGAGGAGCCGAAGCCCAGCTCGGTGAAGCGGAGCGGGCGCCCCGTCCGGTCGAAGTCACGCGTGGTCAATCGCATAGAATCCTCCTGCCTGCGGAGCGAGAGCTAGGGCGCAGGCATCAGACGGCCAGCGTCCGGCCGAGGGAGGCGCACTGCACCAGCGCCCGACGCACCTCCTCCTCATGTTCGTCCGCATGGCGGAGAAGGCAATCGCGTGCGGCGGCAAGTCGCTCCTGCGCGGTGCCGTGGGTCTCGACCACCTCGACCAGCCGCTCGGTCACATAGCGGCCGAGCCGGGCCGCGACGCAGGTGGCATAGATGCCGGTCGCGTTCAGCACGATCCCGGCCTCGCAGAGCCGGCCACGCACCTCGAACTCCTGTCGCAGGTCCAGAAGCCCGAAGCCCGCGGGCGAGGCGGGATCGGCCTCCTCGAACTCGGTCACGACGGTGAGGCGGTCGTCCTCGTCCGCAAGCTCGAGGCGGATGCCGCCACGCAGCGCCAGCGTCTCGAATTCCACCAGCCCGTCGAGGATGATGCGTCGGTCCATGGCCGTCCTCCCTTCGCGAAGGAAGGCCGTGAGGGCCGGACGGGTTCCCGCCCTCAGGAGTCGAGCACGATCACATCGCGTGCAGCGAAGCTCACCTGCGTATGCTCGCCCACCCGCGGCGGCGGCATGTCGGGCCGGTTGAACGTGTCGAGCGCGACCGTCGTCCCGCCGGTGTGAAGCTGCAGCCGGATCACGCTGCCGAGGAACTGCACGTCGGCGATGGTGGCGGGCAGCATCGTGTCGCGCCCGTCGCCCGCCCCGAGATGCAGCGCCTCGGGGCGCAGCGCGAGCCCGATGCGGCCGCCGCGCGGCGCCTCGACCGGCCGGGGCAGGCGGATGGTCTGGCCTGCGACGCGGACCGCGCCCCCGGCCGGATCCTCGACCTCGGCCACCAGCGTGCTGATCGTGCCCACGAAGTTCGCCACGAACTTGGTGGTCGGCTGGTTGTAGATCTCGAAGGGCGTGCCGACCTGCTCGGCGATGCCGCCGTTCATCACCACGATCCGGTCGGACATCGACAGGGCCTCTTCCTGATCGTGGGTCACGAAGATGGTGGTGATCCCGAGCCGCTGCTGGATGGTGCGGATCTCGGTGCGCAGGCTCACCCGGATCTTGGCATCCAGCGCCGAGAGCGGCTCGTCCAGCAACAGGACGCGCGGCCGCACCGCAAGGGCGCGGGCCAGCGCCACGCGCTGCTGCTGCCCGCCCGAGAGCTGGAACGGATAGCGGGCCCCGAGATCGGGAAGCCCGATCAGGGCGAGCATCTCGGCCACGCGCTCCTCGGCCTCGCGGCGCGGGACGCCCGCGACCTTGAGGCCGAAGCCCACGTTCTGCGCGACGGTCAGGTTGGGAAACAGGGCATAGGCCTGAAAGACCATGCCGATCTTGCGCGCGTTCGGGCGCTGGCGGACGACGTTCCTGCCCTCGATCTGGATGGCGCCGGAATCGGGCGTCTCGAAGCCCGCCACCATGCGCAGGACCGTGGTCTTGCCGCAGCCCGAGGGGCCGAGCAGCGAGATGAACTCGCCCTGCTCGACCGAGAGGTTGAAGTCGCGCACCACGCGCAGGGGGCCGAAGGATTTCTCCAGCCGGGCGATCTCCAGGAAGGCCATCAGGCTGCGTTCCTTCTCATCTTTGTTGGGCCCGGGTGTGGGCGGACAGGCGGGTCACGAGCTGGATCAGCGCCATGCAGGCCCAGGTCACGACGAAGGCGATCACGGCCAGCGCGGCGGGTTCGTAGGCCTTGTTGGCGCCCATCCAGACCATGTAGGGGCCGAAGGCCGGACGGTTCAGCAGCGCCGCCAGCACGAACTCGCCGATCACGATCGCGAAGGTGAGGAAGGCCCCCGACAGGACCGCGACCAGCACGTTCGGCAGGATCAGCCGCGCAAGGATGGTGATCCAGCCCGCGCCAAGGCTTTGCGCCGCTTCGGTCAGGGTCTGGACGTCGATGGTGCGCAGCCCCGTATCCACGGCGCGATACATGTAGGGCAGGGCCAGCATCGTATAGCCGAACATCAGGAGCAGGTTGGTGCCCATGGCCGTCCCGGTCAGCGGCAGCCAGCTCGAGGTGTTGTAAAGCCGGATATAGCCGAAGACGATCACGATGGGCGGGATCACCAGCGGCAGGAGCGTGATGAACTCGATCACCGGGCGCCAGCGCGGCAGCTTCAGCCGGACCCAGAAGACGGTGGGCACCACGAGGAGGATGCCGAAGATGATGGTGAAGAGCGCCATCAGCACCGAATAGCCGAAGGTGGCGCGGAACTGCGGATCGCCCAGCACGCTGGCATAGGCGTCGAAGCTGTATTCGCCCCGGCGCGCCCGCAGCGAAAATTCGAACATGCCGATCAGCGGCAGGAAGAAATAGAGCATCCCGGCGGCGAAGGCGATCCAGGACCAGATCTTGGCCGATCTCATTTCACCCACCTCTCGGCCCGCGTGCGCAGCACGATATAGACGAGGTTCGCGATCCCCGTGAGCAGGATCATCCCGAAGGCGATGGCATAGCCCAGATGCGGATCCTGCAGCACGTCGCCGCGGATCTGCGCGAAGAGGATGATCGGCACGATCGAGAGCGACGAGCCGGTCAGCGCCATGGCCGTGGCGACCGCGCCGAAGGAATTGGCGAAGAGGAGCGCGAAGGTGCCGAGGAACGAGGGCCACAGCACCGGCAGCGCCACCATGCGCCAATATTGCGCCCCCGTGGCCCCCAGCGTCTCGGCCGCTTCCTTCCATTCGCGCTTCAGCCCGTCGAGGGCGGGGGTGACGATCAGGATCATCAGCGGGATCTGGAAATAGAGGTAGGTCAGCGTCAGCCCGAGGAAGCTGATGAGGTTGAAGCCCGTGCCGTAGAGGTTGAAGCCGAACCACTCGCGCAGGATCACCGTCAGGAACCCGAGCCGGCCCAGCGTCGCGATGAAGGCGAAGGCGAGCGGCACGCCCGCGAAGTTCGAGGCCACCCCCGAGAAGGTCAGGAGCGCGCCGCGCAGCGGGCCCGGCAGGCCTCCGCGGGTGACGGCGGCCGCGATCAGGAAGCCCGCCACGCAGCCGAGGAAGGCCGTGAGCAGGCTGATCCGGATCGAGATCCAGAAGGCATTCATGATCGAGGCGGTGAAGATCCCGCGAATGTTGGCCAGGGTGAAATCGCCCGCGGGCGTGCGGAAGGCGCCCAGCACGATATGCATCGTGGGCAGGATCAGGAACAGGAGCGCGAACAGCAAAAACGGGGCCACGCCGAACCAGTTCAGCGGCAGCGACACGCGGCGTCCGGCCTTCGGCGGGGGCAGGTCTGTCATATAGGGTCCGTCGGGCGGAAGGGCCTCCGCCGGAAGCAGCGGGGGCGCGGGGCGGAAGCTCCGCCGGGAAGTGTCTCGCGGGCCCGGCCGAAGCGGCGGATCCTGGAGCCGGAGGGGCAGGACCCCGGCCGGTGCGGCCGGGGTCCCGGATCACGTCATTGCACGTTGGCGCCGACCACACCATCCCAGCCGGCCGTCACGGCCGCCTTGTTGGCCTCCTGCTGCTCGACGGTCGGGAAGACCGCGCGGGCATAGCCTTCGGCGGGCGGCAGGGCGTCGAGCAGCTCCTGCGGGATCTTGCCGGCCTCGACCATCGCATTGAAGCGCGCCGGGTGGCAGTAGCCCTTGAGCCAGCCGAGCTGACCTTCGTCCGAATAGAGATATTCCATCCAGAGCTTCGCCGCGTTCGGATGCGGCGCGAAGGCCGAGATCGCCTGGACATAGACGCCGGCGAGGCTCGGGCCTTCCGGGATCACCACCTCCATGGGCGGGTTGCCCTTCAGCTCGTCGCGCCAGGACAGCAGGTTATAATCCCAGGCGGCGACGATCGGGGTCTGGCCCTGGGCGATGGTGCCGGCCTTGCCGATCACCGGCACGAAGCCGCCGGCCTTGTTCAGCTTGCCGAAGAACTCGAGCCCCTTCTTGCCCGAGGCCTCGCCCGGCTCGGTGCCGTCGGCGATGCCGGCCGACATCACGGCCAGGATCGCCTGGTTCGAGGCGCGCGGGTCGCCCGCCAGCGCGAAGGCATTGGCATACTGGCTGTCGAGCAGCGCCTCCCAGCTCTTCGGCACCTCCTGCACGAGATCGGTGTTCACGCCGAAGGACATCACGCCGTAGTAGTCGCCATACCAGTAGCCGTCGGCATCCTTGATCTCGGCGGGGATCTCGTCCCAGGTCTCGACCTTGTAGGGCGCAATCAGGCCCTCGTCCTTGGCCTGCGGCCCGAAGGCGAGGCCCACGTCGATCACGTCGGGCGCCTGCGGGCCCTTGTTGTCCTTGTTCGCCCGGATCGCCTCGAGCTCGTCGGCCGAGCCCGCGTCGGGGTTCAGCTCGTTCACGGTGATCTCGGGATATTTGGCCTTGAAGCCCGCGATCACGTCGCCGTAGCCGCACCAGTTGTGCGGCAGGGCGATGGTGGTCAGCATCCCTTCGGCCTTGGCGGCCTCGACGAGCTCGGTGCTCTGGGCGAAGGCGCCCGAAGCCGCGCCCATCGCGGCGAGGCTGACCGAGGCGGCCAGTGCAAGTTTCATGGTCATCGGAACTTTCTCCCGGTTGTTGTCATGCCGAATGCCGTTCTTCGGTCCGGGCCTCCGGCGCCGAGCGGCGTTTAGTGTCAGCTAAAGGCCGAATACGGATTCTTGCAAGCTCCCTAACCGGGCCATGTAACAGATTTTTCGCGGCATATTCAGGCTGTAAGGATAATGTCCGAGAAGGCCGACTTTCCGGCAGGAGCGGCGGCCTTGCCCGTCGCGCGCCCGCAGCTTACCGTCGCGGAAAACGTCAACCAGCAGGGCGAGAGGGTGAGATGACGGGATTCGCAACGACGCGGCGCGGGCTTCTGATGGCCGGAGGGGCGGTGCTCGCGCTGGGGGCACTGCCGCGCGGCCTGCGGGCGCAGGAGCCGCTCAAGGTGGCGGGCGTCTATACGGTGCCGGTCGAGCAGCAGTGGGTGAGCCGCATCCACAAGGCCGCCGAGGCGGCGAAGGCCGCGGGGCGCGTGGACTACAGCTTCACCGAGAACGTGGCCAACACCGACTATCCCCGCGTCCTGCGCGAATATGCCGAAAGCGGCGTGAAGCTGATCGTGGGCGAGATCTTCGGCGTCGAACAGGAGGCCCGCGAGGTGGCGGCCGACTATCCCGACGTGGCCTTCCTCATGGGGTCGAGCCTGCCCGCCGACGAGTCGGTGCCGAACCTCGCCGTCTTCGACAATTACATCCAGGATGCGGCCTATCTCACCGGCATCATCGCGGGCGCGATGAGCAAGGGCAACATCGGCATGGTCGGCGGCTTCCCGATCCCCGAGGTGAACCGGCTGATGAATGCCTTCATGGCGGGCGCGCGCGAGGCGAACCCCGGCGTGACCTTCCAGGTCAGCTTCATCGGCTCGTGGTTCGACCCGCCGAAGGCCAAGGAGACCGCCTTCGCCATGATCGAGAACGGCGCCGACCTGCTTTATGCCGAGCGGTTCGGGGTTTCGGACGCGGCCAAGGAGCGCGGCGTGCTGGCCATCGGCAACGTGATCGACACGCAGGCCGATTATCCCGAGACGGTGGTGGCCTCGGCGCTCTGGCATTTCGAGCCGACCTTCGACAAGGCGGTGGCCGCGGTGCAGGACGGCAGCTTCGCCGCCGCCGACTACGGCGTCTATTCCTTCATGAAGGAGGGCGGCTCGTCGCTCGCGCCGCTCGGCACCTTCGAGGGCAAGGTGCCGGAAGCGGCCATGAAGCTCGTGGCCGAGCGCGAGGCGGCGATCAAGGCGGGCTCCTTCACCGTGGGCATCGACGACAACGAGCCGAAATCCTCGTGAGCCAGCCGGTCGTCCTGCGCCTCTCCGGGATCACCAAGCGGTTCGGGGCGCTTCTGGCCAATGCCGGCATCAGCCTCTCCCTCTGCCGGGGAGAGGTCGTGGCCCTTCTGGGCGAGAACGGCGCGGGCAAGACCACGCTGATGAACATCCTCTTCGGCCATTATGTGGCCGACGAGGGCTCGGTCGAGGTCTTCGGTCAGCCGCTGCCGCCCGGCCATCCGCGCGCGGCGCTGGCCGCGGGCGTGGGCATGGTGCATCAGCATTTCACGCTGGCCGACAATCTGACCGTGCTCGAGAACATCCTGCTGGGCACGGCCCCCCTCTGGCGGCCGAGCCTCGCCCGCCGCTCGGCGCGCGCGCGGATCGAGGCGCTCTCGCGCGACTTCGGCCTTGCGGTCCATCCCGATGCGCGGGTGGGCACGCTCTCGGTGGGCGAGCGGCAGCGGGTCGAGATCCTGAAGGCGCTCTACCGCGATGCGCGCATCCTGATCCTCGACGAGCCGACCGCCGTCCTGACCCCGCAGGAGACCGAGGCGCTGTTCCGCACGCTGAAGCTCGCCGTGGCGAAGGGGCTCTCGATCATCTTCATCTCGCACAAGCTGCACGAGGTGATGGGCGTGGCCGACCGCTGCGTGGTGCTGCGGCACGGGCGCGTGGTGGGCGAGGTCGCCACCGCCGAGACCGACCGGCACCGGCTGGCCGCGCTGATGGTGGGCGAGGAGGTGGTGCCGCCCGCGGTCGCGCCGC
>NZ_MABH01000223.1 GCF_001720585.1 Cereibacter johrii | reverse complement strand
GCGCGCGATCGGCCGACGGCACGACGGGGACCGCATCGGGCAGCGGCCGCGCGAATTCGGAGCCCGGAGGCGGCGCGAGATCGGTGGCGGCCCCGGGGGTCGAAGCGGCACCCGCGGAGACGCCCTCGGCGGGCGCCGCGTCTGGATCGGCCGTCCCGGAGGTCTCCTGCGCGCCTTCGGCAGCCGCCTGAGGGCGGGACGCTTCGCCGAGTGCAGGGTCGGTCCCGGCCAGGGCTGCGTCCGCCTGCGCCTCGGGCCATGTCGTGCCCGGCGGCGGTGCCATCTGCGAGGCGAGCGCAAGACCGATCCCACCCACGATGCCGCCCATCACCACGCCCGAAAGGAAACCCCGGCTCATCTGGCCTCTCCTGCCCTCGCCCCTGCGCCGCCGGGCCCTTTCGGACCCGTCTGGGGCATTTCGCGCATTGACTGCGCCGTTCATCCCCTTGACGCCCCTGCGCCGCTCGGCCCATGTATAACGCGACCGTCGCAAGGGTTCACCCCCTATCCTCCACATCGCCTCGGGGTGCCGCAAGATGCTGCTTCTCATCGACAACTACGACAGCTTTACCTACAACCTCGTGCATTATCTGGGGGAACTCGGGGCCGAGGTCGTGGTGCGGCGCAACGATGCGCTCGACGTGCAGGCCGCGATGGGGATGCATCCCGACGCGATCGTGCTTTCGCCCGGGCCCTGCGATCCTGCCGCGGCCGGCATCTGCCTGCCGCTGACCGCCGCCGCCGCCGAGGCCAAGATCCCGCTTCTGGGCGTCTGCCTCGGCCACCAGACCATCGGGCAGGCCTTCGGCGGCAAGGTGGTGCGCTGCCACGAGATCGTGCACGGCAAGATGGGCACGATGCACCACGAGGGGAAGGGCGTCTTCGCGGGCCTGCCCTCGCCCTTCCTCGCCACCCGCTATCACAGCCTCGTCGTCGAACGGGAAAGCCTGCCCGACTGTCTCGAGGTGACGGCCTGGCTCGAGGACGGCACGATCATGGGCCTGCGCCACAAGAGCCTGCCCATCGAGGGCGTGCAGTTCCACCCCGAGAGCATCGCCTCGGAGCACGGCCACCAGATGCTGCGGACCTTCCTCGACAGCGCCCGCGCCACGGTGACGGCATGAGCGACCGGCTGAAGCCCCTGATCGGCACCGCGGCCACCCGCCCCCTCAGCCGCGAGGAGGCCGAGCTGGCCTTCGAGTGCCTGTTCGAGGGCGAGGCCACGCCCGCGCAGATGGGGGGCCTGCTGATGGCGCTGCGCACCCGCGGCGAGACGGTGGACGAATATGCCGCCGCCGCCTCGGTCATGCGCGCCAAATGCCACAAGGTGCGCGCCCCCCACGGCGCCATCGACATCGTGGGCACCGGGGGCGACGGGAAGGGCACGCTGAACATCTCGACCGCCACGGCCTTCGTGGTGGCGGGGGCGGGCGTGCCGGTCGCCAAGCACGGCAACCGCAACCTCTCGTCGAAGTCCGGCGCCGCCGATGCCCTGACCGAGATGGGGCTCAACGTCATGATCGGCCCCGAACAGGTCGAGGCCTGCCTGCTGGAAGCGGGGATCGGCTTCATGATGGCGCCGATGCACCATCCCGCCATGCGCCATGTGGGGCCGGTGCGGGCCGAACTCGGGACGCGGACGATCTTCAACATCCTCGGGCCGCTGACCAATCCGGCGGGGGTGAAACGCCAGCTGACCGGCGCCTTCTCGCCCGACCTCATCCGGCCCATGGCCGAGGTGCTCTCAACGCTCGGCTCGGAAAAGGCGTGGCTCGTCCATGGCGGCGACGGGACGGACGAGCTCGCGATCTCGGCCGCCTCGAAGGTTGCGGCCCTCGAGGGCGGGCAGATCCGCGAGTTCGAGCTGCATCCCGAGGAGGCGGGCCTGCCCGTCCATCCGTTCGAGGAGATCGTGGGCGGCACACCCGCCGAGAATGCGCAGGCCTTCCGCGCGCTCCTAGACGGCGCGCCCGGCGCCTACCGCGATGCGGTGCTGCTGAATGCGGCGGCCGCGCTCGTGGTGGCCGACCGGGCGGCAGACCTGCGCGAGGGGGTGGAGATCGCCACCGACAGCATCCTGTCCGGTGCCGCCAAGGCGAAGGTCGCCCTGCTGGCCCGGCTGACGAACGCCGCCTGACGGCCAAACAAGAGGGGGACCGGCCGGCGATGAGCACCATTCTCGACCGCATCAAGGCTTACAAACTGGAAGAGATCGCGGCCCGCAAGGCCGAGCGCCCCCTGGTGGCCGTAGAGGATGCGGCCCGCGCAGCCCCGGCGCCGCGCGGCTTCGCCCGCGCGCTCTCGACGGCCGCCGCCACCGGCTACGGGCTCATCGCCGAGATCAAGAAGGCGAGCCCCTCGAAGGGCCTCATCCGCGAGGATTTCGACGTGCCCGCCCTCGCCCGCGCCTATGAGGCCGGCGGCGCCACCTGCCTGTCCGTCCTGACCGACAGCCCCTCGTTCCAGGGCGCCGACGAATTCCTGCGCCAGGCCCGCGAGGCGGTGAAACTGCCGTGCCTGCGCAAGGATTTCCTCTACGACACCTATCAGGTGGCCGAAGCGCGGGCGCTCGGCGCCGACTGCATCCTCATCATCATGGCGAGCGTGACCGACAGCCAGGCGCTCGAGCTTGAGGCGGCGGCCAGCCACTGGGGCATGGATGTGCTGGTCGAGGTCCATTCCCGCGAGGAACTGGCCCGCGCCGAACATCTGAAGTCGCGGCTGATCGGCATCAACAACCGCAATCTCGACACGTTCGAGGTCTCGCTCGACGTGAGCCGGGATCTCGCGCGCCGCGTGCCCGAGGATCGGCTGATCGTCTCCGAGAGCGGACTCTACACGCCCGAGGATCTGGCCGATCTAGCCCGCTACGGCGCGCGCTGCTTCCTGATCGGCGAGAGCCTGATGCGGCAGGCGGATGTGGAGGCCGCGACGCGCGCGATCCTCGCCGATCCGCTGACGGCGCAGGGCGGGGTCTGATGTCGGGCCTGACCCATTTCGACGAGTCCGGCCGCGCCCATATGGTCGATGTCTCGGAGAAGCCCGTGACGGCGCGGCTCGCCGTGGCGCGCGGGGCGGTGAAGATGAGCGCCGAGACGCTGGCGCTCGTGACCGAGGGCCGGGCCGGGAAGGGCGACGTTCTGGGCGTCGCGCGGCTGGCCGGCATCATGGGGGCCAAGCGCACCGCCGATCTGATCCCGCTCTGCCATCCGCTGCCCATCACCAAGGTCGCGCTGGAGCTGACCGCCGATCCCGCCCTGCCGGGCATCGTGGTCGAGGCCACGGTCAAGACCGGCGGCCAGACCGGGGTCGAGATGGAAGCCCTGACCGCCGTCTCGGTGGCCTGCCTCACGATCTACGACATGGTGAAGGCCGTCGAGAAGGGCATGGAGATCACGGGCATCCGGCTGCTCCTCAAGGAGGGCGGCAAGTCGGGACGCTTCGAGGCCAGCGCGTGATCTCGGTCGAGGAGGCGCTCGCGCGCACGCTGGCGCTGGCCGCACCGCTGCCGGTCGAGCGCGTGGCCCTGGGC
>NZ_MABH01000222.1 GCF_001720585.1 Cereibacter johrii | reverse complement strand
GGAATAGCCCGGCGTCCGCCCGCCCCTGCCGGTCAGCCTGCGGCGGCCAGCGCCAGGGGCAGGGCTTCGGCGAACGCCCTGAGGTCTTCGGCGCGGCCGCAGCTCACCCGGATGCAGCGGTCGTGCGGCGCCACGAACGGCATCCGCACGAAAATGTCGCGCGCGACCAGCTCGTTCAGCACGGCGCGCGCGAAGGCACCGTCCCGGCCGCAGTCGATGGTCACGAAGTTGGTGGCCGAGGGCAGCGGCGTCAGCCCGCAGTCTGCGGCGATCCGGCCGATCTCGGCGCGCGCCGCCTGCACTTCGGCACACACATGCGCGAGCCACCCGCGATCCTCGAGCGCCGCCAGCGCGCCGGCCTGCGCGATCCGCCCGACGCCGAAATGGTTGCGCACCTTGTCGAACGCGCGGATCAGGTCGCGGGCGCCGATGGCATAGCCCACCCGCAGGCCCGCCATGCCGTAGGCTTTCGAGAAGGTGCGGAAGCGGATTACCCGCGGATCCTCGGGGTCGATCTCGGGCGCGGTGCCCTCGGGGGCCAGCTCCACATAGGCTTCGTCGAGCGCAAGCAGCGTGCCCTCGGGCAGCGCCTCGATCAGGGCGCGGACGGAGGCGGCGGGATGGTGCGACCCCATCGGATTGTCCGGATTGGCGAAATAGACGATGCGGGCGCCCACCTTCCGGGCCTCGGCCGCCAGCGCCTCGGGATCCTCGTGATCGCCGCGGTAGGGCACCTTGTGGAGGCGGCCGCCAAAGCCTGCCACATGGAAGGCGAAGGTCGGATAGGCGCCCTCCGAGGTCACGACCGGCGCGCCCTCGTCGACGAGCAGCCGAACGAGGTTGCCCAGAAGCCCGTCGATGCCCTCGCCCACCGTCACCTGATCCGGCGCCACGCCGTGATGGGCCGCAAGCGCGGTGCGCAGCGCATGGATCTCGGGATCGCCATACAGGGAAACCTCCGCGGCGGCCGCGGCCATGGCCGCCACGGCGCGGGGCGAGGGGCCGAAGAGGCTCTCGTTCGCGCCGAGGCGGGCGCGGAACGGGCGGCCGCGCGCACGCTCCTGCGTCTCGGGGCCGACGAAGGGAACGGTGGAGGGCAGGCTCTCGACGAGCGGGGTATAGCGCGGTCCGGTCATGGCGCGAGTTGAACGCCATCCCGCGCCGCCGTGCAAGAGCATGACGAAGGGGGCCGCCCGCGTCTGCCAGAGACGCGTCAGCCTCGATCACTGCCGGAGCGTGAGGAACGTGGCCGCCCACGGCTGCCGGGACCGGGCGGCGACGCAGCCGTGGATCGCTGTAATCCAAGCCTGCTGCCCGCATCTCCCGGGCGCGGCTGGACGGGGAGGAGGCGCGGCCGCCTGTCCGAGGCGGCCGGCCCATCCGGATCCCTACCCTCGGGCGTAGCGAAGCGCGCCGCGCAGGCTCGTCATCTGCAGGATGCTGACCGCCGGCGAATATTGCCCGCCGAGCGCCAGCGTTGCCTCGCGCAGCATCTCGATCCCCTCCTCCGACTTCGACGGCAGGCGTTCGGCCGGGATCGGCCGTCCCATCGTCAGGCGGAACGGCTGGCGATGCTTGTTCAGCACTTCGTGGAACAGGGTGATGTCCCGCAGCGTCGGGTGGATCAGGTCGAAGAGATAGAACAGCGTCGAGTTGCGGGCCCGGATGTTGACCGGCACCACCGGCAGGTCGAACTTCCGCGCGATCATGGCGGCGGAGGCCATCCACGGCCGCTCCATGAGCTTCAGCCCGGTCCGCTTGGCCAGCCGCCCGGAGGGGAAGATGACGCCCAGCCGCCCGGCCTCGATGGCGCGGCGCGTATAGTCCATCGTCTCGCGGGTCTTCTGCAGGCTCCGCTTCTCCTGCCGCCATTCGACCGGACAGATCAGATCCTCCATCTGCGGCAGCACACGGAGAATGTCGCGGTTGGCGTAGAAGAAGAGATCGGGCCGCAGGGGCGCGAGGATGTGATGGAGGATCACCCCGTCGGCGATGCCGGTCGGATGGTTGCAGACGACGAGCGCCGGCCCGTTGCGCGGCAGGTTCTCGAGACCCGAAGCCTCGACGTCCCGAGCGATCATCTGCGCCACGCGGCGCATGATCTCGGGCGTCGGATCGTCCTTCAGCCGCTCTCCGATCTCGACGGTGCGGTCGTAGCCCAGCACGCGGCACAGAAGCCTGCGCGAGGCTTCATGGTGGGGGCGGCCGGAGAAGAGCCAGGGTGCGCGCTCTTCGATGAGCGGATCGATTCGAGACTGCATCATGAGCGATACCAAGGGCCTCCTGCTCTCGCATGACATGAGGCCCGGTTGTCCCGGCCGGCAAGTGCCGACCTTTGCACCGCATTGCGCTCGGCAGTCATCCGCCGGTCAGAACGCCCAGTCCCGTCCAACTGTTCCCGCCCTTTCATGCGCGCCTCATCCGCCCCGCCATCTCGCCCAGATCGCGGCTGAGGCCCGGCGTGGCGAGGATGCGGTCGAGTTCGGCCAGCATCATGCCCTGCCGGTCCGCATCGTAGCGCGCCCGCGTCTCGAAGGCGGTCGACATGCGCGCCGCCGTCTGCGGGTTCAGCGGGTCGAGCCGGATCAGCCAGTCGGCCAGCAGCCGATAGCCTGCACCGGAGGCATGGTGGAAACCCGCGTGATTGGCCGAGAGCGCCCCCACGACCGACCGGAAGCGGTTGGGGTTCTTCCAGTCGAAGGCCGGATGGGCGGTCAGCCGCTCGACGGTGGCCGCGGTCTCCTCGGGCGCGGCATGGAGGATCTGGAGGGCGAACCACTTGTCCATCACCAGCCGGTCGCCCGCCCAGCGCGTCTCGAAGAGGCCGAGCTCCTCCTGCCCGCGGCCGATCTCGAGCAGGCAGGCCAGCGCGCCCACCTCCTCGGTCATGTTGTTGGCGGCGCGGAAGGCGGCCTCGGCCCGAGCCCCGCCGTCGCGGCGGGTGACGAGGCCCAGC
>NZ_MABH01000221.1 GCF_001720585.1 Cereibacter johrii | reverse complement strand
GCGCGCGGCCAGCTCGCAGCGCCGCTCCTCGAGGAAGGCGCGGATCGCGGTCTCGACCGTCTGGCGCAGCGTCGCCGCCCCGCGCGCGAGGATCCGGTCGGTCGTGGGGGTCAGCCGCGCGAGCCGCTCCTCGATCCCGCGGCGCAGCTCCGACAGCCGGGCCATCTCGCCCCGGATCTCCGTCAGGAAGCCCGCGGCGGCGGGGCCGCTCATCGATTCCACCTGCTGCGCGACCGAGCGGCGCTCGCGCTTGCAGAGCGCGACGAGCGCCCCCGTCTCGGCCCGCACTTCCTCGTGCAGCGCGGCGAGCTGGCGGTGTCCCGCGCCGAGATCGATCAGGCGGCCCAGCGTGCGCTTCACCTCCTCCCCCCCCGAGGCCAGCCGCAACCGGCCGGCCTCGGTCTCCGGCACGCGGCCGTAGCGGGCGAGCAGGTAGCGGCGGAGCGCCGGGCCGTCGGCTTCCGCGCGCAGGGCCCGCGCCTCCGCATCCTCGCGGAGCGCGAGCTCCGCAAGCCAGGCGCTGCCCGGCAGGATCGAGATCGCGGCGGCGGCGGGCAGCGCCGCCCGCAGCCGTGCCGCCACATCGGACAGGAGCGGCTCGATCTCGGCATCCATCTCGTCGAGCTCGTCGATCCGGTTGAGGACGAGGATCACGTTCCGCGCCCGCTCGGCCGGGAGCATCCGCAGAAGCGCGAGGTCGGCCTCGGTCAGCGGCTGGTGGGCCGAGAGGAGGATGACGAAGATGTCGGCGCGGTCGAGGCTGCGGCAGGGGACCTCGTCGCGCACCAGAAAGGGATCGTTGACGCCGGGCGTGTCGGTCAGCACCACGGGCACGGCGAACTCTGGCAGATGCATATAGAGGTCCGCCTCGCGGGTGATGGCGGAATAGAGGCCGAGGCCGCTGTCCTCGAGCCCCGCATCGGCGCCCGGCCCCGCGCAGACATAGGCCTGCAGCAGCTCGGGCGTCACGCTGTCGTAGCGGTGCGCGCGGCCGAGGAGCCCCCCGTAGGCGGGCCCGAGCCGGGCCTGCGCGCGGGCCTTCATTTCCTGCGCCTGCCGCAGCAGGAGACCGCTGTCGAAGCCGGGCAGCATCTCCTCGGCGAGCGCCCGCACCCGCGGATCGCCCTCCACGATCTCCTCCCAGGCGGCCTCGTCGAAGAAGCGGAAGCAGGCGCCCCCGGCCGGATCGCCCGGCAGGTTGATGCGCAGGTTGGTGACCGCCGAGGTCCAGGGGTTCACGTCCGAAGGCAAAAGCCCCGGCGCCCCGATGAAGGCGTTGAGGAACGAGGACTTGCCCGCCTTCACCTGCCCGATCACCGCCACCCGTGCCGTCCAGCCGTCGAACCGCAGCCGCAGCCGTTCGAAGGGCGCGCGGGCCTCGCGGCCTGCGGCCTCCTCGATATCCGCGACGATCCGGCGAAGGGCCGCGATCCGCGTCCGTTGCAGCGCGCCGATCTCCATGCGCGTCCCCCGCCTCAGGCGGGACCGCCGCGGCGGCGGCCGGACGGCGGGGCGGCCTGCAGGCAGGCCCGCGCCCAGGTCAGGTCGAGCTCGGCCACCAGCTGATCGACGCCGTCGAGGATCGCCTCGGGATCGTCCGGGTCGAGCGTCGGCAGGATCCGCTCCCACAGCATCCGGGCGGGCCCGAACATCATGGCGGGCGTCCCGGCCCGCGGCCGGGGCTCGGCGCTCTCCTGCCGCGCGGGCCTGTCCGGCCCCGGTTCGGGGGCGTCCGCGATGTCGGCTTCCCCGGCATCGGGCGTCATGGTCGGGTCCGACTGATCGGGCGTCCGGGCCTCTTTGGGCAGAGCTCCGGCCCCGCGAGCCTCGGCGGCCGCCTCCTGGAGCGGACCCGGTGTCGGGGGCGTTCCGATCGTCTCGCGCAGAAGCGCAAGGAAGGCCCCATCGTCCGACGCCTCAGCCGGTTCCGGCTGCGTGTCCGGGTCGGCCTCCGCCCTGTCCTTGTCGCGCGGGCCTGCCTCCGGCCGCGAAAGATCGGGGACGGGAACCTCTGCCGACGGATCCTCGACGGGCCGGTCGTCCTGCCCAAAGGCCAGCGCGGGCGAGAGAGACGCCGGGAGACCCTCGTCTCCTCCAACCGCTTCCTCATCGCGGGCCTGTGCCGGCACGTCCGAGGCCATCGGAGGGTGCGCCTCGCCCACGGCTGCCGGTGCCTGCGGCTCCTGATCGTCGCGCCCCTCCTCCGCAGCGAGCGGAGAAGCGGGGCCCGGATCGTCGGAAAGCCAACCACCGGGAACGGCATGTCCGTCCGGCCGCGCGGGCGGCGAGACCTCGCGGGCAGAGACGTCCGCCGGATCGACGAGCAGGAGCGGTGCGGCCCCGGCGGAGCGGCCGCGGATGCGCCGCGGCACGATGCGCGTCCGGGCAGGATCGTCCGGCGGCTCCTGAACACGGCGGCGCGGCAGGGCGGCCGCCGCTTCGCGCAGCGCAAGCCGCAGGGCGCCCACATCGGCCTCGGCGAAGAACGAGGCCATATGGACCGCGGCGAACAGCCCCTCGACCTCGCGCAGGACGCGGCGCATGACCTTGCCCCGGTCCTCGTCCAGCACGAGCTTGTCGGCCTGCGACAGGACCAGAAGGCTCGGCGCGGTGAGCGCCGCGGGCAGCGCGGCCCAGGCGGATTTCTCGCTCTGACGCCAGGCCTGCACCGCCGGAGAGCACCAGACCACCATGTCGGCCTCGGGCACCATCCGCTCCCAGCTGGCTGCGGGCATCCCCGGATCCGAGCCGCCGGGCGTGTCGATCAGGTCGAACCCGCGCAGGAGCGGGCTCGGATGGGCCAGACGGCAATGGGAAATGCGCTCGAGATCGGAGCCTTCGAGATGGGCCAGCATCTCGGCCAGCGAGGCGAAGCGTTGCACCGTGCCGTCGAGGAACAGACAGTCGGGCGTGCCCTCGCCGTGGCGGATCCAGATCGGCGGCAGCGCCGTCGAAGTGACCGAGGAGGGCAGCAGATCCTCGCCCAGAAGCGCATTCACGAGGCTCGTCTTGCCCGAGCTGAACTCGCCCGCCACGAGGATGCGCGGGCGCGCCGCGAGGACCGCCGCCGCCTCCGCCGCCTCTCCCACGACCTCGGACAGTTCCAGAGGCAGGTTCATGCCGCTCCCCTTTGCGCCGTTTCATCCGTCGCCGGGCGCTCCATCGCGTCCAGCACTGCCGTCACGAACCCCGCCTGCCGCGTGCAGAAGGCACGGGCGGCCTCGGACAGGGCATCGCAGAAGAGGGTGAATTCTTCCTTGGCGACCGCCTCGATCATGGGCCGCGTCTCGTCGGCGATCAGGGCGCGGTAGCGGCTCGCCCGCTCTTCGGGTGCGGCGCGGCGCTGGAAGAACCGACGCCACCACGCGGTCTGCATGTCGAGCGCGATCGCCTGCGCGATCAGGCCCGGCGCCTGCGGCACCGGCCCCTGCGGCAGATGGAAGGCCACGCTGCCCTCGGGCACGGTGAGATCGCCACAGAGGATCCGCCCGTAGACCTCCGCCGCCTCGGCGGTGCAGTCGGCCAGCGCGTCGCGCCCGGCCTTGGCCGCGGCAAGATAGGCGGAGCGGATCATCATCCGCAGCGAGGTCGGATCGCAGCGCCAGCCCTCGCCGTCGCCATAGGCCGCGATATGCGCGGCAAGGGCTGCCACCGCCCCCTCGACGAACTGCTCCTGCGCCCGGCCGAGCCGGTCGGAAAGGGCCGCCGCGGCCTCGGTCAGCCGCGCCGCAAGCCGGGCCTCGCAGAGCCG
>NZ_MABH01000220.1 GCF_001720585.1 Cereibacter johrii | reverse complement strand
GCCCGACCGGTGCGCAGGCCCGCGAGGGCGAGGGTCGCCAGCAGGCCGGAGACGAGGCCCGGCGGGCCCGTCAGCAGCAGCCCGAGCCCGAGGAGGCGCGGAAGTCGCTGGCCCGCATCCTCGAGAGCGAGGATCAGGGCGAGGAGGCCGCCGCTGCGGCTGCCGCCTCTGCGGAGGATGCCGGCGAGGCCGCCCGCCAGGCGCGGCGTCAGGCCAACCGGGCGCAGCGCATCACCGAGGAGAACAGCCGCTCGAGCAACGAGGAATTCCGCACGCTGCTGGACGGCAACCGCGACGAGCGGAATGACGACAACGACGATGATGACGGCGGCCTCTCGAACTTCGAGAAGTTCGGTCTGCTCGCGCTCGGAGGCCTCGCGGTCGGGACCCTGCTCAACAACAACCGCGGCGAGGTTGTCTCGAACAGCGGCGACCGGGTCGTCGTGCAGCGGTCGGACGGCACCTACAGCGTGCTGAAGGACGATGACACGCTGCTGCGTCGTCCGGGCTCCGAGGTGGTGACTCAGTCCTTCGACGACGGCTCGACCCGCTCGGTCGTGACCCGCGCCGACGGCACCCAGATCGTGACGATCCGCGACGCCTCGGGCCGCGTGCTGCGCCGGACGGCCGTCGACGGTCAGGGCCGCGAGGTCATGCTGATCGACGATCTCGAGCCCTACCAGAGCGTCGATGTCTCGCGTCTGCCCGAACCGGCGCCGATCTACAGCTTTGTCGAGACGCGGGACGATCAAGGCCTGCGCGAGGCTCTGGAACAGAGCCGCACGCGCGATCTCGACCGGACCTACAGCCTGCGCCAGATCCGGGAATATCGCGAGGTGCGCGCGCTCGCTCCGGCGATCGACGTGGATCAGATCACGTTCGAGACCGGCTCGGCCGCCATCGACCCCGATGAGGCCGAAAAGCTCGCCTCGCTGGGCCAGACGATTGCCGACATGATCGCCGAGCGTCCGGATGAGGTGTTCCTGATCGAGGGCCATACGGACGCCGTGGGCGATGCTGCGTCGAACCTCGCGCTGTCCGACCGCCGGGCCGAATCGGTGGCGCTCGCGCTGACCGAATATTTCGACGTGCCGCCGGAGAACATGGTGGTGCAGGGCTACGGCGAAGAGGATCTGCGCGTCGACAGCGACGGGTCGGAGCAGCGCAACCGCCGCGTGGCGGTCCGGCTCATCACGCCTCTGATGCAGACGGCGTCGAACTGAACCGGCGAGCGTCCGCCCTGCGTCGCCTGCCAGCCTCGGGCCGCCATGCCACCTTTTGGCACTGGCGGCCCGTTCATGCCCCGTCGCATGATCGCTGAAACAACGGGGAGGCGCCCTTGGCCGGCCACGACGATATTCCGGAGCTTGCGCTCGACTGGCACCGCGCAGGTCGTGCGCCGGTGATCGCCACCGTGCTCGAGACCTGGGGCTCGGCTCCGCGGCCTGCGGGAAGCCAGCTCGTGATCGCGGACGACGGCGAGATGATGGGCTCGGTCTCGGGCGGCTGTGTCGAGGGGGCCGTCATCGCCGAGGCGGCCGAGGCGCGGGCCGACGGTCGGCCGCGGATCCTCACCTTCGGCGTCTCGGATGACGAGGCCTTTGCGGTGGGCCTTGCCTGCGGCGGCACGATCCGCGTGCTTGTGGAGCCCGTGGGCTCCGCCCTGCCGGAGGCCGTTCTCGCCGATCTTGTGGCGGCGCGCGCTGACCGGCAGCCGGTGGCGCTGGTCTTCCAGCCCGAAAGGGGCGGGCATCGGCTGGCTGGACCCGAAGAGGCCGCCGTGGCGGCCCGGCTCAGGTCCGACCGGTCGGGGCTGGAGGAGGACGGCCGCTTCATCGGCATCCACAATCCGCCCCTGCGGCTTGTCGTGGTGGGGGCGGTCCATATCGCCCAGCCGCTCGTGGCCATGGCCCGGATCGCAGGCTACGGGCCCACGCTCATCGACCCGCGCAGCGCCTTCGGATCGGAGGCGCGCTTTCCGGGCGAGACGATCCTCGACGGCTGGCCCGACGAGGCCCTGGCCGAACTCGCCCCCGACGCGCGGACGGCGGTGGTCACGCTCACCCACGATCCCAAGCTCGACGATCCGGCGATCCTCGCCGCCTTCGACAGTCCCGCCTTCTACATCGGTTGCCTCGGCTCGCCGCGCACCCACGCGAAGCGGCTCGACAGGCTGCGGGCGGCCGGCGTGCCCGAGGCGCAGATCGCGCGCATCCATGCGCCGGTGGGCCTCGACATCGGCGCGCGCAGCCCGGCCGAGATCGCGCTGTCCATCCTGGCCCAGATCACCGAGCGGCTGAGGCGCGGCTGATGCGCTTCGGAGCCGTCCCGCTCGACGAGGCGCAGGGCGCAGTCCTCGCCCATTCCGTGGCCCTGCCCGGGGGGCGGCTGCGCAAGGGCCTCGTGCTCGGTGGCGCGGAGATTGCGGCTCTGGCGGCGGCGGGGCATCGGGACGTTGTGGCGGCCCGGCTCGACCCGGGCGACGTGCCGGAGGATGCGGCGGCGGCGCGTCTGGCCGCGGCCCTCGTGCCCGACGAGCGGGCGGCGCTGCTTTCGCGGTCGGCCGCCTTCACGGGCCGGGTCAATCTCAATGCCGCCGCGCCGGGGCTGGTCTCGCTCGATGCAGGCCGCATCCATGCGCTGAACCGGATCGATCCGGCCATTACGCTGGCGACGCTGGCGCCCCTTGCGCGGGTCGAGCCGGGAATGCTCGTCGGCACGGTCAAGATCATCGCCTATGCGGTGGAGGAGACGGCGCTGGTGCAGGCCGAGGCGCTGGCGCGGGACGCGCTCCGCATCCTGCCGGTGGTGCGTCGGAGCGCGGGGCTTCTCCTGACCGAGGTGCCGGGGCAGGAGGCGAAGCTCGTGGCCAAGGGCCGCCGCGCGGTCGAGAAGCGGCTCGCGGCGCTCGGGATGGAGCTGGCCGGGGTAGAGGTGACGGCGCATGAGACCGGGCCCATGGCCGAGGCGCTGGCGCGGCTGCCGGGCGAGATGCTCCTGATCCTCACCGGGTCGGCCACCTCCGACCTTCGGGACACGGGCCCCGAGGCGCTGCGACGCGCGGGAGGCGCGGTGGCCCGGTTCGGAATGCCGGTCGATCCCGGCAATCTTCTCTTTCACGGGCGGCTCGGTCCGCGCCCGGTGATCGGCCTGCCCGGATGTGCCCGCTCGCCTGCGCTCAACGGAGCGGACTGGGTGCTGGAGCGGCTGGCCTGCGGTCTCGAGGTCGATGACGAAGCGATCGCCGCCATGGGGGTGGGGGGGCTTCTGAAGGAGATCCCGCTCCGGCCCCAGCCGAGGGAGCGGCCGGCGTGAGGGTCACTGCCGCCCGGACATGAAGAAGGGGGCCGCTGGCCCCCTTGCTTCGGCTCATCCGGGGTGGCGCCTCACTTCGGCGCGATCATCATCACCATCTGACGGCCTTCGAGCTTCGGCATCGCCTCGACCTTGCCGGCCTCGGCCTCCGAAACCTGGGCTGCCACGCGGTTTAGAAGCTCCAGACCGAGTTCCTGGTGCGCCATCTCGCGGCCACGGAAGCGCAGGGTGACCTTCACCTTGTCGCCTTCGCTGAGGAACTTCAGAACGGAGCGCATCTTCACGTCGAAATCGTGGGTATCGGTCCCGGGACGGAACTTGATCTCCTTGATCTCGATGATGTGCTGCTTCTTGCGGGCCTCGGCCTCGCGTTTCTGCTGCTCATACTTGAACTTGCCGAAGTCCATGATCTTGCAGACCGGCGGTTCCGCGTTCGGCGAGATCTCGACAAGATCAAGACCGGCCTCTTCGGCCATCATCATGGCACGCGAGGGGGTGACGACTCCGATGTTCTCGCCATTGGCGCCGATCAGTCGGACCTCGGGGCAGCGGATGCGCTCGTTGACACGGGGGCCCGTTTCGCGTTGCGGCGGGGCGTTGTGGGGTCTGCGGGCTATGGTGGCGTTCCTTGTGCAGTTGGCAATTGTGCGGCGCAAAATAGTGTCCCGGCCGTTGCCTTTCAACCGAATTCGGGCAGGCAGCAAGGGCTTTGCGGGGAACGGGGTGCGGCATGGCGACGTTTTCCCCTGCAGCCGGAATGGCGTGGCTGGAGGGAGCTGGAATGAACAGGATTGCGATCATCGTCGGGCTTGTGCTGCTCGCGGCAGCGGGCTTCGGCTGGTATCAGTATGGCTATCTGCCCGATCGGGAAGCGGCCGAAGCCGCCCGTGTGGCAGAAGAAGACGCGGCGCGCGCCGCCGACGAGGCGCGGGAGGCGGCCGAGGCCGCCGGCGAGGAAGCTGCGGCCGCGGCCGAGGAGACCGAGGATACGGCGGCACAGGCGGC
>NZ_MABH01000219.1 GCF_001720585.1 Cereibacter johrii | reverse complement strand
CACGGGCATCCGCAGCCTGATCCGGGATCCCTATGCGGTCTATGCCCGCCACATCCTGCGGCTCTATCCGCTCGACCCGCTGCATCGGGCACCGGATGCGCGGCTGCGCGGCTCGATCCTGCACCGCATCCTCGAGGCCTTCGTGAAGGACCGCGCGCCGGGGGCCGACCGACCCGCCGAGCGCGCGCGCCTGATGCGGATCGCGGGCGAGGTGCTGGCCGAGGATGTGCCCTGGCCCGCGGCCCGGGCGCTCTGGCTTGCGCGGCTCGACCGGGCCGCCGACTTCTTCCTCGAGACCGAGGCCGCCCATGCCGGCACCCCGGTCGTGCTGGAAGAGGAGGGGCGCGTGGATCTGACCCCCCTGCGCTTCACGCTGACGGCGAAGCCCGACCGGATCGACGTCCTGCCGGACGGCCGGCTCCATATCCTCGACTACAAGACCGGAACGCCGCCCACCAAGAAGCAGCAGGAGCAGTTCGACAAGCAGCTCCTCCTCGAGGCGGCGATGGCCGAACGCGGCGGCTTCCGCGGCCTTGGGCCGGCCGAGGTGGCGCGGATCAGCTACATCGGCCTCGGCACCAGCCCGAAGGTCGAGAGTGTCGAGACCGATGCGGCGCTTCTCGGGCAGGTCTGGGACGGGCTCCATGCCCTCGTCGGCCGCTACCTCAGGCGCGAGCAGGGCTATGTCTCGCGCCGCGCCATGTTCGGCGAGCGCTTCCCGGGCGATTACGACCATCTCGCGCGGTTCGGCGAGTGGGAGATGAGCGACGTGCCGGTGCCCGTGCCGGTGGGGGCCGAGGCGCCGGACGAGGGCGCAGGCTCCGCGGAAGCGGGGACGGATCGCGACAAGGGAAGCTGGCCGGAGGATGCCGCATGAGACGCCCTGTCACTTTCGAGGCCGACCGATGAGCGGCCTGCGGGACGAGGCCTCCGAGCGTCAGGTGCAGGCCGCCGATCCGCGCGCCTCGACCTGGCTTTCGGCCAATGCGGGCTCGGGCAAGACGCGGGTGCTGACCGACCGGGTGGCGCGGCTCCTGCTCGACGGGGTCGAGCCGCAGCGCATCCTCTGCCTGACCTATACCAAGGCCGCCGCCTCCGAGATGCAGAACCGGCTGTTCCGGCGGCTGGGCGAATGGGCGATGCTCGACGATGCCGACCTGCGCCACGCGCTGGATGCCCTGGGCGTGGCCGCCGTGGGGCACGAGGTGCTGGCGCAGGCGCGCAGGCTATTCGCCCGCGCCATCGAGACGCCGGGCGGGCTGCGGATCCAGACGATCCACTCCTTCTGCGCGACGCTCCTGCGCCGGTTTCCGCTGGAGGCCGGGGTCTCGCCGCAGTTCACCGAGCTCGACGACCGCGCCGCGCGCCTCCTGCGCGAGGAGATCGTCGAGGAGATGGCCGACCGGATCGCCCCCGACGTGGTGGCCGATCTGGCGCGCGCCTATACCGGCGAGGATTTCGGCGCCCTGGCCGAGGAGGTGGCGCGCAATGCCGCGGGCCTCCTGCCGCCGCTCGACGCTCCGGCCTGCCGGGCGCTCTACGGGGTGGAGGGCGACGAGGCGGCGCTTCTGGCGCAGGTCTTCCTCGGCGGCGAGGCGGAATGGATGCCCGCGCTGATCGCAGCCCTCGAGGCGGGATCGGCGAACGACCAGAAGGCTGCGGCGAAGCTGCGGCTTCTGTCCTTCGCGGCGCCGACGACCGCCACGCTGGCCGGGCTCGAGGGGGTGCTCCTGACCGGCGCCTCGGCCAAGGAGCCCCATACCGCCAAGCTCGGCAGCTTCCCGACCAAGGCCACGCGCGCGGCACTCGGTTCGCTCGGCGACCGGCTCGATGCGCTGATGCGCCGGGTCGAGGCCGCGCGCCCCGTGCGCTGCTGCCTGCTCGCCGCCGAGCGGGCGCGGCTGATCCATGCCTTCGCGGGCGTGTTCCTGCCGCTCTATCAGGCGCGCAAGGCCGCCCGCGGCTGGCTCGACTTCGACGACCTGATCCAGCGCGCCAAGGGCCTGCTGACCGACCCGTCGGTCGCGCAATGGGTGCTCTTCCGGCTCGACGGCGGGATCGACCATATCCTCGTCGATGAAGCGCAGGACACGAGCCCCGACCAGTGGAAGGTGATCGAGCTGCTGGCGCAGGAATTCACCTCGGGGCGCGGCGCGCGCGAGGTGGAGCGGACGATCTTCGTCGTGGGCGACAAGAAACAGTCGATCTACTCCTTCCAGGGCGCCGATGTGGCGGCCTTCGACCGGATGCGGGCCGAGTTCGGCGAGCGTCTCGCGGGCGCCCGGCGGCGGCTCGAGGAGCTGGATCTGCTGCATTCCTTCCGCTCTTCGCCCGCGATCCTGCGGCTCGTGGATCTCACCTTCGACGAGCCCCGACGGCAGGCGCTGGGCGGCGAGGTCCGTCACATCGCCTTCCGCGGCGACATGCCGGGGCGGGCCGAGCTCTGGCCGCTGGTCGAGGCCGCCGAGGAGCCCGAGCCCGAGAACTGGTTCGATCCGGTGGACCTCGTCTCGGACGAACATCACGCGGCGCGGCTCGCGCGGCAGGTGGCCACCCGCATCCGCGCCATGATCGAGGCGGGGGTGCAGATCCCGCAGCCCGGCGGCTTCCGCCCCGTCGCGGCGGGCGATTTCCTGATCCTCGTCCAGCGGCGGTCGGACATCTTCGGCGAGATCATCCGGGCCTGCAAGGAAGCCCGCCTGCCCATCGCCGGGGCCGACCGGCTGAAGCTCGGAGCCGAGCTTGCGGTGCGCGATCTCTCGGCGCTGCTGGCCTTTCTCGCCACGCCCGAGGACGATCTGTCGCTCGCAGCCGTCCTGCGCTCGCCGCTCTTCGGCTGGAGCGAGGGCGAGCTCTTCGATCTGGCGCACGGGCGTGAGGGCTATCTCTGGCGCAGGCTCTACGACCGCGAGGCGGCCCATCCCGGGACGGTGGCGATCCTGCGCGACCTGCGCGATCAGGCGGATTTCCTGCGCCCCTTCGACCTGATCGAGCGCGCGCTGACGCGCCACGACGGCCGCCGCCGGCTGCTCGCCCGGCTGGGCGAGGAGGCCGAGGACGGGATCGACGAGCTGCTCAGTCAGGCGCTGGCCTACGAGCGGACCGACGTGCCGAGCCTCACGGGCTTCCTGACATGGCTTCAGACCGACGAGGTCGAGGTGAAGCGGCAGATGGAAGCCGCGGGCGGGCGCATCCGGGTGATGACGGTGCATGGCTCGAAAGGGCTCGAGGCGCCCATCGTGATCCTGCCCGACACGGCCGACCGCAAGCCGCGCGAGCGTGACGAGCTGTTCACGCTGGAGGGGGGTGCGCGGGTCTGGAAGACGCCCGCTGCCGAAAGCCCGCCGCAGATTGCCGCCGCCCGCGAGGCGCGGCGCGCGCGCGATGCGGCCGAGAACCTGCGGCTGCTCTATGTCGCCATGACGCGGGCCCAGTGCTGGCTGATCGCGGCTGCGGCCGGCAAGCTCGAGACGGGAGGCGCCTGGCACGACCTGATCCGGCAGGGAATGGAGGCTGCGGGCGCCGAGCGGCGCGATGACGGGGCGCTGGTGCTCGAGGAGGGCCTCTGGCCCCCGGCCGCGCC
>NZ_MABH01000218.1 GCF_001720585.1 Cereibacter johrii | reverse complement strand
GTGACGACGCCGGCCCAAGGCTCGGCCACGGGCCTGCGCGGCGTGAGCCTCGATCTGCGCGCGGGCACGATCACGGGCCTTGCGGGCGTGTCCGGGAACGGGCAGGCGGCGCTCTCCGATCTCGTCTCGGGCCTCGTGCGGCCCGAGGAGGGACGGCTCGAACTGGCGGGGGCCGAGGTGGTCCGGTGGACGCCGCGGACGGCGGTGGCCTCGGGCATCGCGCGCATCCCCGAGGACCGGCATTCCACCGGCACCATCGCGGACTTCACCCTGACCGAGAACGCCATTCTGGAAGGCTACCGTTCGCGCTTCGCGAAAGGCGGCTGGATGGACTGGCGCGCGGCCCGCGCCTTCGCCGAAAGCATCATCGCCACCTACGATGTGCGCTGCCCCGGCCCCGAGACGCGCATCCGGCTTCTGTCGGGGGGCAACATGCAGAAGCTGATCCTCGGCCGCGTGCTCGAGCCCGGCCCCCGGATCATCCTCGCGAACCAGCCGGTGCGGGGCCTCGACATCGGCGCCATCACCTATGTGCATTCCCGCCTGCTGAAGGCGCGGGACGAGGGGGCCGCGGTCATCCTCATATCGGAAGATCTGGATGAAATCATGGCCCTGTCCGACACTGTTCATGTCATGTCCGAAGGGCGGCTCTCGCCCGGCTTCGCGCGCGGCACGATGAGCCAGACCGACCTCGGCCTCTGGATGGCCGGCCACGGGTTCGACGATGCGGCTTGAGCCCATAGCCAACCCCTCGACGCTGCGCCGGGCAGGGCTGCCGGCCACGGCGCTTCTGGCCACCATCGCCGTGGCCTCCGGCCTTGCCGCCGTGGCGGGCGCCGATCCGCTCGCCACGCTGGGGCTGATCGTGAAGGGCGCCGTCGGCTCGAAATTCGCGGCGCTCGAGACGCTGAACCGGGCGACCCCGCTCATCTTCACCGGGCTTGCCGTGGCGGTGGCCTTCCGCGCCCGGCTCTGGAACATCGGCGCCGAGGCGCAACTCTATGCCGGGGCCATCGTGACCGTGCTGCTGGGGTCGGGCGCAGTGGGCGGCCCGCTCGTCCTGCCGCTGATGGCGGTCACGGCCATGGCCGCGGGCGCGGTGGTGCTGCTCGGGCCCGTGGCGCTCAAGACCCGCTTCGGGGTGGACGAGGTGGTGACGACGCTCCTCTTCAACTTCATCATGCTGCTCTTCGTGAGCTACCTCCTCGAGGGGCCGCTGAAGGATCCGATGGGGATGGGCTGGCCCAAGTCGGCGCCGCTCGCCAAGGAGGCGCGTCTGCCGCGCATCGTGGACGGGCTGCGGCTGCACTGGGGCTTCGGGCTTGCGCTGATCGCCTCGGCCGCCGTCTGGGTGATCGAGCGGCGAACCGCGCTCGGCTACGAGATGCGGGCCGTGGGGCTGAACCCGCGCGCCGCGCGCTTCGCGGGCATCCCGGTCGACAGCGTGCTGGTCAAGACGGCGCTCCTGTCGGGCGGGCTTGCCGCGCTTGCGGGCTTTTCCGAGGTGGCGGGGCTCAAGGGCCATCTCACGCTCGATCTGTCGCCGGGCTTCGGCTACACCGGCATCATCGTGGCCATGCTCGCGCTCCTCAATCCGCTGGCCGTGGTGCCGGCCGCCCTGTTCGTGGCGGGCGTCTTCGTCGGAGCCGACAGCATGAGCCGGGCCGCGGGCGTGCCCACCTACATCGCCGACATGCTGCTGGCCACCTCGCTCCTCTTCATGGTGCTGGCCATTCTTCTGATCCGGTTCCGGGTGGTGCGCGGATGAGGGGCGCGGTCGACAGGGTCCTGCAGACCTTCCGCGGACGGGGCCGATCCTCCAGAAGCCAAGGGAAGGCCGGAAGATGAGCGCGCTGTTCGAGATCCTTCTCTCCGCGACCTTCTGGGCCGCGGCGGTCCGCATCGCCTCGCCGCTGATCTTCGCCACCATGGGCGAGCTCATCTGCGAGCGGGCGGGCGTGCTGAACCTCGGGATCGAGGGGATCATGGCGATCGGCGCCTTCTCGGGCTGGATCGCGGTCTGGGCAGGGGCCGGGCTGTGGGAGGGCGTGGCCATCGCCATGGCGACGGGGATGCTGTTCGGCCTCCTGCATGCCGTGCTCGTGGTGCCCTTCGGGCTCTCGCAGCATGTGGTGGGGCTGGGGGTCACGCTGCTTGCGACCTCGACCAGCTACTTCGCCTACCGGCTGATCCTGCCCGAGGTCACGAGCCCGCCCAAGATCGAGCCCTTCGCCGTCTGGGAGGTGCCGGGTCTGTCGCAGATCCCGCTTCTGGGGCCCGCGCTCTTTGCCCAGACCCCGCTCACCTATGCGGCCTTCGGGGTGGCGGCGCTGACGGCGCTCGTGCTCTGGCGCACGCCGCTCGGCCTTGCGCTGCGGGCGGCGGGCGAGAATCCGGCGGCGGTCGATGCGCAGGGCCTCTCGGTCACCGGGCTCCGCATCGGCGCGGTCATGGTGGGCTCGGGGCTGATGGCGGTGGGCGGCGCCTTCCTCACCCTCTCGGCCTTCTCGAGCTTCTTCTTCGAGATGGTGAACGGCCGCGGCTGGATCTGCATCGCGCTTGTCGTCTTCGGCGCGTGGCGGCCCGGCAAGGCCGTGCTCGGCGCGCTTCTCTTCGCCGCCTTCGACGCGCTGCAGGTGCGGCTTCAGCAGACGCCGGTGGGGCAGGTCGTGCCCTATCAGCTCTTCCTGATGGCCCCCTATGCGCTGTCGATCGCGGCCCTCGTCCTCATGTCGCGCCGGGCCGAAGTGCCAGCGGCGCTGATGCAGCCTTTCAACAGGGGAGAACGCTGATGTTCGATCTGATCGTCAAGGGGGGCACGCTGCCCGATGGGCGCGTGGCCGATGTGGGCATCCGGGGCGACCGGATCGCGGCCATCGGGGCGCTCGGGACCGATGCGGCGCGGGTGATCGAGGCCACGGGCGATCTGGTGAGCCCGGCCTTCGTCGATCCGCATTTCCATATGGATGCGACGCTCTCCTACGGGCTGCCGCGCGTGAATGCGAGCGGGACGCTTCTGGAGGGCATCCGGCTCTGGGGCGAGCTGAAGGAGATCGTGACCGTCGAGGCCATGGTCGAGCGGGCGCTGGCTTATTGCGACTGGGCGGCCAGCATGGGGCTTCTGGCCGTGCGGACCCATGTCGATGTATGCGACGACCGGCTGCTGGGTGTCGAGGCGATGCTCGCCGTGCGCGAGAAGGTCAAAGGCTGGATGGATCTCCAGCTCGTGGCCTTCCCGCAGGACGGGCTCTACCGCGACCCGACCGCGCGGGCGAACCTCTTGCGCGCGCTCGACATGGGCGTGGATGTGGTGGGCGGCATCCCGCATTTCGAGCGGACCATGGCGGACGGCGCGGCCTCGGTGCGCGACCTCTGCGAGATCGCGGCCGACCGCGGGCTGCCGATCGATTTCCACTGCGATGAGACCGACGATCCGCTGAGCCGCCATATCGAGACCTATGCCGCCGAGGTGCTGCGCACGGGGCTTCAGGGCCGGGCCGCGGCGGGGCACCTGACCTCGATGCATTCGATGGACAATTACTATGTCTCGAAGCTCCTGCCGCTGATCGCCGATGCCGGGATCGCCGCGATCCCGAACCCGCTCATCAACATCGTGCTGCAGGGCCGGCACGACAGTTTCCCCAAGCGGCGCGGGCTCACGCGGGTCAAGGAGATGCAGGCCATGGGCATCACGGTGGGCTGGGGGCAGGATTGCGTGCTCGACCCGTGGTATTCGCTGGGCACGGCCGACATGCTCGACGTGGCCTTCATGGGGCTGCATGTGGCGCAGATGACCCACCCCGACGAGATGCGGCGCTGCTTCGACATGGTGACGGTCGAGAATGCCCGGATCATGGGCCTCGACTACGGGCTGCGGGAGGGGGCGGTGGCCTCGCTCGTGGTGCTCGACGCGGGCCATCCGGTCGAGGCGCTGCGGCTTAGGCCCGACCGGCTCTGCGTGATCGCGAAGGGGCAGGTGGTATCGGAAAAGGCGCGCAACGACGCGCGCCTGAGCCTGCCGGGCCGGCCGGAGAGCGTGCGCCGCCGGCACATCCTGCCGCAGCGCTAGG
>NZ_MABH01000217.1 GCF_001720585.1 Cereibacter johrii | reverse complement strand
TCGCCCGCCATCCCCCGCCGGCACCGGGCGCGCACCGACCCCATCAGGCCCGGAACCGCTCGTAGAGGATCTCGAGCCGCCGCCGCGCCGTGTCGGGGTGGAACCGCGTCTGCGCCGCCGCCAGCGCGCCCGCGCTGAGCCGCTCATAGTCGCGGCGCCCCTCCCAGGCCCGGCCCAATGTCTCGACCAGCCCTTCCGCCAGACGCCCCGCCTGAGCGCGATAGGCCTCGAGATAGCCCGCCTCGGCCTGCCGGTAGAGCCAAGACCACTTGCCGATTCCGTCGTTCTCGAACGGCAGGAGGAACCCGTTCTCGCCCGGCACGATCAGCTCGGGCAGGACGCAGGTGTCGCTGGCGATGACCGGCGTGGCGCCGGCGAAGGCCTCGAGGGTCACGAAGCCGAACGTGTCGTGGAAGGTCGGGAAGATCAGATAGTCCGCCGCATCCATCAGCCGGTGGACCTCGGCGCTCGGCAGGGACCGGTGCCAGATCACGCCCTCCTGGTCCAGACGGGCATGGCAATCGGCGACATAGGCCGCATCCGGCGGACCGATATAATCGCGCGGCGACCATTGCAGCGCCGAGACGACCGTGGTCTCGACAGGCACGCCCTGCGCCCGCAGCCTCGCATGGGCCTCCATCAGCGCGGGGCCGCCCTTGCGCATGAAGTCGCGCCCGACGAAGAGCAACCGCAGCCGGTCGGAGTGCGGCTTCGGCCGGTCGCGGCGCGGGGGCGTCACCGGATAGAGGCGCTCGGTCTTGGCCAGAAGCTCGGGCAGGCGCGGGTTCGCGCGGTGCTGCCAGCGGAACTGCCGCAGCGCATAGTCCGAGGTGGCGACAAGCCCGCGGCACCGGTCGCCGAGCAGGATCCGCGTCAGCGCCCGCTCGACCCAGGGAATGCGCCGGTCGTCCGGCGTGCGGGGCATGTAATCCTCGAAGGTGAGGATGAAGGGCCGCCGGGTCAGCAGGGGCACCGCGTTCCAGGCGTGGATCGCATCGAAGCCGGGCTCGGGCGTCAGGGCGAAGGAATCCGCGAAGGCGAAGTAGCGGTTGAGCGGGGTCATCGCCCGCTCGACGAAGCGCGCGTTCCGCTGGCCGAGCGCGATGGTGAAATAGACATGGTAGCTGTGCCCGGTGCGGATCCGCAGGGGCGGGGCCGCAACCGGACGGGCCGAGGACGGCACGGGACGCTCCGCCCGCGGCGGCTCGGAGAAGGCCGCACGGGCGGCGGTCGGGGACAGAAGGTCGGACATCCGGGTCTCCCTCGAGGTCGCGGAGCGCCCGCCCGCGGCGGGCGCCCCGGATCAGGCGGCGCTGCTGCGGTCCTTGAAGCTCACCTGCGCGAATTCCTCGAAGATGTCGTCGATCGAGGTGCCGAGCTGCCAGTCGGGATAGTCGGCGCGGAACCGGGCAAGGTCGGTGTAATAGACGATGTGATCGCCGATCCGATTCTCTTCGCTCAGGCTCCAGCTCAGCTTCCGGCCCGAGAGCTGCTCGATCCGGTCGATGGATTCGAGGATCGAGATGCTGTTCGCCTTGCCGCCGCCGAGGTTGTAGACCGCACCCGGACGCGGATTGGCCAGGAAGGCGTCGAAGGCGCCGATCACGTCGCGGCTGTGGATCTGGTCGCGGACCTGTTTCCCCTTGTAGCCGAAGATCGTGTAGTGCCGGCCCTGCGCGGCCGCCTTGAAGATATAGGACAGGTAGCCGTGGAGTTGCGCGCCCGAATGGCCCGCGCCGGTCAGGCAGCCGCCGCGGAAACAGACGGTGTTCATGCCGAAGTAGCGGCCATATTCCTGCACCATCACGTCGGCCGCGACCTTGCTCGCGCCGAACAGCGAATGCTTGCACTGGTCGATCGAGAAATCTTCGGCGATGCCCGCGGCATGGCGCGGGTCGGCGAAGTCGTAGCGGCTCTCCAGCTCCACCAGCTCCAGCATGTTGGGCCCGTCGCCATAGACCTTGTTGGTGCTGGTGAAGATGAAGGGCGCCTCGGGCGTGTGCTGCCGCGCGGCCTCGAGCAGGTTCAGCGTGCCGAGCGCATTCACCTCGAAATCGTCGAAGGGGATCTTTGCCGCGAGATCGTGGCTCGGCTGGGCCGCACAATGGACGATGGCCTCGGGGCGGAACTCTTCGAAGAGCCGCGCCACCGCCGCCCGGTCGCGGATGTCGATGGCCGCGTGACGATAGCGGCTGCAGCTCTGCTCGAGCCGCTGGCGCTGCCACGACGTGTCGCCGTCCGGCCCGAAGAAGGAGCGGCGCATGTTGTTGTCGACGCCCACCACCTCGTGGCCGAGCGCATCGTAATGACGGGCGGCTTCCGAGCCGATCAGGCCCGCGCTGCCGGTGACCAAGATCCGTTTCAAGTCCTGTCCTCCGAAATCCGGCGCGTGCCCAGAATCTGCCTGGCCAGCGCCAGGAGGAACACGCTGTTGGTATAGGCATATCTGCGGAAGAGGCGGCGCGGCTCCTGCGAGAGCCGGAACAGCCATTCGAGCGAAAGATCCTGCATCCAGCGCGGCGCCTGCCGCTTGTTGCCTGCGTGGAAGTCGAAGGCGGCGCCGACGCAGATCTGGGGCAGGCCGATCAGGTCGCGGTTCTCCCAGGCGAACAGCTCCTGCCGCGGGCAGCCGAGGCCGATGAAGACCAGCCGCGCGCCGCTCGCGCGGATGCGGGCGGCCAGCGCGCGCCGCTCCTGCGCCTCGAGCGGGCGGAAGACCGAAGGTTCGCGCCCCGCCACGACAAGGCCGGGAAAGCGCGCCTGAAGGGCCGCGGCGAGCTTCTCGACGACCGCTTCCGTCGAGCCGTAGAGATAGATCGGCAGCCCCTCGCGCGCGGCCTGCGCGCAGAGCCGCAGCATCAGCGTCGGGCCATAGACCCGGTCGCGCAGCCGCCGCTTCTGCAACAGGTTCAGCGCGTGGCGCACAGGCTGCCCGTCGGGCGTCACCACATCGAAACCCGCGATGGCGCGGCCCATGTCGGGGCGCGTGCAGGCCTCGACCACGCCATGCACCGCCAGCGCGGTGACGAGGAAGGGCACCGCGGCGCGGGCGGCCGTGAGCGTGGCCGCCACGACCTCGTCATAGTCGGTGACCGAGACAGGCACCCCGATCACCGGATGCCGGCAGGGGGCGGTCAGCCGCACCCCCTCCCATCCCGGAGGGGGTGCCTGCGCCAAGGTCGGGTCCGCAAGGGAAACCTCGGAAATCATGCCTCACCAATCCTTCTGTGGGCCTGCGGGCCAGGCCGCCGGCTCGAAATGCACCGCCATTATTCCTGTCCGGCCGCGCCGGCGCAGCCTGACCTTCCTGTGCGCCGCGCCCTCCGATCGGCCGAGCGCGGGCCGTGCCCGGAGCAGCGGATTGACCCTTCGGACAGGTCTCGCCCCCACCCCTCCGGCCAAAGCATGTCAGCGCCCGGCCCGGCGGCCGCGGCAGCGCCGGAGCACCGTCTCGGCACGGCTCGCATGAAGGAACACGAGGTTGTTCTGGCCGGCTGCCTCCACCGCCTCGGGGGTCGTGGGACGCAGCCCCTCGGGGCCGAGGAGATAGGCTGCGTAGCCCAGCTCCCGCAGCCGCGCGCAGAGGCTCGCCACCGCCTGCGGCCGGTGCCGCTCCTCCGCCTCGATCAGGAGGTTCGGCCGGTCGCGCGCCAGAAGCTCCCGCGCGCCCTCGATCACCGACAGCTCGTGGCCCTCGACGTCGATCTTGATCATCCCGACCGCCGGCAGCCGGTAGTCGTCGAGCCTGCGGCAGGGCACCCGGATCTCGTCGCAGTCGAAGCCCGCCAGCCGGTTCGCGGGCTCGATGGTCGCGCGCCCGTCCTCCATGCGCGCGCGGGGCACCCGCAGCCGCACCTCGCCCGCCGCGTCCGACAGCGCCACCTGTTCCACCCGGACAGGCGCCCCCAGCGCCTGCCGCAGGAACCGGACATGCCGCGGCTGCGGCTCGAAGGCCATCACCCCCGCCGAGGCCCGCGCCATGTGAAAGGAATAGACCCCGTTGTTGGCCCCCACATCGAGCGACCATCGCGCCGGATCGCAGAGGCCGGGCACCAGATGCAGCTCGGGCTCGCCCCGCAGCCACGAGCGCCAGGCCCGCTGCGCGAGACGGAAGGAAGAGGGCACCAGATCCTTCCAGGACCGCGGTGCGGCCGGGGCAGGACCGGCCTCGTGCAGGTCGAACGTCATGTCGGCGTCTCCCGTCTAGAGAACATGAGGGCCGCCGTGACGAACAGGATGAAGAGGAAGTTGTTCTGCTGCAGGAGCAGGCTCTCGGTCATGTTCATCACGAGGAAGACGGCCACGAGGACATTGAGCACGAGCCAGGGCTCGGAAGGCTCGCGCGGCAGAAGGGCCGCGCCCTGCCGGAGGGCGCGCACGATCACGACGAGGAGGAGGGCCAGCCCCACGAGCCCGAGGCTCAGCAGCGTGTCGCGGTAGCCGTTGTGGGCGTGCGGCGCCATCCAGACCAGCTTGGTCCAGATCACCCAGGCCTCGCCGCTGCCCTCGCTCCAGAAGGCCTGATAGCCGTAGCCCAGCACGGGCCGGCGCAGAATGGCCTGATCCACCAGATCCCACAGCGGCACGCGCCCGGTCAGGGTGGCGTCCTTGCCCATGCCTTCCAGCAGCGCGGGCACGAAGGAGTTCACGCTGGCCGCAAACAGGACCGTCGACTGCAGCACGAGCAGGGTGAGAAAGCTGCGCCCGAGCGGGCGCGCCCGGCTCAGGAGCGCATAGAAGACCGTGAAGGCCACCGCCAGCGCCGCGGTGACGAGCGCCGTGCCCGACTGCGAGAGCAGCAGGCAGACCAGCGCCGCGACGAAGACCGCGATCGCGAAGGGCCGCAGCCCGAGCGTGCGGTCGGCGCCCAGCGCGGCCGACAGCAGCAGCCCGAAGGCCGCATACCAGCCCAGCACGTTCTTGTGGACGAAGACCCCGCGCAGCTCGGGGCCATGCGGCATGAAAGCGAGGCCCGGCAGCGCCACGATGGCAAGGAGGCTGAGGATCAGGGTCGCCGCGATCACCAGCGTCGAGAGCACGAGGAACTGCCGCGGCGTGAAGCGGATGGCAAGGACGTAGCACATCAGGATCGAGAAGAAGATGGCGACGGCCCGGCGCAGGGTGATCGAGGGACCGATCGACCAGAAGGCCGAGAGGAACGGAAGGACGAGGAACAGGGCCATCGGCAGGTTCTGCCGGACCAGCGCGAGGAACGGGACGTGGTAGCGCGCGAGGATGACGAGGGTGACCGCATAGCCCGGCAGCGCCATGGCCCGCAGGATCATCCGCGGGCCCGATCCGAGACCGCCGTCCGACTCGAGCAGGAGGACCGACACCGCGCCGGTCTGGATCATCAGCGCGAGAAGCACCGCCACGATCTCGAGCGTGCGCCACTCGACCTGCAGCCCGAGCGGTTTGCCCAGAGCGGCGCCGGTCATGCCGCGGCCCGCCCGGTGGACCGGTCCCGTCCCTCGCTCCTGCCCGACGAAGAACGCATCGGCGACCCCGGACCCCCTGATGAAAAGCCATCCGTCTCTATGGGACCGTGATCGCACCCCCGGGGCGGGCTTGGGAACCTGACGCATCGTCGTCGCGACCCATGCAAAGAGACAGAGGCCTTCCGCCGTTCGACATCGCGATACGGCGAAGGGCTGAGCCCTCCTCCCCGGGCTGAGCCGATTGGATGGCTTCGGTTTCGAGGCTGTCCGTCCGATCATCGCGACAGGAAGTGATTTCACGAACGGTTTTTGATTCAGGGAGTATTCGGTTGAGCGCACAGACAATTTTGTCAGCGACGTGCCTGCTGGCCGATTCTGCGAAGCCGCGCGGAGGGCGGAGGGCCGCCGCCTCCGGCAGGACCGGCTTCCCGGGCTGGCGCGCGGCCGCGGCGACCCTCGCCCTGCTTCTCGCCTGCACCTTCGGGCCCCGCGATGCCGGCGCCGAGGCGGATCCGCCGCTTCTCGCCCAGAGCGGCGACGTGCTGGCGGTCTCGGTTCTCGAGGATACGACGCTCGACCGCGAGGCGCGGGTGGATGCCTCGGGCCGGATCATGCTGCCGCGCCTCGGCAGCATTGCGGTCGCGGGCCTCGATCTCGATCAGGTGCGCGAGGCGGTGGAAGGCGCGCTCAGGGCGCAGGACATCATTCTCGAGCCGACCGTGATCGTCGAATTCGCGGCCTACCGGCGCATCTATGTCGATGGCGTCGTGGCGGCCCCCGGAGCGGTCGCCTACGAGCCCGGCCTGACGGTGCGCAAGGCGGTGGCTCTGGCCGGGGGCCTCGCGCGCTCGGAAGAGACGAACGGCGTTCCGCCCGAGGAACTGATGAAGCTCAATGCCCAATGGCGCGCGAGCTCTTTCGCCATGCTCGAGGTGCAGAGCCGGATCGGGCGGCTCAAGGCCGAGCTCGACGGCAGGCGCGACGTCCCGGCAGAGACCGCGGCCGATCCGGCCGTGCCGCCCGCCTCGGCCAACGAGATCCAGAGCCTCGACCGGGGGCTTCTCGCGGGCAGCCTCGATCTGCACGACAAGGAGCAGGTCCACATGAAGGATCTGCTGGGCCTCACCGACTTCCTGCTCGGCGTGCTTCAGGAGCAGGCCAGGTATCTGGAGCGGGAACGGACGCTGCAGCAGAAGGAGGTGAGTTCGGCCCGCGCTCTGGCCGAGAAGGGCGCCATGCCGCTCACCCGGCTCAGTGCGCTGGAACGCGAGGAGGCCCGGCTGGGCCGGGACATCCTCGAACTCAAGGCCTACATCGCCCGGTCGCAGCAGGACAAGGAGACGCTGGCCTACGAACTGGCGGCCACCGACCGGAAGCGGAAGGTCAAGCTCGAGAGCGACCTGCGCGACGCGGTGATCGAACGCACCAAGCTCGAGCAGGAGGCCGAACTTCTGACGTCGCAGATCCTCGCCAAGGGCATCTCGCTGACCGACGCGAACCGGCTGGAAGAGGTCGAGCCGGTGCTGCGCATCCACCGCGACACGGACGGACGCGAGGAGACGGTGGTGGCCGAGATGAGCACCCCGCTCCGGCCGGGCGACGTGCTGGAGGTGAGCTACCGCACCCTTGTGGACACGAAGACGGCGGAGCTCGGCCAATGATGGACACCGGCCCCGATCCCCGGTCCACGGACCCCGCCTTCGCCGCGGCGCGAAGGTCCGGCCCGATGCGGCGGCCCGGCCCTGCCATGCTGCTCGTGACGGAGCTCGAGGATTACACGATCTCCTATGCCAACGGCCTTGCCGCGCATCATCCGGTGATGCTCTGCGTGCCCGAGCGCCAGTACGGCCGCCTCGCCCAGTGGGTCGCGCCCGAGGTGGATCTGCGCCTCCTCGACTGGCCGCGTCACCGCAGCCTCGGAAACCTCGGGCTTCTCGCCACGCTCTCGCGGCTCCTGTGGCGCGAGCGTCCGTCCCTCGTCCATCTGCTGTCGAACAACACGCTCTGGCTCAATCTGGCGGCGCCGCTCTGGCGCCGCGTGCCGCTCGTCACCACCGTCCACGACGTGCAGATCCATCCCGGCGACCGCGAGACGGCCGTCTTGCCGCCCTGGTCCACCTCGCTGATGGCGCGGCAGTCGGACCATCTCTTCGTTCATGGCGAGGCGCTGAAATCCGCCGCGATGGCGCGCTTCGGCAAGCCCGCCAGTCGGGTCCATGCGATCTCGCATCCCGCCATCCCGCGCTATGCCGCACTGGCCCGTCGCGCGGGCCTGACCCCGCCCGAGGGGCGCAGGCCCTTCACCGTGCTGCTCTTCGGCCGGATCTATGCCTACAAGGGCTTCGGCACGCTGGTGCGCGCCGAGGCGCTGCTGCGCGACCGGCTGCCCGACCTGCGGGTGATCGTGGCCGGACGCGGAGACGATCCGCAGAGCCTCGCCTCCGAGATGGGCCGGCCCGCCTGCTACGACATCCGCAACCGCTTCATCGAGGACGAGGAGGTGGCCCGGCTCTTTCTCGAGGCGGATGTGGTGGCGCTGCCCTATTCCGAGGCCTCGCAGAGCGGCGTGCTGCATGTGGCGGGCACCTTCGGCAAGCCGGTGGTGGCAACCGACGTGGGCGAACTCGGCCGCACCGTGCGCGGACGCGGCCTCGGGCTGGTGGTGCCGCCCGACGATCCGCACGCCTTCGCCGATGCGCTGGAGCGCCTCGCGCGGCAGCCCGGGATGCGCGCCTTCCTGAGCCAACAGGCCCGCGCCTTCGCCGAGGGCGACAACCGGCCCGAGGCCGTCGGCGCCCGTGCCGCGGCGCTCTACCGCCAGATCGCCCGGAGCCCCGCGGAGAGGCACGCCGATGCAGGGTGATCCGGTCATCGCCCGCCACTACGGGCCGGGCGGGCGCGAGCATGGCGGCGGCATCGGCCGACTGATCGGCTATGTGGTCGATGAGGCGGCGCGGCGCGGCGAGCGGCATCTCGTCACCGACACCCGCGGAGAGCGCCTCTCTCCCCGTTCCGCCCTGCGGTTCGCGGGCGCGATGGGACGCATGGCGCTCGACCGGCTGACGGCGCCCGACCGGATCGCCCATATCCACATGGCCGGACGCGGCAGCACGGTGCGCAAGATCCTGCTCTGCGGCTGGGCGCGGACCCTCGGGTGCCGCCATGTGCTGCATCTGCACGATTACCATTATGCCGCCGACTACGAGGCGCGGCCTGGCTGGCAGCGGAGTCTGGTGCGCGCCATGTTCGCCGGCGCCGACGCGGCGGTGGTGCTGGGCGACCCGGACCGGCGCCTCGCGGTGCACCGGCTGCAGGCCGATCCCCACCGCGTCGTGGTCCTGCACAATGCGGTGCCCGATCCGGGAGAGCGGTCCGCCCCGCCGCCGGGGCCGCCCTGCATCCTCTTTCTCGGCCGCTTGAGCGAGCGCAAGGGCGTGCCCGAGCTGCTGCAGGCGCTGGCCCGGCCGGGCATGGCCTCGCTTTCCTGGCGCGCGGTGCTGGCGGGCGACGGCCCGGTCGAGGACTACCGGCGTCAGGCCGAGACCCTCGGTCTCGCCGACCGGATCGAGATGCCGGGCTGGCTCGACCGCCCGTCCACCGAGGCCCTGTGCCGGCAGGCCGATATCCTCGTGCTGCCCTCGCACGCCGAAGGCATGTCGATGGCGGTGCTGGAAGGCATGGCCCACGGTCTCGCCGTCGTGACCACGCCCGTCGGCTCGCATCCCGAGGTGCTGCGCGACGGCGACAGCGGGCTCTTCGTGCCGCCCGGCGACGTGCAGGCGCTGGCCGAGGCGCTCGACCGGCTTCTCGGCGCGCCCGACCTGCGCCGCGCCCTCGGCGCGCGCGCCCGGGCGAGGTTCCTATCTGATTTCAGCATGGCGGCCTACGGGCGGCAGCTCGATCGTCTGTATGCGGCGATCGGAGCCGAGCGCGCTCCCGGCTCCGCAGGGGAAGGACAACGACCGTGAGTCAGGCTCAGAAAGTCGCGTTGGCGCTTCGCTCGCAGCCGACGCCGATCCCGCTGCCGGTGCCCGCGCCGGCCCAGGAGGAATGGCTCGACGTTCAGGCGCTGTTCCGCATCATCCGCCGCAGGCTGCCGGTGGCGGCCTTGGTCTTCGTGGGGCTGATGGCCCTCCTGACAGGGCCGATCCTCGACATGAAGCGCAACTTCACCGCGCAGGCGCGGGTGCTGATGCGCGATCCGCCGAGCGCGGGCCTCGGGGCGGTCGACGGGCCCGACCAGAAGCCGCTGAACCTCAGCACCGAGATCGAGCGGTTCGTCTCGCGCGACATCAGCGCACAGGTCATCCGCGAGGTCGGCCTCGACAAGCTGCCGGAATTCAACGCCGCCCTGCGCGAGCCTTCGCTGTCGGGCAAGGCGATCAGCGCCGTGCGGAGCTGGTTCAACGCCGATCCGCCCGCGCGCGCCACCCGGCGCGACGACCTGCGGCTCGTCATCCCGGCCTATATGGCGCGGCTCACCGTCTTCCAGAAGGGCAACTCCGACGTGGTCAACATCGGCTTCAGCTCGGAGGATGCGTCGATCGCGGCGGCGGTGCCCAACGCGGTCATCCGCACCTACCTGCAGGCGCGCGAGCGCCAGCATCAGGGCGAGCTCGAGGCGAACCTGCGGTGGCTCGCGGTGCGGATCGAAGAGCAGAGCAACCGGCTCAACGCGGCGCTCGAGGCGGTGGCGACCCGGCGGAACCAGCCCGACCTCTCCTCGCCGAGCGCCCTCGGCATCGACACCGCCATCGCGAGCCTCAGCGAGCGGCGCATCGCCATCCGCCACGACATCGGAGCGGCCGAGCGCAGCCTCGAGGATCTGAAGGCCGATGGCGTTCTGGTCGGTCCGTCCGGCGACAGCGGGCCCGAGGCCAAGCCGCAGCTCGGCATCCAGCTCGAGACGGCGCGGGCGGAGCTGGAGCGGCTCCAGACCCAGTTCGGCGAGAACCATTCGAAGGTCCGCGACGTCCGCGAGCGGATTGCCGAGATCGAGAGCCAGATGCGCTTCGAGGTCTCGTCCGAGATCCTGGCCCTCACACGGCGCATCTCCTCGCTGAAGGCGGAGGAGGCCGCGAACCTCGAGGAGCTCGAGAAGGCGCGCGACACGCTCGCCCGGCAGAAGGAGGCGCAGGCCGAGCTCGCCCGTCTCGAGAACGAGGCGAGCCAGGAACAGCTTGCGCTGGCGGCGGCGCTGCAGCAGCAGCGGCTCCTCCTCTCCAATTCGCGGCAGAACGTGACGGAGGTTTCGGTGCTGACGCCCGCCTCGGTGCCGCTGAACGCGGACGGGCGCGGCAAGGCCTTCTACCTCGTGGCCGCCATGATCGGCAGCGCCATCGCGGCGGTGACGGCCGTCTTCGCGCTCGAGATCCTCGACACCAAGGTCCGCAGCGCCGAGCATCTGCGTCGCATCCGCCGCGTGGTGCCGACGGGGATCGTGCCGCAACTGCCCCGCACCCGCGGCGCGCCGACCGGTCCGCTCGGATGGTGGCAGCCCGAAGGCGTGTTCGCCGATGCGGTCCGCGCGGTGGTCATCAGCCTCGGTCACGCCCGGCGGCAGCATCTGGGCAACATCCTCGTGAGTTCCGCCCTGCCGGGCGAGGGCAAGACCACCGTCGCCGCCGCTCTCGCGGCCGAGATGGCGGCCTCGGGCCAGAAGGTCCTGCTGGTGGATGCGGATCTGCGGCAGGGCAACATGCACCGGCTCTTCGGGCAGGAGCCGGGGTTCGGGCTCTCGGATTACCTCCGGGGCGCGCAGTCGCTGGCCGAGGTGATCCGCCACGAGGTGGCCCCGGGCATCGACCTCGTGCCCTGCGGCAGCCAGCTCGGCGCGGCCCGCCTCGACCGGCAGAAGATGATGGCGCTGCTTCAGATGGCCCGCGACGCCGGCCAGATCGTGATCCTCGACACGCCGCCCGCGCTCGCCACCGCCGATACGGCGAGCCTGGCCGATCTGGTCGAGACGGCGCTCCTTGTCGTCGAATGGGGCCGGACGGATCCCGATGCGGTCGAGGCGGCGGTCCAGCGGCTGACGCTCGGACGCGAGGGCGATGTCTTCGCGGTCATCAACCGGGTGAACCTGAAACGGCAGGCCCTCTATGGCTTCCGCGACGGCGGCCCGCTCGCCCGGACCCTGAGCAGCTTCCACCGCGGCGCAGGCCGGGCGCGCTGAAGCCACCGGCAGCCCCTGCCGCTCCCACGGGCGGCAGAGGCCCGAGCCCGTTCCGGCCGACCTGTCGACCGACTGCATGGGGGCCGCAGGTCCGAGGCCGCCCTCTCAGGCTCCAGCGCGAGACCTTGCCATGGCAGCCCCATGGTCCAACGGGACTGTCGGCGCTGCCTCCGCCTCTGCCCCCTGGCAGCACTGATCCCTTTCCTACCTGCGATGGAACGCCGGCGGCACGGGTGGGACGTGCCCGTCCGGCTGTGCGTCGTGTGCGGGAGAGGCCGGACCGCCATCGACCCCAGGGCGCGGGCAAGACGCAAGTGGACGGCCCTGACGGATCAGGAGTCGAACGGCTTGCGGCGCACGGATGGGAGGGCGGCCGTGGCCACGCGCCACATCCTGCCGGCAGACGTGCCCCAACGCGCCGGCGGGAGAGAGGGCCGGGCCGCGCCTGGGCAGCATCCCCGAGATGTCGTGCGTCACCTGCTGGACTTCGCGGGCATCTGGCTCAGGGACCGGTCGGTGAAAACCCCACCTTCCCTCAGACCGTCGAGATCGCGCCCGGCAGAGCCGGTGAGAAGGCGCTTCATCCTGCGAGGGCCGGGCGAGCCTGCGGGAACGGGACGCCACGGCAGCCACCCGCGGACGGCGCGGTGCGCGCTCCCACATGAGCAGAGCCCGCAGGCCACCGGGGCCGCGGGCCGTGAAAGGTCGGAACTGAGAGAAAAGAAGCCGCGCCCCGGAGGGCGCGGCCAGGGTCAGGCAGCCGTATCGGTTTCCAGCGACCGGGTCTCGTTCGACCGGACGCGGCGGGGGGTGTCGAGCGCGGCCCGCAGGGCGGCGATCACCCGATCCTGCTCCTCCTCGGTCATCTGCGCATAGAGCGGCAGGAGGATGCAGCGGTCGCGCGCCGCCTCGGACCGGATCAGCGGATGCGGGCGCGGCACATCGGCCTGCGCCGCCTCCTGATGCATGTTCATGATGCCGCGCCGCGTGGCCACGCCCGCATCGAGCATCGCCTGCATCACCGGAACCTGCTCGACCCCCTCGCCCAGACGGATGCAGTAGCTCTGCCAGTTCGAGCGCGCCCACTCCGGCTCGTGCGGCGGGGTCACGCCCTCGATCCCGGCCAAAGCGGCATCGTAGCGCCGTGCGAGCTCCCTCCGCCGCGCCACGATCCCGGGCAGCCGCGTCAGCTGCACCCGGCCGATGGCCGCCTGCATGTCGGTCATCCGGTAATTGTAGCCGCGGACGGGGTAATCCTCGAAGATCACGGTCGCGCTCGCATGACGGGCGCGGTCCGAGACCGACATGCCATGCTGGCGCCAGAGGCGGAACCGGGCGTCGTGCTCGGCGCTGTTCGTGGTCAGCATCCCGCCCTCGCCGGTCGTGATGACCTTGCGCGGATGGAAGGAGAAGCAGACCACGTCGCCCATCGGCCGCCCGATGCGCTGCCAGACCTCGCCCACCCGGATCTCCGAGCCGATGCCGCAGGCCGCATCCTCGACCACCGCCACGCCGGCCGCACGGGCGATCCTGAGGATCGCCTCCATGTCGCAGGGCATCCCGATCTGGTGGACGCAGAGGATGGCGCGCGTGCGCGGGGTCAGCGCCGCGGCCACCGACACCGGGTCGATATTGTAGCCGCCCGCCTCGATATCGACGAAGACCGGCACCCCGCCGCACTGGCGGATCGCATTGGCGCCCGCGATGAAGGAATGGCTGACCGTCACCACCTCGTCGCCCGGCCCCACCCCCACCGCGAGCAGCGCCAGATGCAGCGCCGTCGTGCAGTTCGAGACGGCGCAGGCATGATCCGCGCCGACGAAGGCCGCGAATTCCGCCTCGAAGGCCGCCACCTGCGGCCCCTGCGACACCCAGCCCGACAGGACAGCCGCCCGCGCGGCCTCGCCCTCTTCCTCGCCGACCAGCGGCTTTGCGATCGGGATCATTCGGCGGCCTCATGCACCGGAGCGGTCTCGCCGCGCCACCAGGCGATCAGGTCGCGCAGCCCGCGCTCGGGCGGGATGGCGGCGGTGAAGCCCAGCTGCTCGGCCGCGGCCGAGACCGAGGCGAGCCGCCGCGGCACCGGATTGACCGACCGTTCAGGCGCATGTTCCGGCACGAGATCCGGCCGCCCCATCCCCTCGCCCAGAAGCCGGGCGAGCTGCAGGAGCGAGGTCTCGGTGCCGCTGCCGATGTTGAAGACCGTGTCGGTCGCCGCCGCCTTCGCCGCAAGGATGTTGGCCCGCGCCACGTCGCGCACGTCGATCATGTCCATCGTCTGCAGCCCGTCGCCGAACACGATGGGCGCCTCGCCCCGCGCCAGACGCTCCATCCAGCGCACCATCACCTCGGTGTAGCGCCCGTGCAGGTCCATCCGCGGCCCGTAGACGTTGAAATAGCGCAGCGCGACGTAGTTCAGCCCGTACATGTCGTTGAAGGACCGCAGGAGCCCCTCGCCGAAGCTCTTGGCCGCGCCATAGAGGGTGCGGTTGTCGTAGGGCGGATCGCTCTCGGGCGTCGGGAAATGCGGCGCGAGGCCGTAGATCGAGGCCGAGGAGGCCATGACCACCTTGCCCACCTTGTGGCGCACGCAGTCCTGCAGCAGGTCGTAGGTCGCCTGCACCATGACCGACATGGCCTCGTCCGGCTCGGCCGCGCAATGGGTGATGCGCAGCGCCGCCTGATGGAACACGATGTCGCGGCCCTCGACGAGGCTCTCCATCAGCGCCCGGTCGCGGATGTCGCCGGTCACGAGCCTGAGGCGCGGATCGCCCAGCGCCCCGGCAAGATTCTCGGGCCGGCCGCGCACCATGTTGTCGATCACGGCCACCTCGGCGCAGCCCTCGCGCAGCAGCAGGTCGACGATATGCGACCCCACGAAGCCGCTGCCGCCCGTCACGAGGATGCGTTTTCCGGCGAGGCTGGAACTCTCGGTCACAGCGCGAACTCCTTGGCTTCGGGCGCCGCTTCGGGCGCAACATGGGCATTCACCGCCTCGATCACGCGGCCGATCTCCTCGTCGGTCATCTCGGGGAAGATCGGCAGCGAGAGGGTGCGCGTGGCATAGCGTTCCGCAATCGGGAAGCTTCCCGCCCCGTAGCCGAGATCGGCATAGGCGGGCTGGAGATGGACCGGCACCGGATAATGGATGCCACAGCCCACGCCCGCCGCCGCGAGCGCCGCCATCAGGCCCGGGCGATCCGCGGTCTCGAGCGCATAGACATGGCAGACGTGATCCGCGCCGAAAGGCCCCGCCGCCCGCACAAGCCCGTCCGCCAGACCGGCCTCGTAGGCATTCGCCACCCGCCGCCGCGCCGCGTTCCAGCCGTCGAGATGGGGCAGCTTCACACCCAGCACCGCGCCCTGGATCGCATCCATGCGGAAGTTGAAGCCCTTCATCGTATGGACATAGCGCTCGCTCTGACCCCAGTCGCGCAGCTGGCGCACCCGGGCCGCGAGGTCGGGATCGTTCGTCGCCACCGCGCCGCCCTCGCCCGCCGCCCCGAGGTTCTTGCCCGGATAGAAGCTGAAGCAGCCGATGTCGCCGAAGGCGCCCGCCCGCAGCCCGCCGCGCTCGGCGCCATGGGCCTGGGCCGCATCCTCGACCACGCGCAGCCCATGGGCGCGCGCCACCGCGAGGATCCCCTCCATGTCCGCCAGCCGGCCGTGGAAATGGACCGGCATGATCGCCTTGGTGCGGGGCGTGATCGCGGCCTCGATCCGGGCCGGATCCATCGTCAGCGTCCGGGGATCGACATCGACCAGCACCGGACGTGCCCCGGCATAGAGGATCGCCGCCACCGTCGCCACGAAGGTGGTGGGCACGGTGATGACCTCATCCCCGGGGCCGATGCCCAGCGCGAGCAGCGCCAGATGCAGCGCCGAGGTGCCGGTGTTCACCGCAATCGCCTCGCGGGTTCCGCAGTAGCGCGCGAAGGCCTCCTCGAAGGCCTCGACAGGGCGGCCCAGCACATAGCCGCCGCTGCGCAGGACGGCACAGACGCGCTCCTCGATCTCGGGGCCGAGGACGGCATATTGCCGCTTGAGGTCGAGCAACGGGATCATGACGCCACCTTCAGTCCGACGAGATCAACGGGATGGCCGCGCATCTCGGTCGAGCGCGAGGCCGCAGCCAGCATTTCCACGACGCGCTGTCCGTTGCGGCCGTCGGTGAGCGGCACGGCGCCGGTTTCGATGCAGCGCAGGAACTCCTGCGCCATGCCGAGCAGCGCTTCCTTGCTGGACAGGGCGGGCGCATACATGTCGCCCAGCCGGTAGGACACGAGATGCTCGTAGGTGCCGGGCTTCCGGCTCGCGCCGCGGTCGTAGATCTTGACCTTCTCGCTGGTCTGCATGTCGTCGTAGATCACCATCTTGCGGCTGCCGCCGATCAGCGTCTGGCGGATCTTCACCGGGGCGAGCCAGTTGACGTTCAGATGGGCCATGGCGCCGCACTCGTAATAGACGGTGAGGTGGGCCATGTTCTCGGGGCTGTTCGAGACGAAGCTCGCGGCGCTGGCCGAGATCGCCACCGGGCGCGAGGGGATCAGATGGTCCATGATCGCGAAATCATGCACCGCGAGGTCCCAGATCACGTTCACGTCGCTCTGGAACAGCCCGAGGTTCACCCGGGTCGAGTCGTAATAGTAGATATCCCCCAGCTCGCCGCGGCCCACGAGATCCGAGATCGTCTGCACCGCGCCTGTATAGATGAAGGTATGATCGACCATCAGCGTGAGGCCGCGGCGCGCGGCCTCCTCGACCAGCCGCGCGGCCTTGACCGGGCAGTCGGTCAGCGGCTTCTCGACAAGCACATGCTTGCCCGCCCGCAGCGCCGCCATCGCGAGCTCGTAGTGGGTATGGACCGGCGTCGCGATCATCACCGCATCGACCTTCGGATCCTGGATCATCTCGAGAAGGTCGCCCGTCAGCCGCGCCGACGGATGGCGCAGCGCCGCCCGCCCGCGGGCGGCCTCCGACATGTCGGCCACCATCTCGACCCGGGCCGCGCCCGTGTCGGCCACCGCCCGCGCGAGGTTGGGGCCCCAATATCCGTAACCCGCAATTCCGATTCCGATCATCTCGACCTCGCAAGAGTGGCAATGGTTGTTTCCGCGGCCCCGGCGGCCTTCCGGTCGCGCACGTCGCCGATGACGCGGGCGGGCACGCCCACGACGATGGCATGGTCCGGCACGTCCCGCGTCACGACCGCCCCGGCACCCACGAGGGCGCCCGCGCCGATGGTGACGCCGCCGAGGATGGTGGCGTTCGAGCCGAGCGAGGCGCCGCGGCGCACGAGGACGGGCGCGCAGCTCCAGTCGTCGCCCGACTTCAGGCTGCCGTCGGGATTGGTGCTCTCGGGGAAGATGTCGTTGGTAAACATGACGCCGTGGCCCACGAAAACCTCGTCCTCGAGGGTCACGCCCTCGCACAGGAAGCTGTGCGACGAGATCTTGCAGCGGGCACCCACCGTGCAGCCGCTCTGGATCTCGACGAAGGGACCTATCCGGGTCTCGGACCCGATGCGGCACCCGTAGAGATTGACAAGGTCGGGCTGGAAGACCTTGGCGTCGGGGGCAATGTCACAATTCCTGATCGGCAAAGATCACTCCTCCGAACGACGGGCTGGAGCCAGATTGAAAAGCCATGGGCGAATGAACTGGGTTCAGTGTATCCGTTCGGGCTTGCCGGAGAACCCGGCCAATCGGCCATCGCCCTTCATCACAAACGACAGAGGGGAGAGGCGTGCGCCTTCCCCTTTCGGCGGAATTGCAAATTGTCGGAAAGAGATCCGGAGGGCGGCGTCCAGCCGCAGGCGGGGCGCCTCGGTCTGCCCCGTCGCGGGCAGGGTCGTCGGGGCGGCGCGCGGCCGCCCCGTCGCGGGCAGGGTTGTCGGGGCGGCGCGCAGCCGCCCCGACGGAGATCTGCGGATCAGGCGATCAGCAGGTCGTTGGCCTCGTGCCCGAGGATCTGGCCGATCTGGAGGCCGAGATAGCCCACGTCCTCGGCCACATGCCGGGTCTCTGCGTCGCGCGAGGTTTCCTCGGCGATCAGGATCGTGGCCAGGTCGTCCGAGAGGTCGGTGACGCCGACCGTTGCGCTGTCCGTCCCGTTGCGGGTCTGCATGTCGGTGAGGAACACGAACTCCTCGCCCGCGAAGGCTGCGCCCAGATCCAGCGCATGCGGCTGGTGCGTCACGCCGGTGCCGGTCGTGCCGGCGAGGGGCGTGCCTTCGCCCGCCGCGCCGCGGTCGACGGCGATCCAGGCCACCGACTCGTTCACGATGGCGCCCGCCCGGGCCTCCTGCTGCTCCAGCCGGAGGCCGAAGCCTTCGGCGCCCACCTTCTCGATCCGGTCATTGACCGCAAAAGCGTTCCGGTCGCCCGTCACCTGCGCGAAGACGACGGGCGCCTTCTTGAAGCTGTGGTCGCCGAAGTCGATCCGGCCCGCCGCGCCCGAAGCCGAGCCGCTGCCCGCGGCGATGGTCCGGCCGTCGGCCAGCTGGTGCACGCCGCTCTCGACCGCCATCCAGCCCAGCGTCTCGACGCCGTGGCGACCGTCCTGATGGTCCCACTCGTCGATCTGATACTGGAAGCCCTTGTCGGTCACATTGCGGACGCGCACCGTGAAGGCCTCGTCGCCGCCCGACATGGCGCTCATGACGACGGAGGGAGAGTCGAGCGCTTCGGCGAAGCGGACGCTGTGCCAGCCGTCGGCCGTCGCCTGATCCACCTTCACCACCCCGGATTCGCCGATCACCGAATTCGCGGATTCGAGGAACTGCGGCGCCGTGCTGCCTGCCGCTCCGCCCGACTTCGGCGTCGTGCCGCCCTCGATCGGATCCACCACCACGTCGATCCAGTAGTTGTTCCCGTGGTAGCTCGACGTGGGCAGGGTGCTCTTGTCGGCGTAGGAGAAGACGCCCGCGTTCGCCCCGACCGAGATCGGGCCCGCATCCTTGGCCTTGGTGAAATAGTAGTCGCTGTAGGAGTAGCGCCCGGTCGAGGTGAAGTAGGAGGCGACGTAGGTCTGCCCCGCCTGAAGCTGGACCGGCGTATCGAAGGCGATCTCCTGCCATCCGGTGCCGGTCAGCCCGTCCACCGACTGCGTCGCCACGACCTTGCCGTCGGCCGTCCGCAGCGTGACGGATTCGATGCCATTGTAGCGCGAGCCCACATAGATGCGCATGGCCTCCATCTCGGAGGGCACATCCGCCACGAACTTCATCCCGAGCTCGACGGCGTGGTAGTCCCGGAACGAGGCCACCTTCGGTTGGGCGGCGCCGTTCCAGAAGCTGTAGGTGGTGGGATCCTCCGCCACCGGCGCCGCAGCCACGTCGATGGCCACATTGGCCCGGTCGGTGCCGCCCTTGCCGTCGGAGACATCGTAGGTGAAGCTCGCCGCCCCCTTGTAGCCGGCTTCCGGAGTGAAGGTCACCGTGCCGTCCGTGTTGAGCTTGACGGTGCCGTGGCTGGCCGAACCGACCCCGGTGACCGTCAGTCTGTCGCCATTGGCATCGACGTCGTTCTTCAGCAGGTCCGCCAGCTTGATCGAGACCGGCTTGCCGGTGACGGTGCTGAAGCCTGCATCGTTCCGGGCATCGGGCGCGGTGTTCGTGGGCGTGACGACCGGCGGAGCCTTGATGTCGAGCGTGACCAGAGCCGCGTCGCTGCCGCCCTTGCCGTCGGAGACGGTGTAGGAGAAGGTTGCCGCCCCCTTGTAGCCGGCCTCGGGCGTGAAGGTCACCGTGCCGTTGGTGTTGAGCTTGACCGTGCCGTGCGTGGCCGAGCCCACCGACGCGATCGAGAGGCTGTCGCCGTTGGCGTCCGTGTCGTTCGACAGAAGCCGCGAGGTGGCGATGGACAGCGCGACCCCCGAGGTGGTCGAGAGGCCGGTGTCGTCATTGGCCACCGGAGCGGCGTTGGGCTGCGGTTGCGGGCCCGAGCCGGATCCGGATCCCCATTCGAAGGCCCCGAGGTCGACCACGCCCTGAACACGCCCGTCGCCGTCGAGATCCGTGGTCGCGAGACCGTATTTGGTCGTGCCCGCATCCACCGCCTTCGACCCGGAGGTCAGGGTGAAATCGCCTGCCCCGGGATTGGCGAAGCCGGGGTTGACGCCCAAGAGGTTGCCGTTGGCCGCCGTCGGCGCGGGATTGTTGCCGCCCTCGAGCTTGAGCGAGGCATCGCCCGCGCGCCCGTTATAGGTCAGGTTGTTGGCCCAGACGACGCCCTTGTTCGCCCCGTAGAAGCCGATGGCCGTGTTGTTCGAATTGACGGAAGGATCCGCCACCGCGATGTTGTTCACCCAGATCGTGTTGTTCGAATCCTGGTTGCTCAGCTCGCCGCGCCAGGTGCCGTCGTTCGCATTGTCCTGGTTGTTGTGATAGGCCGTGTTGTTGCGGACCGTGACATTGTCGCTCCAGTGGACGGCGATGCCCTTGCCGCCGTTGTCATAGACGAGGTTGTTCTCGACCAGCGTCGGATAGGTGTAGTTCGGATGGCCGGTGGTCTGGCCGTTCTGGAAGTCGTCGATGATGATGCCGTTGCCGTCGGTATGCGCGCCGCCCGAGGTCACGTTGTCGTAGGACACGTTGTTGCGGATGATGGTGCGGTAGCCTTCGGTCGTGGTGTCGCCCGAGATGTTCCGGTTCTCGTAGACGGAGATGCCCGAGAACCACCCGCTCTTGGCATTGTCGTAGGTGGTGTTGCCCTCGATCTTCAGGAACTCGGACCAGTTGAACTGGATGCCGGATTCGCCGCTGCCGTGGACCGTGTTGTTGCGGACGGTGATATGGTGGACATCGTTGCCCTCGATCCCGTCGCCCGGCGCGCCGCCGATGTCGAACCCGTCGATGGTGACATAGCTGTCCCAGACATAGATGCCGTTCCAGGCGCCCGCCGGCGGGCGGATGAGGGCGCCGCCCTCGACCTCGGAGCGGAGCGTCACATCGCCGGCCGCCGAGCCGCCGTGGGCGATCGTGACGGACTCGCGGTAGGTCCCCGCGCGCACGACCACCTCATCCCCGGGGCGAAGGTCCTGGCTCATTGCGAAGTTGATGCTGGCCCAAGGCGACCCCGAGCTGCCGTTGCCGTTGTTGTTGCCGTTCGTCGCGACGTAGTACGTCGTCATCAGTCTCTCCTGTGGTGGAGGGCACATCGCCGTAGCCGCACATTTCTTGCGGCTCATGCTTGCGACGGCTGAGTTAAGGATGGATTTAGTCGCTTCTTGATTGTGTCTCGAAGTCAAACCAAGCCCGGTCCCGCAAGCGGGATGTCCCGCGGGTCAGGCAGGGCTCGGGTTGGACGGACGAGAAGGGCCTTGCGCGCGCCGCGGTCAGGTCACGGCAGGGCCACGCAGGGGCTCAACCGGAGGATGGACAGGAAGACCGCGAGGATCGCTGCAAGAAGCGCCCGCAGATGCGCGAGGATCTTCACCACATGATGTCCGCAGACGCAGGATGCGGCGAAGATCCGGTCGCTCGGGGTTTCGGTGCGCAGATGTCGGGTGAGCCGCGCCTCGGCCGTCCATGGCCTGCGCCTCTCCGCCTCTCCGGGCTGCGGCGGAACGGGACCGGCCCGTCCGCTTGCGCGAATGCCATGCTTCATGCGACGAACCCAACCTGCAAGGCTTCATGCCCCCCTGACAGACACGCAACGACATGGGCTCGCACAGAGCTCCATGCCGGACCGGCGCCCCCGTCCCGCTGCAGGAGCGACCCGCGTTCCGCCGGCCGCAGAGCATCACGGTGAGAGCTTCCGATCCCGGCGACGCATGTAGCCTGCGCCTCTTTGCAGGGCCAGACCGTGACGGTCGCAGGCGCGGAACCCTGCCGGAGCCGGCCGCCGATTGGGCAGTCTTTTGCTCAGATCCGTGGCAAATGGCGCGCCGGAGGCCCTGCTGCGACAGGTTCTCACGCCGAGGAGGCGCGGTTGCCGGCTGTCAACCGGGGCGGGAAGCAGCCTCGCTCAGGTCTCGCTCCTGCTGATTCTTGTCCGCGAGAGGAAGCGGGACGCCATGCGCGCCACCGCGAGGAGCTCGTCCCGCGCGGGATGGTGGCCCGCCAGAAGGGCGATCAGCCCGCCCGCCACGCCTCCCGCCAGGGCCAGCGCCGCCTCGCCCCACTGGAGGTCGAGGCTGTTCGGCGACAGGAGCACGACGCAGGCCGGCACGGCGGCGGTGGCGGCCGCGACCCCGAGGCTCGGCCGCAGGCTCAGGAAGATCTCGCCCCAGCCGAGGCCGATCGCGCGCCGCACGAAGACCAGCGAGACGAACATCATCAGGGGCGCGGTGACGAAGATGCTGCAGGCCACCGCCGTCAGCCCGAACTGCGCCGAGCCGATGGTGATGGCGGCGGCGGGCGGCAGGCTGATGAGGCTCGAGGTCAGCGTGTCGCGGATGCGCCCGGTGGCCACGAGGACGGGAAAGGTCAGGAAGGCCGGGGCGAGCACCATGTTGCCCAGCGCGACGATGCGCACCAGCGGCGCGGCCTCGGTCCATTGCGCGCCGAGGAGGAGCCGCACCACCGGATCGGCCAGCAGCGCGAGCAGGATCAGCGCAGGCCACTGAACCGAGGACATGAGCGTGAGGCCCCGCAGATAGGCGGGCTTCAGGTCGCGCTCGGCGCGCACCTCGGCGGCCATGGCGGGCAGCACCACCGGATGCAGCGCCGAGGCGATCACCCGGTCGGGCAGCTGGCACACGGTCTGCGCCCGACCGTAGAGGCCGACGGCGGCGAAGCCCAGGATCTTGCCGAAGGCGAGGCGCGGCAGCATCTCGTAGGCCATGTTGAGCAGCGTCACCGCCGAGCAGGTCATGCCGAAGGCCAGCACCCGGCGCGAGCCTGCGAGGGTCGGCCGGTAGATCCAGGGCTCGGGCCGCAGGGCGAAGGCCAGCACCGCCACCGTGACGCTGGTCGCCACATAGCCCCAGACATAGCTCGCGGGCCCCACGCCCGCGAAGCCGAGCCCGATGGTGACGAGGAAGCCCACGAAGCCCGCCGTCACATTGAGCCCGGCGAGGGTCGGGAAGGCGAGGTCGCGCTGCAGGAGCGCGAGGATCGGCGCGCCGAAGGGAATTGCCGCGAAGGCCAGCGCCGCCAGCCGCAGCAGATGCGCGATCTCTCCATTGTCGTAGAAGGCAGCGAGAAGCTCGGCCGACAGCCAGATCGCGAGACCGATCCCGTAGGAGATCACGAGCGTGACGGTGAAGCCCGCCCGCACCGCCTGCCGGTCCAGCTCGCGCTCCTGCACGATATAGATCCCGACCCCGAAGGCGCGGAAATTGTCCGCGAGCAGGATCAGGCTGTTGGCTATGAGATAGAGGCCGGTCTCCGCCGGCGTCAGGATCCGCGACATGATCGCGAGCGTCACGAGGCTCAGGATCTGCGACGCATATTTGTCGGCGGCCGAGAAGAGAATGCCCCTGCGGATGCGGCTCATCGATTCATCAGCCTCCGTGCGGCGCTCGGCCAGCCCCGCCCACGATCGGCCTGCGCGAGAAGGATCTTGCGCAGGCGCAGGACCGCGCCCCGCACAAGATAGAGGTCGAGGCCGATGCGCAGCAGCCTGCGCGCCAGATCATATTCCCAGGCCTGCGCGGCGGTCAGCCCCTCGGGGACGGCGCGGCTCCAGGGCGTGCGCGCGCGGAACCGGAAATAGAGCTCTCTCCGCCGCGTCCAGACCCGGAAGTTCCACGGCTTCTCCGCCGTCGAGAAATGCAGGATTGCCGGATCGCGCCGGGCCGCGACCGTGGCCTGCCGATCCTCCGGCAGGGCCCGCTTCGCCCAGGGGCTCAGCAGCAACACCTGCAGGTTCCACCGCCGGTCGAGAAGATGGATATCCTCCGCCAGCACCGCATTGAGCGCGTCCTGATCGTGGCGCAGCAGCAGCGAGCCGTGCCGCGCGACATAGTCGAACAGCTTCTGCGACAGCCCGTCCCGGCGCCACCGGCCGAGGTCCATCAGCAGAACGCCGGAATTGACGTAAGCCCGGTCGAGCGGGATGCCGAGGGTGCGGAAGCGCGCCCCCTGGGCTGCATCCTTCCATCCGAGATCGGGCGCCGCCGCAACGGCCTTGCCTTCGAGATCCAGCCGCAGGAGCTGCGCCACATCGTCGAGCACGATCAGGTCGCAGTCGAGGTAGAGGACCCTCTCCACCGCCTTTGGCAGGACCTCGGGGGCGAGGAAGCGCAGATAGGCCGCGGCGCTCAGGTGCCGGTCGACGAAGAGCCCCTCGAGCCGGGCCGCCGGCACCCGGTGGATCGAGATCCCGACATGGGCAAAGGGCGCGAGGGCGGCCCGGAAGCACGCCTCCTCCTCGGGGCAGGTGTCGCAGGTCAGAAGATGCACCTGCAACGGCCCGCGGGTCGCGCTTGCGGCCGACACGGCCGCCACCGCGGCATGCTGGAAGAACGGCCGGTCGGCGCAGAAGAGCAGATGCATCGTTTCCGGCGCCGCCGGACATCCTTCGCGCGAGGTGCCGGTCGCCCTCATCCCTTGCCCGCCTGCAATCCGGCCCGCGCGCTGGCCAGCTCGCGCCGCGCCCGCCGCCTGCGCCACAGGCCCTGCAACCGCGCGCCGAGGGCCGAGGCCTTCACCCGCCGCACCGTCTTCAACCGCACATGGCGCAGATAGAGGAAGTGGCTGTCGGCGGGCACGTTGGGCCGCAGGGCCGCAAGACCCGGCAGCCGCAGGAGCCCGTCCGCCAGCGCCAGCGCCAGATCCGGCTGCCGCGGCCATTCGAGGCCCGCGCGTCCC
>NZ_MABH01000216.1 GCF_001720585.1 Cereibacter johrii | reverse complement strand
CTTGCGCTGGTGGCCGCAGATCTCGCGCGGCCCGAGCGCGTGCCCGGCGCCGCCCTCACCACCCGGCTCGTCTGGGACCATACCGTGACGGCCCGGCAGACGCGCGCCGATCTCGCATCCTTCCGCGCGGCGGCCCGCACCGACCCCTGGGCCGGACGCACGGATGCCTTTGCGCGTCTCGGGCAGGCGGAGCTTCGCATCCTCTTCGTGGAAAGCTACGGGCGGGCGAGCTTCGACAATCCGCTCTATGCCTCCCATGCCGCCCTCCTGCGGGCGGCTGAGGCCGGGATCGCGGCGCAGAGCCTCGCCATGCGGTCGGGCTGGCTCGGCTCGCCGGTTGCGGGCGGGCAGAGCTGGCTCGCCCACGCCACGCTGGCCTCGGGCCTGCGGATCGACGGCGCCATCCGCTACCGCGCCCTGATCGCAAGCCCGCGCAAGACCCTGTTCGAGCTGGCGCAGGACGCGGGGCGGAGCACGCTGGCCGTCATGCCCGGCATCACCCGCGCCTGGCCCGAAGGCCAGCGGCTCGGCTTCTCGCGCCTTCTGGATGCCGAGGGGCTGGGCTACCGGGGGCGGCCCTTCAACTGGGTCACCATGCCGGACCAGTTCACTTTGACGGCCTTCGACCGGCTCGGGCCCGAGGCGTCGCGGGTGGCGCAGATCGTGCTCCTCTCGAGCCACGCGCCCTGGGTGCCCGAGCCGCGGCTGGTGCCGTGGGAGGCGGTGGGCGACGGGCGGATCTTCGACGATCAGGCCAAGGCAGGCGATCCGCCCGAGGTGGTCTGGCGCGATCCCGACCGGGTGCGGGCCGCCTACAGCCGGTCGCTCGCCTATGCGCTGCGAACGGCGACGGCCCATGCGGCCCGGTCGGGCGCGGGTGCCTTGACGCTGATCCTCGGCGATCATCCGCCCGCGCCCTTCGTCTCGGGCATCGAGGGGCGGGACGTGCCCGCCCATCTGATCGGCCCGCCCGAGCTTCTGGCCGCCTTCGACGGCTGGGGCTGGACCGAGGGCCTGATCCCGGCGCGGGCCCTGCCCGCCCTGCCGATGGAGGCCTTCCGCGACCGCTTCCTCGAGGCCCTCTCCGGCCCCCCATGAGCGGTCGGTGAGCGCCTGCGGGCGGATCCGGGGCTGGTGGACTTGTCCGCGCAGCGCAATGCCCTAGGGTTGAACCGACGGGGCAGACGGGAGATTGGCGCAGTGCGGGTGAACAGGCGGGGCGTGCTGGGCTTCGGGATGGGCGGACTGGCGCTGCGGGGCCTCATGGGCGGGCTCGGCCCGGCGCTGGCCCTGTCGGGCGGCGCGGCACGGGCGCAGACGGCGGTGGCCCTGCAACTGTCCTGGCTCCATTCGGTCCAGTTCGCGGGCAGCTATCTGGCCCAGGCCCGCGGCTACTGGCGCGAGGAAGGGCTGGAGGTGTCGCTGCAACCCGGCGGTCCGAATGCGCCGGTCGAGCCGCCGGTCGTCTCCGGTCAGGCACTGGTGGGGATCTCGGCCGCCGACTACACCGCCGCGGCCGTGGCGCAGGGCGCGCCCTTCCGCATCCTTGCCGTCGCCATGCAGAAGAATCCGTTCGCCATCGCCTCGCTGCCGGCCAATCCGGTGCGCACGCCCGCGGATCTGCCGGGCAAGCGGATCGGCATGGCGCTGGCCAACATGCCGGTGCTGAAGGCGCTCTGCGCGCTGAACGGGATCGATGCGGCCGGGATCGAGGTGGTGCCCACGCAATATGACGCGGCGCCCCTGCTCGCGGGTCAGGTCGATTGTCTGCTCTGCTGGGCCACCGACCTGCCGGTCGCCATGGCGGTGCGCGGCATCGAGGCCGTCACGATGCTGATGGCCGATCACGGCTATGCCCTGCATTCCCAGACCTACATCGCGACAGACGAGGCCATCGCCTCGCGGCGCGCCGAGCTGGTGGGGCTCCTGCGCGGCGAGGCGCGGGGCTGGCAGGCCTGCCGCGCCGATCCCGACGCCGCTCTGGCCCTGACGCTCGAGAGCCATCCCGATGCGGGCCTCGAGGCGGCCGTGCAGGCGCTGCAGCTCGACCGGCAGCTGCCGCTGATGGTCTCCGACCTGACCGAGGCCCATGGCTTCGGCTGGTTCACCGACGAGACGGTGGCCGCCAACATCCGCACATTGGCCCTTCTGGGGCGCGAGGTGAGCCCCGACCTCTGGGACCGCTCGCTTCTCGAGGAAGCGCATGGCTGAGGCGCCCCCCGAGGTCACCTGCCAGGGCCTTGCCCGCACCTATGGGGCGGGGCCCGACGCGGTCGAGGCGGTGCGTCCCCTGACCCTCACCTTCGCCGCGGGCCAGACCACGGCGCTCGTCGGCCCCTCGGGCTGCGGGAAATCCACGCTCCTGCGGATGATCGCGGGGCTCGAGGAGCCCTCGGCGGGCAGCGTCGGCATCGGCGGGCAGCCGCCCCTTGCGGTGCGCCGCCGGGGCGGGCTTTCGGTGGCGTTCCAGGAGGCGGCGCTTCTGCCCTGGCGGACGGTCGAGGGCAATGTGGCGCTGGCCTTGCGGCTTGCGCGACGGCCCGCCGATCCTGCGGCGGTCGCGGGGCTGATCCGGCTCGTGGGCCTCGAAGGGTTCGAGCGCCGCCGCCCGGCCGAACTGTCCGGGGGGATGCGCCAGCGCGCGGCCATCGCCCGCTGCCTCGTGACCGCGCCCGGTCTCCTCCTTCTCGACGAGCCCTTCGGCTCGGTCGATGAACTCACCCGCCTGCGGCTGAACCTCGACCTGCCGCGGCTCTGGCAGGAGCGGGGCACGACGACGATCCTCGTCACCCATTCGGTCTCCGAGGCGGTGCTCCTGTCCGACCGGGTGCTCGTGCTGTCGCCGCGGCCCGCGGCGGTGGTGGCCGACATTCCCGTGCGCCTGCCGCGCCCGCGGCGGGCGGCGATGGTGCGCGAGACGCGGTTCCTCGATCTCGTGGACGAGATCGCCGCGGGTCTCTCGGAGGGAGGGGCGGCAGCCGACCGGCCGCTCGCCGCCCAATGAGCGGCCGTCTCCTCGTGGGCCTGTTGCTGTTGCTCCTGTGGGAGATGGCGGCGCGGACGCTGGCGGGCACGCATCTTCTGGCGGGGCCGGTCGACGTGGCAGGCTGGCTCTTCCAGCATCGCGGGCTGGTCGGTCGCGCGCTGGCCGTGACCGCGGGCGAGGCGGCGCTGGGGCTTCTTCTGGGCACGCTCGCGGCCGTGCTGCTGGCGGCGCTGGCCGTCCTCGCGCCGCGCCGGGTGGCGGCGGTGATCTCGCTTTTGATGCTCTTTCTCTTCTGCCTGCCGCTGGTGGCCACGGGCCCCCTCCTGCGCGTGCTCTGGGGGCCGGGCCTCGGGCCGCAGGTCACGCTGGCGGCGCTCGCCGTGACCTTCACCAGCTATCTGGCGCTTCTCGTGGGTCTCCGCGCCGCGCCGCCGGTCTGGCTCGACCTCGTGCGCAGCTACGGGCGCGGGCGGCTGTCGGAGCTCTGGCATGTGCGGGCCCGCGGGGCGCTGCCCTATGTCATGGCCGGGCTCCAGATCGCGGCGCCCGCGGCCTTTCTCGGCGCGCTGGTGGGAGAGTTCACCGGCGCCGAGCGCGGTCTCGGACTGCTGGTGATCCGGGCGCTGCGCGAGCTGGACGCGCCGGCCACCTGGGGCCTCGCCACCGTCGCGGCCGGGGTGACGGTGGCGGCCCATGCGGCGATCGCCGCGGTCGGGCGCAGGCTGCAGGCCGAGCCGCCGCTGATCCTCGCGGCCGCCCCGGGCCGGCTCGAGGGGCCGCTGCCGGTCCTCGCCGCGCTGGCGCTGGGGCTCTTCCTCTGGGCGGGCGCGATGGAGGCCGCAGGCCTCAGCCCCTTCTTCGCCAAGCGGCCCTGGGATGTCTGGGCCTTTCTCTTCACCGATCCCGAGGCCATGGCCCACCGCGCAGAGCTGGCTCTCGCCCTGGCGCAGACGCTGCGCGTGGCCGTGCCGGGCTACCTGGCGGGGCTTCTGGCGGGGGCGGGCCTCGCGGCGCTGGTGATCCTCGCCCCGCGGGCCGAGGCGGCGGTGCTGCCCGTGGCCGTGGCGCTCAGGGCGATCCCCATCGTGACCACCGCGCCGCTTCTGGTGCTGGCGCTGGGGCGCGGGCCCGCGGGCACGGTGACCATCGTTGCGGTCATGATCTTCTTCCCGACCCTCGTCGCCTGCCTTCAGGGGATGCGCCAGACGCCGCGGGCCGTCCTCGACCTCTTCGAGAGCCATGCAGCCGGCCGTGGCGCGCGCCTTCTCCATGCGCAATTGCCCGCGATGCTGCCCGCCTTCTTCGCCTCGGCGCGGATGGCGGTTCCCGCGGCGATCCTCGCCGCGACGACGGCGGAATGGCTGGCCACCGGCACAGGCCTCGGCGCATTGATGGCCGTCACCGCTTCGACCTCGGCCTACGGGATGCTCTGGAGCGCCACCCTCGTCATCGCGCTGGCCGCCTGCCTCGCCTGGGGCGCGCTCGGTCTTCTTGAACGCGCGGTCCTTTCGCGCACGGCGGCGGAGCAGCTGGCATGAGGGCGGTCTTCGCCATTCCCGGGGATCCCGAGCGCCGCTCGGGCGGCTTCCTCTACGAACGCTCCCTGCTCCGCGCGCTGAACGAGAGCGGCCGCGAGGTCGCCTATCTGCGCCTTCCCGCGGGCTTTCCCGATCCCGATCCGGCCGAGACCGCCGAGGCGGCGGGCCTGCTTGCGGCCGTCCCCGAGGGGGTCCCGGTGATCCTCGACGGGCTCGTGCACGGCGCGATCGAGACGGAGGCGCTGGCGCGGATGCGCGCGCCGGTCGTGGCCATGACCCACCATCCGCTGGCGCTCGAGACGGGCCTGCCGCCCGACCGTGCCGCCCTCCTGCGCGCGCGGGAGCGGGCGAACCTCGCGCTTGCCGCCCATGTGCTGGTGCCGAGCCCGCATACGGCGCGGCTCCTCGTGCAGGAATACGGCGTGCCCGCCGAGCGGATCACGGTGGCGCTGCCGGGCTTTCCGCCCCCCGATCCGGTGCGCGCGCCCGTGCAGCCGCCGCTGATCCTGTCTGTGGGGATCCTCGTGCCGCGCAAGGGGCACGACGTGCTGCTCGAGGCGCTGGCGCGGATCCGGGATCTGGACTGGCAGGCGCGCATCGTCGGAGCGCCGTGGTTTCCCGAGACGGCCGCGGCGCTGCAGGCGCAGCGGACGGCTCTGGGGCTCGAGGCGCGGGTCTCCTTCACCGGCGAGCTCGGCGAGGCCGATCTGCGCGCCCTCTTCCGACAGGCCACGCTCTTCGCGCTGGCCACACGGCACGAGGGCTACGGCATGGTCTTTCCCGAAGCCCTCCTGCACGGATTGCCCATCGTCGCCTGCGCCACGGGGGCGGTGCCCGACACGGTGCCTGCCGATGCGGGGCTTCTGGTGCCGCCCGACGATCCGACAGCCTTCGCGGCGGCACTCCGCCGCCTGCTGGAGGACGCCCCCACCCGGCAGCGCCTGGCCGGG
>NZ_MABH01000215.1 GCF_001720585.1 Cereibacter johrii | reverse complement strand
GGCTGGGCGCGCTGGTCGCGGCCTTCGCGCTCAGCCCCGCCATGGCCTATGCAGGCTTCGTCATCATGGGCCTCGGCGCTTCGGTGATCGCGCCCACCGCCTTCTCGATGGTGGGACAGGCCGCCCGCCCCGAGGCCCGGGCGCGCGCGGTGGCCCGCGCGACGTTCCTCGGCTACCTCGGCTATTTCTTCGGCCCGCCGACGCTGGGCTTCCTCGCCGCGGCCTTCGGCCTGCGCGCGGCCTTCGCCTTCGCGGCTCTGGCGCTCCTGTCGGTCCTCGTCCTCGCCCCGCTCATGGCCCGGCGCGGCTGAAGGCTCAGGCCCAGCGGCCCTCGAAATCCTCGGGCACCAGCAGGTTGTGCGGCCCCAGCGCCTTCACATCCTTCTCGCCGCAGAGCGCCATCGAGATGTCGAGCTCCTTCCAGATCACCTCGAGCGCGCGCCGCACGCCCGCCTCGCCCATGGCACCCAGCCCGTAGATGTAGGAGCGGCCGATGAAGGTGCCCTTCGCGCCCATCGCCAGCGCCTTCAGCACATCCTGCCCCGAGCGGATGCCGCCATCCATGTGGATCTCGACCTGATCGCCCACCGCCCGCACGATCGGCGGCAGCATGCGGATCGAGGACAAAGCCCCGTCCAGCTGGCGCCCGCCATGGTTCGAGACGATGATCGCATCGGCGCCGAAGTCGGCGGCGCGGCGCGCATCCTCCTCGTCGAGAATGCCCTTCAGGATCAGCTTGCCGCCCCATTTGTCGCGCAGCCGGGCGATCTTGCCCCAGTCGAGCTGCGGATCGAACTGCTCGGCCGTCCAGCTCGCAAGGCTCGACGTGTCGCCCACGCCCTTGGCATGGCCCACGATGTTGCCGAAGCTGCGGCGCTGGGTCTTCAGCATCTCGAGCCCCCAGCCCCATTTGGTCGCGAGGTCGAGCATCACCGGCAGCGTCATCTTCGGCGGCGCCGAGAGGCCGTTCCTCAGATCCTTGTGGCGCTGGCCGAGGATCTGCAGGTCGAGCGTCAGCACCAGCGCCGAGCAGCCCGCCTTCTTCACCCGCTCGAGCATCCCGTCGACGAATTCCTCGTCCTTCATCACATAGAGCTGGAACCAGAAGGGTTTCGTCGTGGCCGCGGCCACATCCTCGACCGAGCAGATCGACATGGTGGAGAGCGTGTAGGGCACGCCGAAGGCCTCGGCCGCGCGCGCCGCCTTGATCTCGCCATCGGCGCATTGCATCCCGGTCATGCCCACCGGCGCGAGCGCCACCGGCATGGCCACCGGCTCGCCGATCATCTCGGACCGGGTCGAGCGGCCGAGCATGTCCACCGCGACCTTCTGCCGGAGGCGGATCTTCTGGAAATCCGAGCAATTGTCGCGGAAGGTCTGCTCGGTGTAGCTGCCCGACTCGCAATAGTCGAAGAACATGCGGGGCGCCCGCCGGCGGTGCATCCGCTTCAGGTCCTCGATGCAGGTGATGACGGGCATGGCGGTCTCCGGGCTGGAACTGGTCATGTTTCCTTACCGGTCCAGCGAGGCCAGATCAACCGGGAGCGGGATCGAGGCGGCTTTCCCCGATCGGCGTCCGGCGGCGGCCCCGCCGGGGCGGCGTGCGCTGCCGCAGGGCGGAAGGCAGGGCCGGGCGCGCAGACCCCGCGCGGCCCCGGCAGCGACAGCCTCGAACGGGATCGGAAGGGCCGGGACCATCCCCGCGCAGGAACAATGCTGAAGAGGCCGGTGCCCTTGGGGGTCAGCGCCCGGGGCTATCCCCGCGCCGAAACGGCGTCGCCCGGTCCGGCCGGTCCGTGGCAACGCCGCCTGCGGGGGTTCGATGCCCCCGCGGGCGGCACCCCCGGCCGGTCAGTCCCGGCCGATCACCCCCGGCCGGTCAGTCCCGGCTTCCGAGCCGGGCCGCCAGCGCCGCCACGAGGTCGGTGCGGGTCACGATCCCGACCAGCCGGTCCTCCTCCACCACCGGGATCGCATCCATCCGCCCCTCGCCGAGAATCGGCAGAAGAGCGCCCGCCCGGGTCTCGGGCTCCACCCGCGGCACCTCGCGCTCCATCACATCGGCCGCCTCGGCCCCGGCCGGAGCGCCGATCAGATGGATCTGGAAGATCAGCCCCACCATCCGCGCGCCCTCCGTCACCGGCACCGAGGTGAAGCGGTGCTGGCGGAAGATCTGCGCCACCTCGGTCACGGGCGTCTCGGGCGCGACGGTCACCAGATCGCGCGCCATCAGGTCCGCGCAGCGGATGGCGCCCAGCCTTTGGCCCGCCGCCTGCTGCTCGGCCGCGGCGATCAGGCGCGAGAGATCCTCGGGCCCGAGGTTCGCCTGCTGCCGGTTCGCCCGCAGGATGGCCTCCAGCTCCTCGGCACCAAGCCCGAGCCGTTGCGGGGCGGGGCGGTCGCGGGTGCCGAAGCGGTTCGGCCCGTGCGGCTGGCGCATCGGATAGACCCGCCCCGTCAGCCGCGCATAGAGGAAGGCCAGCAGCACCAGCGCCGCGGTCCCGAGCCCCACGGGGGCCAGCGCGAAGTGATAGCCGAGCTCGCGCGTGGCATCGGGATTGAGCGCCGCCGTCATCGCCACCGCCGCCCCGGGCGGGTGGAGCGCGCGCAGCCCCATCATCGCAAGGATCGCCGCCCCCACCGCCAGCGCAAGGCCCAGGACCGGCCCGGGCACCAGATGCAGCACCGCCACCGCCGCGAGCGCCGAGGCCACATTGCCCACCAGCACCGACCAGGGCTGCGCGAGCGGGCTGTTCGGCATCGCGAAGAGCAGCGCCGCCGAGGCGGCGAGCGGACCGACCAGATAGAAGCCATGGGCGAGATCGATATGGGGCGGCAGCACGAAGGCCGCGAGCAGACCCAGCGCCAGCGCCACCCCGGCCGAGGCGCGCACCGCCTCGCGCGGGGGAATGGCCGGAATTGCCGGCCCGAGCGCCCTTGCCAGCCGCGCCAGCCGGCTGTCGTCCGCCTCGCCCGTCACATGCCTCTCCCGTCCCGCACAGTCCCGCTTCGGGCCCGTTCCGGCCCCGCTCCGGGCCCGGCCCTCCTCAGGCCGCGTGGGCGCCCGCCGCGAGCGACGCCACCCGGTCCAGCACCTCGGCCACCGGCCGGCCCTCGCTCACGAGCTTCACGATCGCCGAGCCCACCACGCAGCCGTCGGCGATGCCCGCGATGTCCTGCGCGGCCTCGGGGGTGGTGATGCCGAAGCCCACGATGACCGGCAGATCCGTCGCAGCCTTGATGCGCGCCACTTCGGGCGCCACGTCCACCGCCTTCGCGGCCGCCGCGCCGGTGATGCCGGTGATCGAGACGTAGTAGACGAAGCCCGAGGTGTTCTGCAGCACCTTGGGCAGGCGGCGGCTGTCGGTGGTGGGGGTCGCGAGCCGGATGAAGTTCAGCCCCGCCGCCTGCGCGGGCAGGCAGAGCTCGCCATCCTCCTCGGGCGGCAGGTCCACGACGATCAGCCCGTCGATCCCGGCCTCCGTCGCCTCGGCGAGGAAGGGCGCGACGCCGCGCGCATAGATCGGATTGTAGTAACCCATCAGCACGATGGGCGTCTCGGCATTCTCCGCGCGGAAGGCACGCACCATCTCGAGCGTCCTGCTCAGCGTCTGGCCGCCCTCGAGGGCGCGCTGGCCGGCCGTCTGGATCGTCGGGCCGTCGGCCATCGGATCGGTGAAGGGCATGCCCAGCTCGATGATGTCCACGCCCGCCTGCGGCAGGCCCCGCATCACGGCAAGCGACGTCTCGACATCGGGATCGCCCGCCATGATATAGGCCACGAAGGCCTTCTTCCCCTCGGCCCGAAGCCGCCGGAAGGTGTCGTCGATCCGCGTCATTGCCCTGCCCTCTCCGTGTCGGTTGCCGGTTTGCGTCAGCGGCGCGGGAAAATCAATGGGCGGAAGGCCCCGCACCCCGCTCCACGGTGCGGGCGAGGCGGCGGAAGCACCCCTGCCCCGCGCCCAATCCGCGGATCCGGCCCGCGACGGGG
>NZ_MABH01000214.1 GCF_001720585.1 Cereibacter johrii | reverse complement strand
TGCCCCGGTCCGGCGCGGCGATCCCGAGGGGCGCTCCGGGCGCCCCGGCCCCTAGCGGGAACGGCGCGCCCCGGCCCCGGACACTTCCGTCCTCTGGAAAGTGGAGTCGATTTTCATTGTTTTCCGGTCCCACTGCCTGCCGAAAGGAACAGGCGCCGCCCGCCCCGGCTTGCAGAAGCCGCGTCCCCGTCCATAGTCGGAGGACCACCCTCGCCGCCCACCCTCGCAGCCCCCCTCACCGCCAGGTCCGGCAGGGCGCTCCCGCGCCCGATCCGGCCGCCCGCCCTGACCCAGCCAGAGGTTCACCGCGCTTCATGACGTCCGACCAGGCCCCTGCCCGCCCAGCCCTTCTCGTCCTCGGGATGCACCGCTCCGGCACCTCGGCCCTCGCGGGCGTGCTCGGCCGGGCGGGCTTCGCTCTGCCGCAGGAGCTGATGCCTCCGACCGAGCACAATCCCCGGGGCTATTTCGAATCCACGCGGATCTTCCGGCTGAACGATGCGCTTCTGGCCGCGGCAGGCTCCTCCTGGGACGACTGGCGGGCCTTCGACGCGGACTGGCATCTCTCGCCCGCGGCCGAGCCGTTCCGCGCCGAGGCGCAGGAGGCGCTCGCGGCGGAATTTCCCGGCACGGCGCCGATCGTGCTCAAGGATCCGCGGATCTGCCGGCTGCTGCCCTTCTGGACCGGGGCGCTGACCGAGGCAGGCTTCCGGCCGCTGGCCGTCTGCACCCACCGCCCCGCGCGAGAGGTGGGCGCCTCGCTCGCGCGCCGCAACGGCTGGCCCGAGGCGCGCGGCCTCCTGCTCTGGCTGCGCCATGTGCTCGATGCCGAGGCCCAGACCCGCGGCAGGCCCCGGGTCTTCGTCTCCTACGACGGGCTGCTCGCGGACTGGCGGGGGACGCTCGGGCGCATTGCGGAGGCCTTCGATCTGGCCCTCCCGCGCCCGCTCGACGAGGCCGCCCCCGAGATCGAGGCCTTCCTCTCGGCCGACCTGCGCCATGCGCCGGAGACGCCCGCGGCCGGGGCGGGCCTGTCCGACTGGATCGCCCGCCCCGAGGAGATCCTCGACCGGCGGGCCGCCGGAGAGGACCGCCCCGGAGACCGCGAGACGCTCGACCGGATCGCGGCCGAGGTTGCGGCCGCGGCCCCGCTGCTGGCAGACCTCGCCGGAGCGGTGGAGGAGCAGGGCGCCCGGCTGGAGCGCGAGGCGGCCCTGCGCCACGAGGGCCAGACCATCCTGCAGCAGGAGAGGCAGCGGCTCGGCGGGCTGACAGCCGAGCTGCAGCTCCAGCTTCATCACAGGGCCCTCCATGTCGCGGAGCTCGAGCGCCATGCGGGGGAGCTTGCCGAGCAGCTCCGGCAGAAGGCGCAGCACGAGGCCGAACTCGAGCGCCACGCGGGAGAGCTCGCCCGGCAGCTTCGGCAGAAGACGCAGCACGCGGCCGAACTGGAGCGCCATGCCGGAGAGCTCTCGGCCCTCGCCCACGAACTGCGCCAGCAGGTGCATCACAAGGGCCGGCATGTGGCCGAGCTCGAACGCCATGCGGGCGCCCTGCAGACCGCGGTGACCCGCCTCGAGGCGGAGCAGAGCGCCCTTCTGGACAGCGCCTCCTGGCGGGTGACCGGGCCCCTGCGCCGCGTCTCCGAGGCCCTGCGCCGCCCGAAATCCTGACCGCCGCGGCCCGTGACGCGCCGGGGCGGGCGTGCCCGCCCCCTCAGGCCGGGCGCGTCGCCAGATAGATCTCGGTGAACTCTCCGATCAGCCCCAGATGATGGTGGTGGAAGCGGAACAGCTCGACGTCGAAACCCGCCCAGGCGTGGATCAGCTCGGGCAGGTCGTAGCCATAGTGGAAGGTCACGAGCGAGCCTGCGTCGCTCACCGGATTGCCGTGATATTCCGGCTCGGCCAGATGGTCGATGCCGCCGTCGGGGCGGTAGCGGGCCCGCCGCTCGCTGGTCACGCGCTCCTTGTAGGTGGGGACCGAGAACAGGTAGGCGCCCCCCGGCACGAGGGTGCGGAACACTTCGCGGAAGACCTTCTCGGGCTCGTTCACATGCTCCATCACATCGAGCGTGACCACGAGGTCGAACCGCCCGTCCTCGAAGGTCTGCGCTTCGAGATTCTCGTTGCGGAAGCCGCGCACCGTCGCGCCCAGCGGTTCGCCGGGGAAGAACTGGCTCGCGACATAGGACCGGCATTCCCGGGCGAGCCGGGCCGAGATCCCCCGGTCGGCGGGCGAGGATTCATGGATGCGCCGGTCGCGCCAGTCGGGGCGCGCCCGCTCGAGCACGGTGGCCAGCGCGCGCTCGCGCGGGATCGAGCCGCAGACCGAGCAGAAGAGGTTGTCGCGGAACCAGGGGCTTTGCGATCGGAATTCCGCCGGGGATCCGCAGGCATTGCAGAAGCCCTGATGGGCATAGACGGCGGCTGTCATCTCTGTCTCCGGCACCAGGACGTTCGAGAGTTCCACCTGTCCCCAACGCGGCCCGGCTGGCAAGCCCCCTCTGCCGGGGGCCGTCCCCCGGGCGGTCAGCCCCGGCGGGCGCGATAGATCCAGCGGCTGCACCGGATCCAGAACGAGGTGTTGAGACCGTCGCGATAAACGCGCTTCTCCTCGGGATCGCTTTCCGCAATGCGGAACTCCGGCTGCACCGCCTTCCGGCGTTCCGACAGACGGCCGTTACGCTCCTTCGCATAGGCGAAGAGCTGCTGGAACTCCGGGTATGTCCACAGGCAGGACCTGGCCTCTTCGCCATATTCGATGCGAAAGGCACCTGTCGCACAATCGATCACCCAAGGGGCCGCTTGCTCCGGTTCCGTGATGACACAGGCCGCAAAGGTCGGCAGCGCCAGCGGCGAAACGTTTGACAGCCCGTCATGGACAACCTGAAGCGAAGAGGCTGGGAGACCGCAGCCCAGCGTGTCCAGCATGGCACCCACGACCCCGTCCCGATGTCGGCGGCAGGCATCAAAATCGAGGAAAGTGATCTCTTCGGGCGCGAAGGCAGAAAGCAGATGATCGTAGAGCAGGTTGTAGTCGATCCACAGCCCGTCCGTCATGTCGCGTCTGAGAACGGAATCGACCATGGTGGAGGGTTTGGGCGGTTGCCGCTCCTTGGAGGCCTGCAGATAGATCGACTGCATGAATTGCCATTGCTCACGCAACACGCAAACCACCGACACGCTTTCGAAATCCGAGAGCAGTTCGCGCATGGCCCGGAAGTCCACCTGAGCACCGGGCTTGCCGCGCGAGAATTCCTCGGAGCTGAGAACCAGCGTGCCCGGAACGCGGGCATAGTCACGCGCGAGCTGTTTCAGCGTCTCGATGCTGCCCTGGGGCAGGGCATACATGTCGGGCAGCTTGTTCCACTCCATCACGAGCCCGTGGTGGCCCGCGACGCGGCTGAGGCGCGGATAGATCACCCCATGCTGCCGCAGAAGGTCCGCATTATGCGCGAACATGTCCTGGATCGTGGTGGTTGCCGTCTTGTGCGTTCCGATGTGCAGAACGACTCTTGCCATTCAGTGTGACCTCATGCCGTGCGCGGGCGGCTCCGCAAGATGGGTGGCGGGCTCCGCCGCTCCCAGATGCTGCCGCATCACCTGGAGATTGAGATCGCCGAAGGTCAGGCTCGGCTCGAGGACGGCCTTCTCGGCCCATTCGTTCCAGGCATTGACGAAAAGCTCGCGGCGATAGGAGGCAGGCACGCGGCGCTCGAGCGCGCCCGCGAGCCAGACGTTGAAGGTGGCGGGATTGGCCCCGTAGGCCACATGGCCCGCCGCCCCGCGCCGGGCCGTATTGTCCCAGCCCGGCATGACGCCCGCGATCGTGGCCTTGGGCAGGGTGCGGACATAGGTCTCCGACAGGGCCCGGCGCGCGACGGCGGCGTAATCGTAGATCAGCCCCGAGAAGGCGGGGTTCATCGCGCAAGGCATCCGGTTGCCGTCGGGGCCGCCGAAGAGATAGTCCGGCCCCTTCACCAGCCCGTGCGGCGGCATCTCGACCCAGAAGTCGAAGAGCCCCTCGGGCACCGGATGGGCGCCCTCGACATGGAACCGCACCGCGCCGAGCTCGACCTCGCCGATCCCCGCCCGCCGCCAGCCCTCGCGCAGCCGCGCCACGCTGGCCTGCGGATCGGGCATGTCCTCGGGACGGTAGATCACGAAGCGCGGACGGCGGCCGTCGGGGCGGGCATAGCGCGGATCGCGCAGATAGGGGGCGGTGTCGGCGGCGAGCTTCTCCTCGAAGCCAGCGCCATAGCTCTGTTCGAGCAGCACGGTGCCCGACAGCCCGTCCCAGTTGCGCCGCCAGCTCTCGTTGGCCCAGCAGAGATAGAAGGGAAAGTCGATCTCGGGCCGCGCCATCAGCCGGTCGATCGGCGCCTCGAGGATGCGGCGGCCGTCGAACCAGTAGTGATAGACGCAGAAGGCGTCGATCCCGGCCGCGCGGGCCATCGCCGCCTGCTCGCCCATCACCTCGGTGGCGCGCAGGTCGTAAAAGCCCAGATCGGCGGGCAGCATCGGCTGGAGATGGCCCTCGAACATCGAGGGCGCCTTCACCACCGAGCGCCATTCGGTGAAGCCCTTGCCCCACCAGGCGTCGTTCTCGGGCACGGGGTGGAACTGGGGCAGGTAGAAGGCGCTGACGAAGGCAGGCTTCGCGGGCGCCGCCGCCGCGGCCGGGCCGAGTTCGCTCGTCTGCAGGACCTTCTGCCCGGCCCGCGCGGTCAGATAGCCCAGCACCCGCTCGATCGCATGGGCGAGGGTGCCGTCGACCTGACCCTCCTCGATGTCGAAATCCTCGAGCCGGAGCTGCAGGCTGCGCAGAAGCCCCAGCACCAGGGGCTTCACCCAGTAGATCGAGCCCGCCGGGAAGGAGAGCGCCTCGCGGTCCAGCGGGATCTCGATGCGCTGGAGCAGGTGGCGCGTGGCCTCGACGTTCGAGCCCCACCATTGGGTGCCGGTGTAATGCTGCCCGTCGGCCACCCAGAAGCCCGCCTCGGGCGCCTCGATGAAGGCCTCGAGCTTCTCCTCGAGCCCGGTCTCGGGCAGGATCCCCTCGATCAGATGCTGCCGCCAGAGATCGCCGTCCTGCCGGTGGGGGGATTTCTTCGTGTGGAACTTGCAGACCGCCCGGTAGCCGTCGAAGGCGCCCGCATTGAGCAGGGTGACGAAGGGCAGGATATCGCGGCCGCGGTTCGGCATCGGGGTCACGAAGGCGCCGGGGAAGTCGGCGCGGATCTCCTCGGCCAGCGCGTCGGTCTCCTCGCCGCGATAGGTCAGCGTGACATAGAGGTCGAAGGGGATGCGGAGCCGCCGCAGACGGGCGGCGAACTCGGGCCAGAGATCGGGATAATAGACATGCACCGCCACCGCATAGGGCGCGGTCTGGCGCCCGTGCTCGAAGCGGACCTGCGGCATGCCGCGGGCGGGAAGCGCCACGACCTCGGGCAGCTCCTTGGTCAGGCGCTGCTCGGCATGGCCCACGCGGACATAATGCAGGAAGGGCGGCACGCCGGCCTCCGCCACGTCGGGATGATAGCGCAGATAGGCCTGGGGCGAGAAGTCCGGGTTCGGCCGGTAGCCCAGCTGCTCGCCATAGGCGATGTAGTGTTTCTCGGGATATTTCAGGTAGATCGGGTTCAACCCAGGATAGGCCCCCCGATAATAGGTCCGGTCGAAAAGCCCGCTTTTCCGGATTGCGCGGAGATAGCGACGCTCCTCGCCCGTCAGGACCAGGATCCGGGCAAATCGGCGCAGACGGTGAAGTTTCAGCATGTCCGTCTCCAAATGAATGGCCGATACCTAACAACTACCTGAGGTAGACGCAAAGGGACGAGGTCATGCCCCCTCGTTCAGAAGCATCCGGTGATGACGGTTCAGCAACAGCATGCCGAAGAAGAGACAGACGAGGCTTACGGAATAGGCATAGAGCGGGTCGACCAGCCGGGCGTCGTAGGTGGCAAAGAAGCCCTGGCGCATCTTCGCGATCACATGGGTGAGCGGGTTGTAGGACAGGAGCGTGCGGAAGGGCTCGGGCACGGTCTCCATCAGGAAGAAGATCCCCGACACAAGGAACATCGGCCGGTTGAGGATGGCCCAGACCCGTTCCCAGACCGGCGCCACGCTGAAGAGATAGCAGTTGAGCGTGCCCACGCCCATCGCAAGCGCCGCCGCCATGCTGAAGGCCTCGAGGATCGCGGGCAGATCGAGGCTCACGTTCAGGCCGTAGAAGGCGACGATGCCCACCATCACGATCACGAAGACCACGAGGTTCGTCAGGGTGTTGAGGAGGAACCGGCTCAGGATCGCATCGAAGAAGCTCACCGCCGGATAGGCGAGAAGCGGGCGCGAGAAGCGGATCGACTGGCCGATCTTCGAGGTGAGGGCGCTGTAATACATGAAGGGCAGGTAGCCCGTGGCATAGAAGAGCGCGAAGTTGTTGCCCAAGGGCGGCGAGCGCATCACGAAGGAGAAGACCACCGTCAGCAGCGTCAGCGCCGCCACCGGCTCGGCCACGGCCCAGAGATAGCCCCCTGGAGAGCGGCCGTAGCTCGTGGCCATCTCGCGCAGCATGAGCGAGAGGACCGACCGGCCCCAGACGAAGCGCCGCCCTGCAAGAAGACCCGAGAGCCCCGTCATTCCGCCTGCCCCAGTCGCCTGTCCCCGTCCGCCTCCGGCCCTGCCCCCGGATGGGGCGGCGGCCGGAGCGGCCATAACATCACTTGCAACCAGCGGTGTAAAGCTGGCATACCTTGGGCGATCAGCCCCGAGCCCGCGGACCCGCCATAGTGAACGCTTCCAAGCCGTCGGCCCCGCAAGCGCCTCTTGCCGACCCGCGATCTTCCCGGATTTCCGAGCCCGCGGAGACCCCGCGCGAGGCCCAACCCGCGGCCCCGGTCCCCCGCCCCCGTCTGGGCGGCGCGGGCCCGGCC
>NZ_MABH01000213.1 GCF_001720585.1 Cereibacter johrii | reverse complement strand
GGCGCGAGGCGGGCGGCGAGACGGCGATGGGCCGGAACGGCGCCTCGATCCCCTGCCCGGCGAGGGCCTGGCGCACGACCTCCTGCTTCCAGTCGGCGACGAAGCCGTCGGAGGCATGTTGCAGCAGACAGCCGCCGCAGCTGCGGGCATGGGGACAGGGCGGGCGCACGCGATCGGGCGAGGGCGTCACGATGCGCGGCGCGGCCATCCGGTCCTGCACCACCTCGCCCTCGACCGTCTCGCCCGGCAGCGCGCCGGACACGAAAACGCCCTGCCCGATGCCGTCGCCCAGATGGCCCAGCCTGTCGATGGTGACGATCACTCCGCGGCCTCTTCGTCGCATCCCATGAAACCGCCGCTTTGCCGGTTCCAGTAGCGCGCGTAAAGCCCGTTCCGCGCCAGCAGCTCTTCATGAGTGCCCTGCTCGGCCAGAAGACCGCGGTCGAGCACGACGATCCGGTCCATCTCGGCGATGGTTGACAGCCGGTGCGCGATGGCCAGCACGGTCTTGCCCTGCATCACCCGCGCCAGCGCCTCCTGGATCGAGGCCTCGACCTCGCTGTCGAGCGCCGAGGTGGCCTCGTCCAGCACGAGGATCGGCGCATCCTTCAGGAAGGCCCGCGCCAGCGCGATCCGCTGCCGCTGCCCGCCCGAGAGCTTCACTCCGCGCTCGCCAAGGAAGGCGTCGTAGCCGTGACGGCCGGAATGATCGGCCATGGCGGCAATGAACTCGTCGGCCTCGGCGGCGCGGGCGGCGGCGATCATCTCCGCATCGGAGGCGTCCGGACGGCCATACATGATGTTGTCGCGCGCCGAGCGGTTGAACATCGCCGTCTCCTGCGTGACCATCGCGATCTGGCGGCGCAGACTCTCCTGCGTGACCGACCGCAGATCCTGCCCATCGATCAGCACGCGCCCCTCCTCGGGGTCGTAGAGCCTGAGGAGGAGCGAGACGAGCGTCGACTTTCCTGCCCCCGACGCGCCCACGATGCCCAGCTTCTCACCCGGCCGCACCGTCAGGTCGAGCCCGTGAAGCCCGCCCGACCCGCGCCCGTAGGCGAAGCTCACCCCGTCGAAGCGGATCTCGCCCTTCACGCGGGAGAGCGGCAGCGCCCCCGGCCGGTCCGGCAGCGCGTGGGGCACCGAAAGCGTGCGCATCCCGTCCTCGACCTCGCCGATCGAGGTGTAGATCGACATGAGCGTGAAGCTCACCCAGCCCGACATCTGCGAGATCCGCATCGCGATGGCGCCGGCTGCGGCGATGGCCCCCGCGGTCGCCTCGCCCTGCTGCCACAGAAGGAGCGTCCCGCCGATCAGCAGCACCGGCAGGAGTCCCGAAAGCGTCATCAGGGCCGAGCGGAACCAGGTCGAGATCACGCCGAACTCGAGCGATCGGTCGCGGAAGCTCTCCATCGCGCGCAGCGCCACCTGATCCTCGAAGGCGGCATGGGCGAAGAGTTTCACCGTCTTGATGTTGGTGATCGTGTCCACCACCTGCCCCGAGACCATGGCGCGGGCCGAGGCGCGGGCGGCGGAATTCTCGCGCACCTTGGGCAGGTAGTAGCGGATGAGGCCCAGATAGGCCACGAGCCACAGGCCCAGCGCCGCGGCCACCCGCCAGTCGACGGCGAGGAGGTAGAGCATCGAGGCCACGACCGAGGCCAGGGCAAAGGCCACCGTGTTGATGATCTCGGTCACGGCATCGGTGACGGCGCGCGCGGCCTGCATCTGCTTCTGTGCGATGCGGCCGGCGAAGTCGTTGTCGAAGAAGGTCACGGCCTGCCCCAGCGTCCAGCGGTGCAGGCGGCTCAGCACCAGCGGCAGGACGTTCGGCCCGATCACGATGGAGTTCGAGGCCGAGGACAGGCCGAAGGAGACCGGCCTCAGGAAGAGGTAGAAGACAAGAAAGAGGATCAGAAGGCCCAGATGCTCGGTGAAGAAGGAGGCGGGATCCGAGGAGACGGCCGCATCGATCACCCAGCCGATGATCATGGCCGAGACCACCTCGAACGTGCCTGCCAGCGCCGAGAGCGCCGCCGCGGCCGCCAGCATCGGCCAGGAGCCGCGCAGGCACCAGCGCATGAAGGCGCCGAGCGTCTGCGGCGGGGGCCCGTCCGCCGGGCGGAAGGCGTCGATCAGGTTTCCGAGGCGCATCAGTCTCATGGCGCGGCATCCTCGGTGCCGATGAAGCCGCCGGACTGCCGTGTCCAGAACCGGGCATAGAGCCCGTCCTGCGCCAGAAGCTCGGCATGGCTTCCGACCTCGGCCACGCGCCCCTCCTCGAGCACGACGATCCGGTCCATCGCCGCGATGGTCGACAGGCGGTGCGCGATGGCGATCACGGTCTTGCCCTCCATCACCCGGTAGAGCGTCTCCTGAATGGCGGCCTCGACCTCGCTGTCGAGCGCCGAGGTGGCCTCGTCGAGGATGAGGATCGGCGCGTCCTTCAGCATGACGCGCGCCAGCCCGATCCGCTGGCGCTGCCCGCCCGAGAGCTTCACGCCGCGCTCGCCCACATGGGCGTCGTAGCCGCGCCGGCCTTCGGGATCCTCGAGCGTCAGGATGAAGTCATGCGCCTCGGCCCGCTGCGCGGCGAGGATCATCTCCTCCTCGCTGGCATCGGGGCGGCCGTACAGGATGTTGTCGCGCACCGACCGGTGCAGGAGGCTCGAATCCTGCTGCACCATGCCGATGGCGCGGCGCAGGCTTTCCTGCGTCACCTCGGTCACGTCCTGCCCGTCGATGAGGATCCGCCCTCTCTCGGGGTCGTAGAAGCGCAGCATGAGCTTCACGAGCGTGGATTTCCCCGCGCCCGAGCGGCCGACGATCCCCACCTTCTCGCCCGGCGCGATGGAGAGTGTCACCCGGTCGAGCCCGCCCGAGCCGCGCCCGTAATGGTGCGAGACCTGATCGAGGGCGATACCGCCCTGCGTGAGCTGCAAGGGCCGCGCCCCCGGCTTGTCGACGAGGCCGATGGGCTGGGCGATGGTCTCCATCCCCTCGGCCACCACCCCCAGCGCCTGCACGAGCGAACTCGTGGCCCACATGATCCAGTAGGTCATGTTGTTCAGCCGCAGCACCAGCGCCGTCGAGGCGGCCACGATACCCACGCTCGCCTGCCCCTGATACCAGAGCAGGATCGCCCAGCCGGTGACCGAGGTGATGAGCGCGCCGTTCAGAAGCGTCAGCGCCACATCCATGCGCGTGATGATCCGCATTTCGCGCTGGAAGGTGGTGCGGGCGGTCTCGATGGCCTCGCGGGCATAGGAGAGCTCGCGGTCGTGGTGGGCGAAGAGCTTCACCGAATGGATGTTGGTATAGGCATCGACCACCCGCCCCGTTACCGCCGAGCGCGCGTCCGACGAGGCCTTGGCGGCCGGTCCCGCGTGACGGATCGTCCAGCGCACCAGCAGCGCGTAGAGCGCGAACCACAGGATCAGCGGCAGGGTCAGGCGCGGGTCGGCATCCGCCAGCACGGCCACGGCGCCGATCACCGTGGTGATGGCGAAGGCGCCCGCGTCGAAGGTCTGGAAGACGGCATCGCCCGCCGCGGGGGGCGTCTGCATGATCCGGTTGGCGATCCGGCCGGCGAAATCGCTCTCGAACCAGCCGACGGGCTGGCGCAGCACATGGTTGTGCGCCCGCCAGCGGATGAGCGTGCCGAAGTTCGGCAGGATCGTGTTGTGCAGAAGCGCCACATCCACCCCGGCCACCAGCGGCCGGATCAGGAGGATCGCCAGCGCCACCGCCAAGATCTCGGTCCCATGGCTCGCCCAGACCTCCTGCGGGGCGCCCTCGGCCAGCAGGTCCACGAGACGGCCCACATACCAGATCAGCAGCACCTCGACCGACGCATTCAGCACCGACATCAGGCCGGTGATCGCGAACACCTTCCGGAAGGGCCGCACATAGTCCTTCAGGAACGGCCAGAGCCGGCGCGGCGGCGTATCGGTCCGATCCCAGGGCGCATAGGGATCGACCAGGTTCTCGAAGAAGCGGAACATCGGGGGCCTCGTTGGTGCCGCCAGAATATAGGCGTCTTTCCCCTGAAGGAAACGCGGCACGTTCAGTCGAGCAGCGCGGCCCGGTCGAGGCGGAAGTCCGAGGCGATCCACCGCTCTTCGAGCGCGCGCAGGCGGGCGCCCAGCGCCGGACCCGTGAGGGCGGGCATCAGGTCGGCCGCAGCCACCGGGAAGCGCGCGGTGGCGCCGCGCTCCACCG
>NZ_MABH01000212.1 GCF_001720585.1 Cereibacter johrii | reverse complement strand
CCGGCCCGGAGACGAGGTCGAGGTCGCCTTGTCCGGCGGGCGCTTCCTCGCGGCGGTGGGGCTGGCCTATCTCCTGCCCACGCTGGCGGTCGTGACCGCCGCCGGCGCGGGGCTGGCGCTCCAGCTGCCCGACCTCGGGGTGGCGCTGCTCTGCCTGCCCGCCCTCGCGCTCTCGCTCATCCCTCTGGCCCTCGCCGGCCGGGGCGAGGGGCTGGCAGAGGCGCTCCGCGTCGAGGCCCTGCACCCGGCCGGGCCTTCGGGGCCGGACCCATGCGGACCATGACCCTCCCGCGCCGGGCCTTCCTTGCAGCCCTGGCCGCGCTTGCGCTCGGCGGGGTGGCGGCCCTGCGCCTCGAGCCCGCCTCGGACCGTCGCGAGACCTTCTATCTCTTCGGCACGCTGGTCGAGATCGAGACCCACGGCGTGCCCGAGCGCACGGCCCGCGCCGCCATCGCCCGCGCGGGCCAGAGCCTGCAGGCCGCGCATCGCGACTGGCACGCCTGGCGGCCGGGCGAGCTTGAGACCCTGAACGCGGCCATCGCGGCGGGGCGCCCGCAACGCGTGGATGCGACCCTCGCGGCCCTCCTGCGCGAGGGGCGCAGGCTCTCCTGTGCGAGTGGCGGGCTGTTCGATCCGGCCATCGGCCAGCTGATCGGCGCCTGGGGCTTTCACGCCGACACGCTGCCCGAGGGCGATCCGCCGTCCGCAGCCGCCATCGCGGCCCTTGTCGCGCGCCACCCGCGCATGACCGACCTGCGCTTCGACGGCACCGAGGTGCGCGCGCTCAATCCCGCGGTTCAGCTGGATCTCGGCGCCTATGCCAAGGGCGCGGCGCTCGAAATGGCGGCGGCCGAGCTTCGGGCTGCGGGCGTCGAGGATGCGGTGCTGAATGCGGGCGGCGGCGTGCAGGTGATCGGCCGCCACGGCGCGCGGCCCTGGCGGGTGGCGATCCGCGATCCGTTCCAGTGGGGCGTGGTGGCGGGCGTCTCTCTCCGCCCCGGCGAGGCCCTGCATACGTCGGGCAATTACGAGCGCTATTTCGACCGCGGCGGGGTGCGCTTCTCGCACATCCTCGATCCGCGCACGGGCCGCCCGATGCAGGGCATCGTCTCGGTCTCGGTGCTCGATACCGACGGGGCGCGGGCCGACGCCGCGGCCACCGCGCTCTGCATCGCGGGCCGCGAGGACTGGCCGCGGGTCGCTGCGGCGATGGGGGTGCGGGCCGTCCTGATGATCGCGGACGATGGCGCGGTCTTCGCCACGCCCGAGATGATGGCGCGGCTCGAACCCGCGCAGGGCGGCTATCCCGCCCCGGTGCAGGTCGTGTCTCTGCCGGAGGATGTCGCACCGCCCTCCTGCCCCGAGGACTGACGCCGCCCCGTGCCTCCGCTTCCGGTCGAAGGTCATGGCAGGCATCGGGAGGCACGGGCGACCGGCGATTGCACGAGATGGGTCGCGGAGGCCGCCCGATCAAGCGGTTCGCCTCCGATGGGCGATCCTCCGCGGGCGGAGCGCCCAAAGGGTGCGCTCCTTGGGCGCAGGGCCGCTGAACGGTGACGGCCGCTGCAACTTGGTCTTGATCTGGCGTCGATTCGCCCACATCGCATCGCACGGGCTTCCGCGCCGGAAGCATAATGGAGCAGACCTTGTCCTCGCCGCCCTTCAGACTGACCGCCCTCAGCCTCCTGGCCGCACTGTCGCTGTCAGGCGCCGTTCTCGCACAGGAAACGCCCGTCCCCGTGGCGGCGTCCTCTGGCCCTGTGTTCTCGGCGCCGTCCGCCTTCTCCTTCGACCTTCTGGCCGAGCGCGCCGCGACGCTTGCGCGCCAGCCCTATGTGCCGACCCCGGTCGAGCATCCAGAGGTGCTGGAGAAGATCGATTACGACGCGCACTGGCGCATCCGCTTTCGCGATGCGGCCTCGGTGCAGGTGGGAGACACGTCCGCGCAGTTCTTCCATCTCGGCACCTACTTCCGCCAGCCGGTGAGGATCTTCACCGTCGCGGAGGGCGAGGCCCGCGAGGTGGTCTACCGGCCCGACTATTTCGAGATGCCCGAGGACAGCCCGGCGCATGGTCTCGAGGAGAACGCGGGCTTCGCGGGCTTCCGGCTGATGCGGCCCGACATGAAGAGCGACTGGATCTCGTTCCTGGGCGCGGCCTACTTCCGCAGCGACGGGGCCCTGCGCCAGTACGGGCTGTCGGCGCGCGCCCTGGCGCTGAACACCGGCCTCTCGATCCCCGAGGAGTTCCCCCGCTTCACGGAATTCTACCTCGAGCCCGGGCCCGACGGCGCGACCATCGTGAACGCGCTGATGGACGGGCCGAGCGTGACCGGCGCCTACCGGATGGTGATGCGCGACACGCCCGGCAAGGGCCAGGTCATGGACATCTCGAGCCGTCTCTTCTTCCGCGCCCCGGTCGAGCGTCTGGGCGTGGCGCCGCTTACCTCGATGTTCTGGTATTCCGAGAGCAACCGCTTCCAGTCCGCGGACTGGCGGCCCGAAGTGCACGACACCGACGGGCTCATGATCCATACCGGCACGGGAGAGCATATCTGGCGGCCGCTGAACAACCCCGATCGCGTGGTGACCTCGAGCTACCTCGACCGCGGGATCAAGGGCTTCGGCCTCGTGCAGCGCGACCGGGACTTCGACCATTATCAGGATGACGGGGTCTTCTACGACAAGCGCCCGGCGGTCTGGATCGAGCCCGTCTCGGACTGGGGCGCGGGCGCGGTGCAGCTCGTCGAGATCCCGACCGACGACGAGATCTACGACAATATCGTGGCCTTCTGGAATCCCGAGACCGCGCCCAAGGCCGGAGACGAGCTCCGCTTCGACTACCGGATGCACTGGGTGGACAAGCCCCCCGTCGACATGCCGCTCGCCCACACCGTCGCCACGCAGGTGGGCAACGGCGGCGTGCCGGGCCAGCCGCGTCCGAAGGATGCGATCAAGGTCGTGCTCGATTTCGCGGGCCCGGCGCTCGAGGGGCTGGACCCGCGCGAGGGGGCCACGCCCGAAATCTCGGCGCCCGAAGGGGTGGAGGTGGTCAATCCCTTCATCGTCCGCGTGGTGGGGACGGAACGCTGGCGGCTGACCTTCGACCTGAAGGCCAGGCCCGAGACGGACACGGTGGACCTGCGCGCCTATATCGCGCAGGACGGCGTGCCGCTCACGGAAACCTGGCTCGGCCAGCTCCATCTCGCCCAGATCCACCGCCTGCGCTGAGGCGGGGGCGTCTGCGACAGGGGAAAGGCCGGACCCGAGGGCCCGGCCTTTTGCTGTCAGCGCGGGTCCGCGCGGTCGCGGGATGCGGTTACTGCGAGGCGAGGCTGAAGGCCACGGGCTCGGCGCTGATCGTCACCTGATCCGCGGCGCGGGCGAAGGTATAGACCGTGCGCAGGTCCTGCGGCATCGAGAACTGCACCCGGTCCTGATCGGCGAGGAGCATCTTGACCACCTGCGGCTCGCCCGACGGCGTGCGGGCGCGGAAGGCGGCGGTGACTTCGAACCCACCCTCCGCAAGATCGCGGCGGTAGGCGACGAGATCGAGCGCGCCCTCGTGCAGGCTCTGGGCCTGCATCGGGGCCTTCAGCGCGATCTCGCCCGCGAAGGCGGAGGGAACCAGCATCATCGTAGCGGCGGCGGCGGCCATGATCGTTTTCATCTTGAGACTCTTTCCAGCAGGGCAGGCCCATGACGGCAGGCCGATTGATGGTGCGAACATATTGCTGCGGCGCAGCAGCGTCTACCGGCGCCCCTGCAGTCCCGTCATGCAGCGGACGGGACGCTGGCCGCTGCATTATGCCGCAGGTTGAGCGGCTTGACGGCTGAAACCCATGCGCTGGCCGCAGCTTGCTGCACCTGCGAGGGAGCGTCCTCGCCCCGAGGCCGGCAGCCCCCACGGGGCCCCGGATACGGGTCCGCGACGTCCGGTCGCTGGCTGTCCGTCCCGGGCCTGCGCTCTGCCCGCCCGTGCCGCAGTTGACGCGGGGTCCGGGATCTGTCACGCCGGGCGGTGACGGTTCCCGAACGCCGCAAGGCCAAGGGATGAAAAGGGAACGCGGTGAGGGGTTCCGACCCCAGTTCCGCGACTGCCCCCGCAACTGTGAGCGGCGAGCCCGCCCCGAAGACGCCACTGGACCGCAAGGGCCCGGGAAGGTTCGGGGAAGGCCGCGACCCGCGAGTCAGGAGACCTGCCGTCGAGCGCGCAAGCGCCTGTCCGCCGGGAGACCGGCTCCACCCCACCGCCGTCGGGGATGACGGCCAGGAGGACCATATGCATATCGAACCCGGTCTGGTGAGCGGCGCCAAGCTCATCGCAGGCTATGCCACCGCCGCTACAGCGGGTCTCTACACGCTGAAGCTGGGCTGGGAGGCCATTCGCGAGAAGGGCCTTCTGTCGCTCGCGGCACGCGCGCTGATCGCCACGGCCTGCGTCTTCACCTTCTTCGAGATCTTCCCGCACTATCCCGTGGGCGTCTCCGAGGTCCATCTGATCCTCGGCTCGACCCTGTTCCTGATCCTCGGGGCGGCGCCGGCGGCCATGGGGCTCGCGCTCGGGCTGCTGATTCAGGGGCTCTTCTTCGCGCCCTTCGACCTGCCGCAATACGGCATGAACGTCACGACGCTGCTCGTGCCGCTCTTCGCCGTCAAGGCGCTGGCCGACCGGATCATCGCCCCCGACAGCCCCTATGTCGAGCTGCGCTACGGCCAGGCGCTCGCGCTCTCGACCGCCTATCAGGGCGGCGTGGTGGCCTGGGTCGCCTTTTGGGCCCTGCTGGGCCAGGGGGTCGAGGCCGGAAACCTGACCTCCATCGCCACCTTCGGCAGCGCCTACATGCTGGTGGTGCTGATCGAGCCGCTGGCCGATCTCGCGGTGCTGGCCGCGGCCAAGGCCGGAAGCCGCTTCGCCTCCTCGGGGCTCTTCACGCCGCGCCTGCATCAGGCGGCCTGAGGCTTCGGGCCGAGACCTGCGCCCGGGCCCGAGAGGTCGCGCCCGGGCGCGCTGACGGAGCGGGGGGC
>NZ_MABH01000211.1 GCF_001720585.1 Cereibacter johrii | reverse complement strand
GCGCGCGAGGGCCACCGGCCGGCCGCGCTCTCGGGCGGCGAGCAGCAGCGCGTGGCCTTCTGCCGGGCGCTCGCCAACGCCCCGCGGCTCCTCCTCGCCGACGAGCCCACGGGCAACCTCGATCCCGGCACCTCGGATCAGGTGTTCGGCGTGCTGATGGATCTGGTGCGCGGGACCGGCCTGTCCGCCCTCATCGCCACCCACAATCTGGAGCTGGCCGCCCGGATGGACCGGGTGGTGCGGCTCGAGGCGGGTCGGGTCGTCTGATCTGCGTCAAGGCCCCCGGCCGGCCGGGGTGGTCATCTGGCCCGAAAGGGAGGATGCCATGAGACATGCCTTGATCGCCCTCGCGGTGCTGCCGCTCGCGGCCTGTGTGGCCCAGCCCGGCGTGCCCACGGGGCGCGCGGATTTCACCGCGCTCTGCGCCGGCTGCCATGGCGCCGGGGGCCGCGGCGACGGCGAGATGGCGGCGCTGCTCGACCGGAAGCCTGCCGATCTCACCACGCTTTCCGCGCGCAATGGCGGCCGCTTCCCCGGCACCCGCGTCATGGCGCAGATCTGGGGCTATGCGAAGACGGGCGACCGGGTGATGCCCGAGTTCGGCCCGCTCCTCGACAGCGAGACGGTGCCCTTCGACGGCGGCGACGGGATCCTGACGCCCACGCCGATCCGGCTCGTCCAGCTCGAGCAGTATCTGCGCACTCTTCAGCAATGAGCCGCGGAGGGCGGGTGCGCGGCGCTTCCCTTGGCGGGCGGCCGGGACTATGGTCCGCCTCCCACTGACCAGAGCCGGACCCCATGAGCACCGACGCCATCCGCCGCATTCCCTCGCTGATCGCCGCCGAGATCGCGGCCCGTCCCGATCAGGTCGCGGCCGCCATCGAGCTTCTCGACGGCGGCGCGACCGTGCCCTTCGTCGCCCGCTACCGCAAGGAGGCGACGGGCGGCCTCGACGACACGCAGCTGCGCACGCTCTCGGAGCGGCTGGCCTATCTGCGCGAGCTCGAGGCGCGGCGCGAGACGATCCTGGGCTCGATCCGCGATCAGGGCAAGCTCACGCCCGAGCTCGAGGCGCAGGTGGTGAAGGCCGCCACCAAGTCCGAGCTCGAGGATATCTACCTGCCCTACAAGCCGAAGCGGCGCACCAAGGCCATGATCGCGCGCGAGAACGGCCTCGGGCCTTTGGCCGAGGCGATCCTTGCCGACCGCGCGGCGGTGCCCGCGGAGCTGGCGCAGGCCTATGTCTGCGAGGCCGTGCCGGACGTGAAGGCGGCGCTGGAAGGCGCGCGTGACATCGTGGCCGAAGGGCTGTCCGAGAATGCGGATCTTCTGGGGCGGCTCCGCGCCCATATGAAGCAGGTGGGGCGGATCGCGGCGAAGGTCGTCGAGGGCAAGGAGGCGGAGGGCGCCAAGTTCTCGGATTATTTCGCCCATTCCGAGGCCTGGGCCACGGCGGCGGGCCACCGGGTGCTCGCCATGCTGCGGGGGCGCAACGAGGGCGTGCTGACGCTCGATCTCGAGGTGGATGCCGATGCCGCCCGGGGCGAGAGCCCGGCCGAGCGGATGGCGGGGATGGCGCTTCAGGCCGCGGGGAAGGGGCCGGGCGACCAGTGGCTGCGCGAGGCGGCTTCCTGGGCCTGGCGGGTGAAGCTGCGCACCTCGCTCACGCTGGATCTGATGGCCGAGCTCCGCGAGCGGGCCGAGGCCGAGGCGATCGGGGTCTTCGCGCGGAACCTCAAGGATCTGCTGCTGGCGGCCCCCGCCGGCGGCAAGGTCACGATGGGGATCGACCCGGGCATCCGCACCGGCTGCAAGGTCGCGGTGGTGGATGCGACGGGCAAGCTGCTCGCCACCTCGACCGTCTATCCGTTCCAGCCCAAGAACGACCTGCGCGGCGCGCAGATCGAGCTCATGAAGCTGATCCGTGCCCATGGCGTGACGCTGATCGCCATCGGCAACGGCACCGCGAGCCGCGAGAGCGAGAAGATGGTGGCCGACCTACTGGCGGCGCTGCCGGGAGAGGCGCCGAAGCCCGTCAAGGTGATCGTGAGCGAGGCAGGCGCCTCGGTCTATTCGGCGAGCGCGCTGGCGGCGGCCGAGTTCCCCGATCTCGACGTGTCGCTGCGCGGCGCGGTCTCGATCGCGCGGCGGCTGCAGGATCCGCTGGCCGAGCTGGTGAAGATCGAGCCGAAGTCGATCGGCGTGGGCCAGTATCAGCATGACGTGGACCAGCACCGGCTGGGCCGCTCGCTGGAGGCCGTGGTCGAGGATGCGGTGAACGCGGTGGGGGTGGATCTGAACACCGCCTCGGCGCCGCTTCTGGCGCGCGTCTCGGGCGTGGGGCCGGGGCTGGCCGAGGCCATCGTGCAGCACCGCAACGCGAACGGTCCCTTCGCGAAACGCCGCGACCTGCTGAAGGTCGCGCGTCTGGGCCCGCGCGCCTTCGAGCAGGCGGCGGGCTTCCTGCGCATCCCGGACGGGTCCGAGCCGCTCGACGCCTCGTCCGTCCACCCCGAGGCCTATGATGTGGCGCGCCGGATCGTGGCCGCCTGCGGGCGCGACCTGCGCAGCCTGATGGCCGAGCCGCAGCGGCTGCGGGCGCTCGACCCGCAGGACTTCACCGACGACCGCTTCGGCCTGCCGACCGTGAGGGACATCCTCGCCGAGCTGGAGAAGCCCGGCCGCGACCCGCGCCCGACCTTCAAGACCGCGACCTTCACCGAAGGGGTCGAGGAGATCTCGGACCTGAAGCCGGGGATGCTGCTGGAGGGGACGGTGACCAACGTCGCGGCCTTCGGCGCCTTCGTCGATGTGGGGGTGCATCAGGACGGTCTCGTGCATGTGAGCCAGCTCGCCGACCGCTTCGTCAAGGATCCGCACGAGGTGGTGAAGGCGGGCGACGTGGTGAAGGTCCGCGTGGTCGAGGTGGATGTGGCGCGCAAGCGCATCGGGCTCACCATGCGCAAGGACAGCGCCGACGCCCGCGCCCAGGCCTCCGAACGGCGGAGCGCCGAACCGCCGCGCAAGGGCGGCAAGCCCTTGCCGCGGCAGGCCGCGCCGCGCGAGTCGAGCGCGGGGAATCCCTTCGCGGATGCGCTGAAGGGCCTGCGTCGGGACTGAGCGGGAGGCTCTTGCCGAAGCCGCGGCAGGCCCGCCCGGACTCGGGCGGCACCGCAGCTTCGGCAGAACGTTCGGGAAAGGAGCGGACCGCTCCTGCTGTCGGGGACCGGCTCCGTCCGGGCGGACTGCCTCACCTCTTGGGGCCGGCTCCGCCTGTGCGACGGGGTGTCCGGCCGGCCTGCTTCTCTCCTGGGGCCGCAGCTCCACCGGTGCGACCGGCGTGTGCGGGTGGACCACCTCTCCTCTTGGAAACCAGCTCCGTCCGCGCGGCGTGTCCGTCCGGATGCTGCCTCTCCTCTCGGAGCGGCTCCGTCCGCATGACGGGGTGTCCGGGTGGACCGCTCACCTCTTGGGGCGCCTCTCGCCATGGCCCGTCGCGCAGGAGTTGACAGCCGCAACCATTGCGGCCTCGCAAGGGGGGCAGGTCGTTCGCTCTGGGGGCTGCTGGCCGGGCAGGGAGGGCGGGGCGCCATCCGCGGCTCCTGCGGCGGGTGCAAGCGGTTGCCTGGGGCGCGGCCGGAGCCTCATGGGGGTGGCCTCAGGGCTCAGGGTCCCGACCTTCCTTCGGTGGAAGTGCGGGCCAGGAGGAAGGCTGGAAGGTTTCGGGCGTCTGCCGGGGGCGGGCGCGGGAATTCTGCGGGCCTTCGTCTCCTCTCTTGCAAACTGGCATACTTGCATATTAGTTTGGGGTGCTCAGCGGGAGGACGGCGATGCGGCAGACATGGCGGTGGTTCGGACCGAAGGACCTCGTGTCGGTGGACGACATGCGGCAGGCGGGGGTGGAGGGTGTCGTCTCTGCGCTCCATCACATTCCCACCGGCGCGCTCTGGACGCCCGAGGAGATCGCCCGCCGCCAGCGCGAGATCGGGGTGATGCGCGACGGCGCGGCCTCGGGCCTCAACTGGGAGGTGGTCGAGAGCCTGCCCGTCTCCGAGGACATCAAGAAGCAGAAGGGCGACTGGCGCGCCCATCTCGAGACCTGGAAAGCCTCGATGCGCAACCTGCAGGCGGCGGGGATCGAGGTCATCTGCTACAATTTCATGCCGGTGCTCGACTGGACGCGGACGGATCTCGCCTGGCGGCGGCCGTCGGGCGCGACCTGCATGCGGTTCGACCTGACGGATTTCGCGGCCTTCGACATCCATATCCTGAAGCGTCCCGGCGCGGCCGCGGAGCTGCCCGCGGCGGTGGTCGAGGAGGCGGCGCGGCGCTTTGCGGAGATGGACGAGACCCGCCGGACCGAGCTTGCCCGCAATGTGGTCTTCGGGCTGCCGGGAGCGGCCGAGCAATTCACGCTCGACGATGTGCGCCGGCACCTTGCGGACTATGCCGCCATGCGCCCCGAGACGCTGCGCCGGCATCTGGTGGACTTCCTGTCCGAGGTGGCGCCGCTCGCCGAGGAACTGGGCGTGCGGCTCTGCTGCCATCCCGACGATCCGCCCTTCCCGCTTCTGGGCCTGCCGCGGATCATGTCGACCGAGGCCGACTATGCCGCGGTGATGGAGGCGGTGGACCTGAAGGCCAATGGCATCACGCTCTGCACGGGCAGCCTCGGCGCGCGGGCCGAGAACGACCTGCCGGGGATGATGGAGCGGCTGGGCGACCGGGTGCATTTCCTGCATCTGCGCAACGTGACGCTGGAGAGGGACGGGGACGAGCTGCGGAACTCCTTCTTCGAGGACGGCCATCTGGAGGGCGGCACCGACATGGTGGCGATGATCGCGGCCGTCCTTGCCGAGGAGCGGCGGCGCGAGGCCGAGGGACGCACGGATATCTCGATCCCGATGCGGCCCGACCATGGGCAGGACATCCTCGACGACCTCGGGCGCAAGGGCCAGCCGGGCTATCCCTCCATCGGGCGGCTGAAGGGGCTGGCCGAGCTGCGCGGGATCATGACGGCGCTCGATCATCCGCTGGTGCGCGGGGCCTGACGGGCGGCGCCCGGAGCCGGCCGCCGGGGGCTGGCGGCCCCCGGACCCCCGCGGATATTTGGGCAGAGTGA
>NZ_MABH01000210.1 GCF_001720585.1 Cereibacter johrii | reverse complement strand
CGCCGCCAGCGCCGCATCGAGCGCGCGCTCGGCCGTGTCCATCATGCGCGCGGCCTCGGCGGGCGGCGGGCCGATCCAGACGCTGCGCATGAGCGCCGCGTGATAGCGGTCGTGGCTCGCGGCCAGTTCGAGGAAGACCCCGTCGCCGGGCTGAAGCAGCCGTCGCCGCCAGGTCGCATGGGGCACGCCCGAGCGCGGCCCCGACGAGACGAGCGGCTCCATCGCCATGGCTTCGGAGCCCGCGAGGATGGCCGCGCCCATCATGGCGGCGGCCACCTCGTTCTCGCTGACGCCCGCGCGGCAGGCCTCGATCGAGGCGGCGATGGCGGCCTCGGCATAGCCCGCGGCCTTGCGGATCGCGGACAGCTCGGCCGGCGATTTCACCGCGCGCAGCCGCTCGGCCACGCCCGACCCGTCGATCAGCGCCACGCCCGCAAGGGCCTGCGCGATGCGCTCGGACAGGTCCTGACCGATGAACCAGGCGCCGCGCTCCATGGCGATGCGCCCGAGGCCCAGATCCCGCACGAGGCTGCCGAGTGCCGCGGCGGGGTCCTCGCCGTCCTGCCAGGCGCGGATGTCGGCAAGCCAGGTCGAGGCGCGCGCGCCCGTCGTCTCGAGCTGGCGCACGAGCAGCACGGGTGCCCCCTCGACCGGCACCACGAGGGCCTGGAAGGCAAAATAGCCTGCCGTCTGCCGCCCGGTGGCCCAGAAGATGTTCTCGGGTCCGAGCAGCACCAGCGCATCGGCGCCGAGCTCTGCGGTGGCCGCTTGCAGCCGCGCGATGCGGCCCGCGAATTCGGCGGCCGGGAAAACCGCGTCGCGGCCGCGGAGCGGGTCGGCCGCGGTGTCTGCCGGGAATGTCGACATCGGATCAGTCCTTGTTGAGCCAGCCCAGCGTGCGGGCGCGCATGCGGTCGAAATGAAGCGCCATGGCGGCCGAGGCGGCCTCGGCGTCGCGGCCGGCGATCGCGTCGATCACCGCGATATGTTCCCGGGCCTGGTCGGCAAAATTGGTGTGGGTGCGGATGATGGTGCTGCGCCGCACGATGGCGCGCTGTTCGGCGAGCAGCCCCGGCAGGAGCGTGAGCCCGGCCGCCAGCGCCACCGCCCGGTGGAAGATGCCGTCATCCTGCCAGAAGCTCTCGAAATCCATCGCGCCTGCGCCGAGATAGCGCAGCTGCGCCTCGCGCGCGGCCTCGAGCTCGGGCGTGAGGCCGAACCCCGCGGCCCGGCGCGCGGCGGCCCGCTCGAGGATCAGCCGGAGCTGGATGATGTCGAGCAGCTGCTCGACCGAGACGAGCCGCACCAGCAGCGTGCCGTTCACCATCCGCTCGATCACCTGCTCGCGCTCGAGCACCGACAGCGCCGAGCGCAGCGGCGTGCGCGAGATACCCAGCCGCTCGGCCAGCTCGCGCTCGGTCAGGATGGTGTTGGGCGCGATCCGCCCCTCGAGAATATCCTCGCGGAGACGGCGGTAGGCGCTGTGCGAGAGCGTCTCGGAACTCATGGGGAGCCGTTCCCCGACAGCGCGGCGAAGACCGCCTCCACCGCGCGGGCGAGGTCGGCCGGATCCATCCCCTCGTCGGGGCAATGGCTGCCGTTCCAGTTGCGGATGAAGACCATGACGCTGTCCCAGCCGGCGCTGGCGAAGGCCGCCGCATCGTGGCCGCCGCCCGAGAGCATCCGGCGCGGCTGATCGCCCCGGCGCGCGGCGCCGCCCGCCACCCAGTCGATCATCGCAGGCGACAGGCGCGCAGGCTGGCTGCGGCTCTGGGTGCCCAGATCGAAGCGGATGCCGGGCCGTTCGGTCTCGATGCGGCGGATCTCCTCGCGCAGCACCTGATCGGCCGCCTCCAGCACCGTCACATCCTCGGAGCGCAGGTCGAGGCAGAAGGCGAGCTCGCCCGGCACCTTGGCCATGGCATGGGCGGGCGAGGCCGCATCGACCTTGCCGAAGGTCACGGTGAGGTCCGCGCCGCGGGAGAGGAACGCCTCCCACGCACGGTCCATCGCCATGACGAGGTCGGCGAAGGCCACCACCGCATCGGCGCGGCCCGCGCGCGGCGCACCGCCGGAATGGGCCCAGGTGCCATGCACCTCGGCCGCGCGATAGCGCAGCCCGCCGCGGATGGCCGAGACGATGCCATAGGGCTCGCCCGCCCGGTCGAGAACGGGGCCCTGCTCGATGTGGAACTCGAGAAAGCGCGCGGGCTTCGGCGGCTCGGCCCGCATCAGGGCGTCGGGGTCGAAGCCCTGCTCGCGCATGTGCTCGGCCAGCGTCCGGCCGGTGTCGACGCGGCGCGCCTCGAGCTCTTCGGGCAGGAGCCGGCCGAGCGCCGCCCGCGAGCCGATGTAGGAGACGGGGAACCAGACGCTCTCCTCGGCGCGGGTCACGGTCAGGACGAAATCGGCCTCGGGCGTGACGCCCGCCTCGCGCATGGCCGCGACGAGCGCCAGCGCCGCGGCCACCCCCGCCTGCCCGTCGAAGGCGCCGCCCTCGGCCACCGTGTCGAGGTGCGAGCCGCAATGGAGCGGCGGAAGGCTCGGGTCGCGCCCCTCCATCCGGGCGAAAAGGTTGCCGGCATGGTCGCGGCTGACGCTCATGCCGAGTGCGCGGGCCTCGGCCTCGATCAGCGCATGGGCATGGCTTTCCAGATCGGAATAGGAAGGGCGCGTCCAGCCGGGGCCGCCCTCGGAAAGCGCGTTCACCTCGGCCAGCACCCGGTCGATGGTGCTGCGGATGGCGCGGGCGGGGGCGTCCTGGGACAGGGGCAGATCGGTCATGCTTGGGTCCCTCCGACCTTGGTTGCGACGGACGCGGAGCTGCGGGGCTCCGCGCGCCAGACGTCGGGGTTGATCGCGGTTTCGGGCAGCCGGCCCTCGAGCGCGGTGATGACATGGCGCACGGCCTCGAGGGCCACGCGGCGGAGCGCCTCCTCGGTCGTGCCGCCGAGGTGGGGCGTGAAGACCACGTTGCCGTGCCCGGCCAGCGGGCCCGACGGCGCACCGGGCGAGCAGACGTCGAGCCCCGCGCCGCCGAGATGCCCCGAGGCCACCGCCTCGAGCAGCGCCGACTCGTCCACGAGGCCCGCGCGGGCCATGTTGATGAGGATGGCGCCCGGCCGCATGGCGGCAAAGGCGCGCGCATCCATCATGTGGTGGGTCTCGGGGCGCAGCGGCGTGTGGAGCGACACGAGGTCGGCCGCGGCCAGTCCCTCGGCAAGGCCCGCCACCCGCTCGGCCCCGTCGATCTGCGGCACGCGCGGCGAATGGACGAGGAGGCGCATGTCGAAGGCCTGCGCCAGCATCCGCCCGGTCTCGCGGCCGCTGGCCCCCCAGCCCACGATCAGCGCGGTGCGGCCCCGCAGTTCCGAGAAGCGGGCGGATTCGCGAAAGCCCGCCCGCCCCTCGCGGACCGCGCGGTCGGCGGCGGGGATGCGGCGGGCCACCGCGAGCGCGAGGCCCACGGCCAGTTCGGCCACCGAGCGCGCATTGGCGCCCGGGGTATTGGCCACCACCACGCCTTTGCGCGCCGCGGCCTCCTTGTCCACCGGATCGTGGCCCGCACCATGGACCACCACCGCCCGGAGCCGGTCGCCCGCGGCGAAGGCCGCGGCATCGAGGCCCGCGTCGCGGGTGATGACGGCATCGATGCCGCCCATGTGGCGCGCCACCGTCGCCATGTCGGGCGCGGGGCAGAGGATCGGCGCGATCCCGGCCGCGCGAAGGGCGGCGAGACCCGCCTCGTGGATGGGTTGGATGATCAGGCAGTTCATGAGGCACTCGCGGAAGCGGTCGCCGCGCGGGCGCGGCGCAGACGGAGGAGCACGGCATCGCGCGCATGTTCGAGATGGGCCCGCAGCCCGGCCTCGACCGCGTCGGCATTGCCGCTGCGCACGGCGTCGAGGATCTCCAGATGTTCCTCGCAGCCGCGCAGGAACCGTTCGGGCACCTGACTGTGGTCGAAGATGCAGGTGCGCCGATGCAGGGCCGCCACCGTCTGGGCCACGGCCTGATTGCCGAACTCGCGCCCGAGCAGGTGGTGGAACTCGTAGTCGGTCTGGCGCTGGAGATCGTTGACCGCCGGGTCCGACGCCATCAGGAGGCGCACGCGCTCTTCCATCGCATCGACCTGAGCGGGCGGCAGCCGCACCGCCGAGCGCGCCGCGAGCGGCTCGAGCTCGAGCCGGAGGAAGAAGACCTCCTCGACATCGGCGGCCGTCACGCTGCGCACGCAGGTGAAGCGGCCCTCGACGACGGCGAGGCCCTCGCTTTCCAGCCGCTTGATCGCCTCGCGCACGGGGGTGCGCGACATGCCGAAGACCTCGCCCAGGGCGGCCTCCTGCAACAGGTCGCCCGATTTCAGGGCGCCTTCGAAGATCATCGAGATGATGCGCTGGTAGGCCTCGTGGGCGAGCGGTCTGGGGGCACTCATGAACATTCCTCCGGGCCCCGAATCGTGACGGGACGCACGATCTCGCCCGGCTCGTAGAAGCCGCCCACGAGATCGCAGGACAAGAGGTAATCCGACCGCAGGACGCCCTCGGGCTTGGCCACCAGCGCCTCGAGAAGCCGCCGGAGCCGCGCCTGCCGCGCGATCCAGAGATCCTCGCCCTCCTCGGCCGGGATCAGCGCGAAGCGGACCTGCGCGCCCACGGGCATCTGCGCGAGCCGCGCGAGATCGACCGAGGCCACGGTGCCGATCTTGGGATAGCCGCCGGTGGTCTGGCTTTCCGCCAGAAGCACGAGCGGCATCCCCGAGCCCGGCACCTGCACCGAGCCCGGCACCGTGCCGTCCGAGACGATGTCGTGGCCGCGCGCGGCAGGCAGGTCGGTGCCGCCCAGCACCATGGCCATCCGGTCGCGCTGCGGGGTCACGGTGAAGTCGCACCCGGTGAGGCGCGCCACGATCTCGGGGGCGAAATGGCCGTCCTGCGGGCCGAGGATCAGCCGGATCGGGCCCGTCTCGCGGAAGGGGGCCGCGCCGTCCAGCCGGCTGTCGGGGCGCAGGCAGGGCGCGTCGGCCTCGTCGGG
>NZ_MABH01000209.1 GCF_001720585.1 Cereibacter johrii | reverse complement strand
GGCAGCCCGGCCAAGGCCGCCCCCTCTCCGCGCGCCAAGGGACCGGGAGAGACCGCAGGCGGGCGGCCTCCCCGCACCGGCGCCCCCTCGACCCGGGAGGGCCGGAAGCCGCAGCCGACAGGCCCCCGCCCACCGTCGCGCGGACCGAAAGGGCGGCCCGGCGGGCGCTGAGCCTGACTCCAAGGGCCGCCGATCCGCGGCGCCTTTCTGGCGAGCCGGTCCCGGGCATCCTATATTGGCCGGGACCAAGGACCGGAAAGGGGATGGCGATGAACTCGAAGGGCCTGCGCACGCTGGCTTTCCTGCTGCTCGTGGGGCTCACCCTCTACGTCGCGGCGCAGGGAGGCGCCTGAGATGGCCGAACGCTACGGCGGCCGCTTCAGCCCCGCCAATGCCCGGCGCGAGGGCCCTCCGGGACCGCCGGTCAGCCGCTGGGACCGCAAGCGCCGGAGCCGCGCGGGCGGACGGTCCAACATCCTGTTCTTCCTGCCGTTCCTCTTCCTGTGGGATGCCTTCCTCGGCCCCGCACAGGACTTCGTCCCCGCCTTCGCAGCCTTCGCCGCGCTCTTCCTCGCGGCCTGGCTCACCCGGCAGGGCATCCTCGCCGAAGAAGCCTACGATGCCCGCCCCGTGGCCAAGCGCCCGGCGATCCCGCGCAAGATCTTCGCCTCGGTCCTGACCGGCGCGGGGCTCTTCGCGGGCGGGCTTGCGGGCGATGCGGGCCTTCTTGTGGCGGCGGCCTGGGGCGGGATCGGGGGCCTCCTGCATCTCGCGGCCTTTGGGCCGGATCCGCTGAAGGACAAGATCCCGGACGGCGTCGACGGCTTCCAGAGCGACCGGGTGAGCCGCGCCGTCGCCGAGGCCGAGAGCCACCTCGGCGCGATGCGCGAGGCGGTGGCGCGCCTCCGCGACCCCGGCCTCGACCGAAGGCTCGAGACCTTCGCCACCACGGCGCGCGGGCTCTTCCGCAGCGTCGAGGCCGATCCCGGCGATCTCACGGCCGCGCGGCGCTATCTCGGCGTCTATCTGATGGGCGCGCGCGACGCGACGCTGAAGTTCGCCGATCTCTACGGGCGCGAGCGCGATCCGCAGGTGCGCGCGGACTACGAACGGCTGCTCGAGGATCTGGGCACCAGCTTCGCCGACCGCACCCGGCGGCTCCTGCAGAACGACCGGGCCGGGCTCGACCTCGAGATCGAGGTGCTGCGCGACCGTCTGGGGCGCGAGACCTGAGCCCCCTGCGGCAGGCTTGCATCGCCTGCCGCCCGATTGGCCGCGGCCTCGCGCTTCGATTGAGAAGAGGCCGGGGCCTGCTATACAGGAGGCTGACGCCGCATCGCGGCGCGGCCGGCAGCGATCTTCCAGAGAGCGAGGTTTCCAGATGACCGACAGCAGCCGCCGCGAGGCCGCCGAAGCCCTTCCCCAGCTTGCGGAAGCGACCGCCCCCGACCTGCCCGAGCCCGCACCGGCGGTGACGCCCCTGGCCTCCGCCTCGCCCGAGAAGGCCGAGGAGATCCGCCGCCGCATGGCCGAGCTGAACGTGAGCGATTCGCAGTCGATCATCGGCTTCGGATCCAAGGCGCAGGCCGAGCTGCAGACGATCAGCCAGCAGATGCTGGCCGACGTGAAGAACAAGGATGTGGGCCCCGCCGGCGATTCGCTGCGCGAGGTGGTCTCGACCATCCGCGGCTTCTCGGTCTCCGAACTCGACGTGCGCCGCAAGGCCAGCTGGTGGGAGCGGCTTCTGGGCCGCACCGCCCCCTTCGCCCGCTTCGTCGCCCGCTACGAGGACGTACAGCAGCAGATCGACCGGATCACCCAGTCGCTCCTGACCCACGAGCACCGGCTGCTCAAGGACATCAAGGGGCTCGACATTCTCTATGCCCGCACGCTCGACTTCTACGACGAACTCGCCCTCTACATCGCGGCGGGCGACGAGGTGCTGGCCGATCTCGACGGACGGGTGATCCCGGCCAAGGAAGCCGAGGTGGCGGCGACGCCGGAGGGCGACCGGATGATCAAGGCTCAGGAGCTGCGCGACCTGCGCGCCGCCCGCGACGATCTCGAGCGCCGGGTGCATGACCTCAAGCTCACCCGTCAGGTCACGATGCAGTCGCTGCCCTCGATCCGCCTCGTGCAGGAGAACGACAAGGCGCTGGTCACGCGGATCAACTCGACCCTCGTCAACACGGTCCCGCTGTGGGAGACGCAGCTGGCGCAGGCCGTGACCATCCAGCGGTCGCGCGAGGCGGCCGAGGCCGTGCGCGGCGCCTCGGACCTGACGAACGAGCTGCTGACGGCGAATGCGGAAAATCTCCAGCAGGCCAACAAGATCGTCCGCAAGGAGATGGAGCGCGGCGTCTTCGACATCGAGGCGGTGAAGAAGGCCAATGCCACGCTGATCGCCACGATCAACGAAAGCCTCGCCATCGCCGACGAGGGCCGCGCGCGCCGTGCCGCGGCAGAGACCGACCTTCAGCGGATGGAGGCCGAGCTGCGCGATACGCTCGCGTCCGCCCGCGCCCGCCGCACCGGGACCGGCGACAATGCCGGGACATCCGTCCGACCCTGAGGAAAGGCCATCATGCACCGGGGCGTCCGCCTCTCGACCCTTCTCCACGGCGGCCTCTCGCTGGCCGCCTGCGCGATCCTGTCGGCCTGCACGCCGCCCGCCCCGCGCGAGCCCGCGCACGGGCTCGGTCCGCGCGCGCGGCCCGCGGATCTTCAGGGTCCGGTGAAGGAGAGCGCCGAGTCGCAGGCCATCCGGGCCTATTTCGCCAAGGTGCAGACCGACCTTCTGGCGCAGGGCCTTCTGCGCACCGACGGCGGCGGGCGCGACACGCCCTACACCGACCGGATGCTGGCCGAGAACTTCATCCGCATCGCGCTCCATGACGAGTACGAGCGGCAGGGCAGCGGCTTCGCCCAGCGCGAGGTCGAAAGCCGGCTGCGCCGCTGGGAGGAGCCGGTGCGCGTGGGCCTGCGCTTCGGCGCCTCGGTGCCCGAGGAGCGGCGGGCGACCGACCGGGCGCGCATCGCCTCGTATCTGGCGCGGCTGGCCAAGATCACCGGCCATCCGATCGCGCTGGCCGACAGCGGCATCAACTTCTGGCTTCAGGTCGTCTCCGAGGACGAGCGCCGCGCGCTCGGCCCTCAGGTGGCCGAGGCGCTGCCCACGCTATCTGCCGCGGAGATCGCGGGGATCACGCAGCTTCCCACCACCACCTACTGCCTCGTCTATGCGCTCTCGGACGATGCGACGAGCGTCTACAACCGCGCCTTCGCGGTAATCCGCTCCGAACATCCCGACCTCCTGCGCCTCGCCTGCCTGCACGAGGAGATCGCGCAGGGGCTGGGGCTGGCCAACGACAGCCCGAACGCGCGGCCCTCGATCTTCAACGACGACGAGGAATTCGCGCTTCTGACCACGCAGGACGAGCTGATGCTGAAGATCCTCTACGACCGGCGCCTGAAGCCCGGCATGACGATCGAGGAAGCGCGGCCCATCGTCCAGACGATCGCGTACGAGCTGCTCGGCGGCGAAAGCTGAAGGCGCGGCCGGGCGATGAACAGCCTGATCACGCCCGACAATTTCGAATTCTTCGCACGCTATCTGTTGGCGGGCCTGATCGTGATCTCGGTGCGCTCGCGCTTCGTGGTGGGCGAGCGGCCGAAGCTCGGCGAGCAGCTGGTCGAGGCGGTGGCGCTCTCGCTCATCAACCAGCTCGCCTTCCTGTTTCTTGCAAGCCTCTGGTCGCTCCTGCCCGCGGCACCCGTCCTGCCCGCGCGCGGGGTCTTCTTCCTCGAGGTGCTGGTGCTGCCCGCAGGCCTCGGCGCGCTCTTCGGCTGGAACCTCTCGCTCGGCTGGAACCGCTCGCTCCTGCGACGGCTGTCGATGCCGGTGCAGAATCCGGCCCGGCGCGCCTACGATTTCGCCTTCGGCAAGCACCGGGGGCCGAGCTTCGTGATCGTGACCTTCACCGACGGAACGGTCGTCCATGGCCTCTTCGGCGAGGAGTCGCTGGCGGCGAGCGATGGAAACCGTGGCGACATCTATCTCGAACGCCTATATCATGTCGCAGAGGACGGGCAGTGGGCCGAGGTGGTGCCGCCACGCGCGATGCTGCTGTCGCTGGACGGGATGCGCTCCATCGAGTTTCTCGAACTGGAGGGCGAGCAGGAGAGGACCGACGATGGCGGATGACAGACGGACCTTGCTGATCGACGGCTACCAGCCGAGCCGCCCCCGGCCGGACCGGGGCTGGTTCGCGCGCGCGCCCCGGAAGCCTGCCGAAGCCGCCGCGCCGAAGCCGCCGAAGGCGGTCTCGGCCATCGTCGTCCCGGCGCGGGGCGACTGGTCCACGGCGGCTCCCAAGAAATAGCCATGGCACTGTTCGATTTCCTCGGCGGCGAGTTCATCGACGTCATCCACTGGGTCGATGACACCCGCGACACGATGGTCTGGCGCTTCGAGCGGCAGGGCCATGCGATCAAATACGGCGCGAAGCTGACGGTGCGCGAGGGGCAGGCCGCGGTCTTCATCCACGAGGGCCAGCTGGCCGATGTCTTCACCCCCGGTCTCTACATGCTCGAGACCAACAACCTGCCGATCCTGACCACGCTCCAGCACTGGGACCACGGCTTCCGCTCGCCCTTCAAGTCCGAGATCTATTTCGTCAATACCACCCGCTTCAACGACCAGAAGTGGGGGACGAAGAACCCGATCATCTGCCGCGATCCGGAATTCGGCCCGGTGCGCCTGCGCGCCTTCGGCACCTATTCGATGCGGGTGACCGATCCCGGGCGCTTCATGACCGAGATCGTGGGAACCGACGGCGAATTCACCGCCGACGAGATCAGCTTCCAGATCCGCAACGTGATCGTGCAGGAGATGGGCCGCGCCCTTGCCGCCTCCTCGATCCCGGTGCTCGACATGGCGGCCAACACCGCCGATCTGGGCAAGCTCGTGGCCGAGGCCATCGCGCCCACCATCTCGGGCTACGGCCTCTCGATCCCCGAGCTCTATATCGAGAACATCTCGCTGCCGCAGGAGGTCGAGAAGGCGCTCGACAAACGCACCTCGATGGGGATCGTGGGCGATCTGGGCAAGTTCACCCAATATAGCGCGGCCGAAGCCATGTCTGCGCCGAATTCGGCCGCGGGCGCCGCCGTGGCGAGCGGCATGGGCGCGGCCATGGGGCTCGGGATGGCGCAGCGCATGGGCCCGTGGGGCGCAGCCCCTGCGGCG
>NZ_MABH01000208.1 GCF_001720585.1 Cereibacter johrii | reverse complement strand
GGGCGGGCTTCCGGCAGGGCGTGGGGGCGGCCGGCGGGGCTTCGGTCCCCGGCGGCCGCAGGCGGGGTCAGACGTCGAGTTCCTCGACGAAGCGCGCATTCTCCTGGATATACTGGAAGCGCAGCTCGGGCTTCTTGCCCATCAGCCGCTCGACCAGATCGCCCGTCTCGCCGGGCTCGTCCTCGTCGATCGAGACCCGGATGAGCTTGCGCGTGGCCGGGTTCATCGTCGTGTCCTTGAGGTCCTTGGCATCCATCTCGCCCAGACCCTTGAAGCGCTGCACGTCGATCCTGCCCTTGCCGCCGAGGCCCTTCGCCATCCAGAGCTCCTTCTCGACATCGTCGGCGACATAGAGCCGCTTCGCCCCCTGGGTGAGGCGGTAGAGCGGCGGGCAGGCGAGATAGAGATGGCCGCGGTCGATCAGCGGCCGCATCTGGGTGAAGAAGAAGGTCATGAGAAGCGAGGCGATATGGGCGCCGTCGACATCGGCATCGGTCATGATGATGACCTTGTCGTAGCGCAATTCGTCGATGTTGAACCGCGTGCCCATGCCGGTGCCGAGCGCCTGGCAGAGGTCGTTGATCTCGGCGTTCGCCCCCATCTTGCCGGAGGCCGCGCCCAGCACGTTCAGGATCTTGCCCCGGAGCGGCAGGAGCGCCTGGGTGGCGCGGTCGCGCGCCATCTTGGCCGAGCCGCCGGCCGAGTCGCCCTCGACGATGAAGAGCTCGGTTCCGTCGCGGGCGGTGGCGGAGCAGTCGACGAGCTTGCCGGGCAGGCGCAGCTTCTTGGTGGCGGACTTGCGCTGCGTCTCCTTCTCCTGCCGGCGGCGGAGGCGCTCTTCGGCGCGCAGCACGAGGAAGTCGAGGATCGCGCCGGCCGATTTCGTGTTGGCCGCGAGCCAGTTGTCGAAATGGTCGCGGACCGCGTTCTCGACCAGCTTCGCGGCCTCCTCGGTGGCGAGCCGGTCCTTGGTCTGGCCCACGAACTGCGGCTCGCGGATGAAGACCGAGATCAGCGCCGAGCCGCCCGCCAGCATGTCGTCGCGGGTGATCTGGTCGGCCTTGCGGTTCTTCACGAGCTCGCCATAGGCGCGGATGCCCTTGAGGATCGCCGACCAGAAGCCGCTCTCATGCGTGCCGCCCTCGGGGGTGGGCACGGTGTTGCAGTAGGACTGGATGAAGCCGTCGCGCGCGGGGGTCCAGTTGATCGCCCATTCGACCGAGCCCGGCACGCCGAACTTCTCCTGAAAGCCCACCTTGCCGGCGAAGGGGCGCTCGGCATAGGTCGAGGCGCCGGAGAGCTGTTCGGCGAGATAGTCGCCCAAGCCCCCGGGGAAGTGGAAGACGGCTTCCTGCGGGGTGTCGCCGTCGGGAATTGCGGATTTCCAGCGGATCTCGACGCCCGAGAAGAGATAGGCCTTGGAGCGGGCCATCTTCATCAGCCGCGCGGGCTTGAACTGGAGATGGCCGAAGATCTCGGGGTCTGGGTGGAAGGTGATCGTGGTGCCGCGGCGGTTCGAGGCGGCGCCGACCATCTTGACCGGCCCCTGCGAGATGCCGCGCGAGAAGCTCTGCACCCAGAGCTCGCGATTGCGCGCCACCTCGACCCGGAGCGTGTCCGAGAGCGCGTTCACCACCGAGGCGCCGACGCCATGGAGACCGCCCGAGGTCTGGTAGGCCTTGCCCGAGAACTTGCCGCCCGCGTGCAAGGTGCAGAGGATGACCTCGAGCGCCGACTTGCCCGGAAATTTCGGATGCGGATCGACCGGGATGCCGCGGCCATTGTCGCGCACCGTCACGGAATGGTCCGCATGGAGCTCCACCTCGATGCGCGTGGCATGGCCTGCGACCGCCTCGTCCATCGAGTTGTCGAGGATCTCGGCCACCAGGTGATGCAGCGCCCGCTCGTCCGTGCCGCCGATATACATGCCGGGGCGCTTGCGGACGGGCTCGAGCCCCTCGAGCACCTCGATGGAGGAGGCGTCATAGGTTTCCGGCTGGCCGGAGAGAAGGTCGTTGGCCATGGTTGCTCGATTCTTTCTGGACGATTGGAATAGCAATAGAGCATCCCGCGGAGGGGATACGCAAGATCTGGGGCCGGGAGGAGGCCTGCGCGGTGCCTATTCGGGCTCGGCCGCGCGGCGTTCCATCATCAGGCGGAAGGCCGGGCGCGACTGGCAGCGGTCGAGCCAGGCGGCGACGGCGGGGAAAGGCTCGAGCAGCGCCGGATGGGCCTGGCCGTAGCGGAGCGTCTCGGCGAGGTTCAGGTCGGCCACGGTGAACCGGCCGCCCACGAGATAGTCCTCGGTCGCGAAATGCCGCTCGAGCCGGGCCAGGGGACGGCGCAGCCGTTCGGCGGCGATGGAGATCGCGGCCTGTCCCTCGGGGCTCGTGCCGCCGCCCGACCGCTGGATGAGCTGGATCTCGAGGGCGGGCGGCTCGACGGCGGTGGCGGCAAAGAGCGACCAGCTGACCATCAGCGCATCCTCGGGCTCGCTGCGGGGCCCGAGCTGGCCGCCCTTCGTGCGCGCGATGTGAAGGGTGATGGCGAGCGACTCGGTGAGGATCAGCCCCTCCTCCTCGAGGCAGGGGATCTGGCCCAGCGGATTGACCGCGAGATAGGCGGCCGAGGCCGTGTTCAGCGGCGCCTCCGGCCCATGGGGATGGGCCACGCGGTTCGCCTGGATCACGGGCACATGCTCGAAGGGCAGGTCCAGCTCGGCCAGAAGCCAGAGCGGGAGCGAGGCGCGCGAGCGATGGACGCCGTAGATCTTCAGCATGGGCTTCTCCTTGATCGGCGCAGAGCCTAGTCGGTCGGCGGGCGAGAGGAAAGACCTGCGACCCAAGCGCCCATCCGGGAAGGCCCGGATGGAGGGCGTCCGGCGCGCGTGTCACGAGCGGCGCCGGGACAGGCGAAGGCGCAGAATGACGGGGCTGTGGGAGAGCGGGAGCGGGGAGGCCGAGGCGGCTCTGGTGCATCTGGCCTACGAGCTGGCGCTCGATCCGCAGCGGCTGCCGGAGTTCGCGCGGGTCTGGCAGCAGCGGCTGCAGCGTGAGCCGGGCCCCATGCCCGAGCTCGAGCGCCACTTCGCGCGGGCGGCGCGGATCCTCGGCCGGCTGCCCCGGGGCGAGACCGGCACCGCCGAGGCGGTGCTGGCGGGCATCCAGCGGGTGCCGGCCTTCCTCAGCGACGGGGTGGTGCGGATCTCTGCCTGCAATCGCGCCGCCGAATCTGCCTTCCGCATCGCGGGCGGGGCGCCGCTTGCCGCGCTGCCGTTCGAGCCGGCCGATGTGGTGGCGCTCTCGTCCACGATCCGGCGGGTGGCGCGCCGGGCCGAGCCCGCCCGCAACCTCCGCCTCCGCTCGACCGCAACGGGGGCGACCGCGGTGCTGCGGGTCTGCCCGGTCGAGGGGGCGGAGGGACGGGCCCGGGCGCTGGTGCTCGCGACCGAGCCGGTCTGGCCGGACGGGTTCGGCGGCTTCCTGCAGGGGACCTTCGCGCTCACCCCGGCCGAGACAGACATCGTGCAGGGCCTGACCCTCGGCCTGCCGCTGCGCGAGATCGCCACGCTGCGCGGCCGCTCGGTCGAGACGGTGCGCACCCAGTTGCGCTCGATCCAGCAGAAGACCGACACCCATTCGCAGCCCGAGCTCTTGCGGCTGGTGCTGGGGCTGATGGATCTGGCGCTCGCGCCGCCGGAGGGGGCGATGCCTGCGCCGGGCGGGCGGCTTCTGGAGCCGCTGGTGCCGCAGGCGATGATGCTGCCGGAGGGGCGGCGGCTCGAATGGCTCGAGTTCGGCGATCCGGCCGGAACGCCGGTCCTGCATCTTCATGGCGAAATCAGCCTCGCCCGCTGGGCTCCGGCGGCCGAGCGTGCGGCGCGGGCACGCAGCCTGCGGGTGATCGTGCCGATCCGGGCGGGCTACGGCCGGAGCGATCCTCTGCCTGCGGTGGCGGGGATCGCCGAGGGCGGGGCGCTCGACATCGCGGCGCTGGCGGAACATCTGGATCTGCCGCGCGCGGCGATCCTTGCGCTCGGCTCCGATCTGGCGGCTGCCCGGATGCTTGCCCTGCTGCGCCCGGGGCTGGTGGCGGGCATCCTCGTCTGCGCGGCCGATCTGGGCGGCGGGCCCGTGACCCGCTGGCCGGGCCTTCTGGCCGAGACGGCGCGGTGCTCGCCCGAGGCGCTGGCGCTGATGGTGCAGGCGGCCTTCGCCCTGGCCGCCCGGCGGGACCGCGAGG
>NZ_MABH01000207.1 GCF_001720585.1 Cereibacter johrii | reverse complement strand
TGGCCCGACAGCAGCACCTCCGGCGCGAGCGCGGCGAGGCGCCGGGCCGAGGCCCGCGCCTCCTCCCAGTCGGGGGTGAAATAGGCGGGCGGCCCATGCAGCTCGAGCCGCTGGCGCGCCACCGCATAGGCCTCCTCCTGCCGCACCGTCACCACCGCATCGCCCGCGAGCAGCACCCTGTCCGCCGCGCGCCAGAGCGAGACATGCCCCGGCGCGTGCCCCGGCGTCGCGATCCAGCGCCAGCCCGAAAGGCCCGGCACCGTGCCGTCCGCAGGCAGGTCCGAGAGCCGCGCGCCCACATCGGCAGGCCCCGTGGGATAGAAGGGCGCCGCCCGCGCCATGAGCCCGCCCCCCACCGACGGATCGCCCGGCGGATAGTCCCGCGAGCCGTCGAGATGCGGTCGCTCGGCCGCATGGGCCAGCACCGGCGCATCCCAGACCTCGGCCAGCGTCTCGAGCGCGCCCACATGGTCGAAATGGCCGTGGGTGAGCAGGATCCGCGCCGGCCGCGCCCCCGGCCCGAACAGCGCCTCGGCCGCCCGCCGGATGGCCCCGGCACTGCCCGGCAGGCCCGCATCGACCAAGGTCCAGCCGCGATCCCCCGCCCCGACCTCGCCCAGGAAGGCCACATTCACGATCCCGAGCCGCAGGTAATGCACCCCCGGCGCCACCTGCCAGGTCCGGCCCGGCCCCGGCCGCCGCCGCACCGCACCTTGCGGAAGCGGCAGCTGACGGCCCACCTGCCGCACCTCGGGGCCCGGGTCGGTCAGTGCCGCCGCCAGAAGCGAGAAGGCGCCATAGCCCCCCATCGCGACCCGAGCCTCGAGGGGCAGCCGCCGGTTCAGCGCCGCCGCGCAGAAGCCCGCCCCCTGCATCGCATCGAGCGCCCGGTGCTCGCCGAGGCTCAGCACGCCCGAGGATCCTTCCCCGTATCGGGTGGCGAGGCTGTAGGCCGCGACGAAGGCCCCGGCCGCCGCCAGCGGCCCGGAGAGGTTCCGCGGCCAGCCCGCCGCCCGCGGCCCCAGCACGAGCCCCGCCACCGACAAGGCATCGAGCGCGGCATGAAGCCGGACCGGGATCATCGCCCGTCCCCGCGCCCGGCCGCCGTCCTCTCCCGGCGCGCCTGCGTGGGCTGCGCCTGCGTGGGCTGCGATCTCTCCATCGGGCTCTCCTCCTGCCAGTCGGCGCCGAAACCGCCCGGCGCGCCCGATGTTCCGGCACGCGGGCGGCCTAAGGCCGGGGAACATGCGGCCGCCCGGCCGGTTCACCGCACCCACGGCGCGCCTCTTCCGGGGCGCGCTCCTGCGGAGGCCCTCCCCGGACGCCCCCGCCCCAGCAAGGAGACACCCATGGGACGCGCCCTCATCACCGGAGCCGCGAGCGGCATCGGCCTCGACCTCGCCCGCCTCTGCGCCGCCGACGGGCACGAGCTCATCCTCGTCGACCGTGACCCCGCCCTCGCCACGGTGGCCGAAAGCCTCGCGGCCGAGTCCCTGCCCTTCGATCTCTCCACCCCCGACGGCATCGACGCCGTCTGTGCCCACCTCGAAGGCACCCCGGTGGATCTTCTGTTCCTGAACGCGGGCACCGGCCTCGGGCACGCCTTTCTCGAGCAGCCCGAGGACCGGATCCTCGATCTCCTCGACACCAATGTGGTGGGCACCGCGCTTCTTGCCCGCCGCCTGCTGCCGCCGATGGTGGCGCGCGGCTCGGGCCGGGTGCTCTTCACCGGCTCCATCGCGGGCACGATGCCCGGCACCTTCCAGGCGGCCTACAATGCCAGCAAGGCCTTCGTGAATGCGCTGTCGATCGCGCTGGCCCACGAGCTGCGCGACACGGGCGTCACCGTCACCTGCCTGATGCCGGGGCCCACCGACACCGGCTTCTTCGCCCGCGCGGGCATGCTCGACACGCGCGTGGGCGAGGCGAAGAAGGACGATCCCGCAGAGGTCGCCCGCGCGGGCTACGAGGCGATGCTCAAGGGCCGCGAGCAGGTGACGCCGGGCCTCGCCAACAAGATCCAGAGCACCGCGGCCGAGATCCTGCCCGCGGGCATGGTGGCCGAGATGCACCGGAAGATGGCCGAGCCGAAGGACGGCTGAGGGGGGGCGGTCAGCCCCCCTGATGCGGCTCGAGACGGGGCAGGAACCAGGCCAGAAGCCCGATCAGCGGCAGGAAGGCGCAGATCCGGTAGACCGTCTCGACACCGTAGCTTTCCGCGAGCACGCCGAGGATCGCGGCCGCGATCCCGCCCAGGCCGAAGTTCAGCCCGTAGAACAGCCCGCCGATCAGCCCGATCCGGTTCGGCAGCAGGTCCATCGCATAGATCAGGATCGAGGCGAAGGCGCTCGCCATGATGAGGTTGATCGCCACCGTCAGAATGCCCGTCCAGAAGAGGTCGGCATAGGGCAGCATCAGCGTCAGCGGCAGCGGCCCCAGCACCGAGATCCAGATCACCCGCTGCCGGCCGATCCGGTCGCCCACGATGCCGCCGATCAGCACGCCCCCCGCGGCCGCCACGAGGAACAGGAACAGCATCACCTGCGCCGAGGGGATGGACAGGCCGAACCGCTCCATCAGATAGAAGGTGTAGAACGACCGGAAGCTCTCGCCGTAGGCATTCTTGGCGAACATGAGCAGCGTCAGCACCACGAGGCCCACGGCGATGGTGGCGGGCGCATGGCGCGGTGCCGCGCCCCCCTGCCCCGCCTTGGCCCGGCGCGCGGCGAATTCCGCGCTGATCGCGCGCTGGCGGCTGCCGATCCACGACAGGAGCAGCATGGCCAGCAGGGCGATGACGGCAAAGCCCGCAAGGCTCGGCTGGCCCCAGGGCACGATGACGAGCGCGGCCGCGATCGGCCCGAGCGCGCCGCCCGCCTGCCCGCCCACCTGGAAGATCCCCTGGGCGAGGCCCTGCCGCCCGCCCGCCGCATAGCGGGCCATGCGCGTGGCCTCGGGGTGGAAGATCGACGAGCCGATCCCGATCAGCGCCACCGAGACGAGGATGGTCGCATAGCTCTGGGCATAGGCGAGGCTCACCAGCCCCGAGAGCGTGAACATCATCCCCACCACCGGCGAATAGGGCATGGGCTTGCGGTCGGTCAGCGTTCCCACCACCGGCTGCAGAAGCGAGCCTGCGATCTGGAATGTCATGGTGATCATGCCGATCTGCACGAAGTCGAGCCCGGCGGACTCCTTCAGGATCGGATAGGCGGCGGGGATCAGCGACTGCATCAGGTCGTTGAGCAGATGGGTCAGCCCCAGAACCACCAGCACGGCGAGGTGGGTTCCGGAACGGGTCACGGTCGCGGTTGTCATGTCGGTAACTTCGGCTTTGGATGGGCCCCCGATGGGGCAACCGCCCCACTTGCACATAGACGCCCGCCCGTCGCAAGAGCGCAGACCCCCACCCGCGCCTTTCTCCGCAAGCCGCTCCCCGCCGCAGAGCCACTACGAAAAGATTTTTCACCCCATTCTCGCGCGGAACATTCCCCCTTCCAGCGAACCGATGGCCCGATCCAGTTCCTCCTGCAGGCCGCAGCCCACATCCTCCGCGCGTGTGGGCCGGAAGGGAAATGACCTTGCCTGGTGACCGAGGACGGCCGCCTCCTCCGCGCACGCGGCCCGGAATACATGGTGCAGAAGGACAAGCCGCTCACCTACCCGCCGCCTCCACGCACGCGGGCCGGAAACGCTGCCCCGAATGTGGCAGGGCGCCGTCGCTCACCTCCTCCGCGCGCGTATGGGCCGGAACGGAGAGACCCCTCCCGCGTCGGGCCGCCCGCCGCCGGATGCGCGCCTGCGGCACTGCGCCCATGGTCCTCTGCCCTTCCGCCGCTAGCTTGGCAGGCAGGCAACGACGAGAGACCGATGACCCGCCTCCTGCCCCTCCTCACCCTTCTGGCCGCTCTGGCCTTCGCCGCCTCGCCGCTCACCACGCAGGGCTTCAACGGCTTCACCGCCGACCAATTCCCGATCCCGCAGGTCGATCCGCCGGTGCAGCCCGCAGGCTATGCCTTCGCGATCTGGGGCGCGATCTATCTCTGGCTGATCCTCGGCGCGGGCTTCGGCCTCTGGAAACGCGCCCGCGACCCGGACTGGCAGCGGATGCGGCCCCCGCTGCTGGCGAGCCTCGCCATCGGTGCGGCCTGGATCCCCGTCGCCAATGCCGCCCCCATCGCCGCCACCGCCATGATCTGGGCCATGCTCGCCGGCGCCGTGGCAGCCCTCCTGCGCAGCGGCCCCCACGATCCCTGGTGGCAGCGCGGGCCCATAGCCCTCTATGCGGGATGGCTCACCGCCGCGGCCTGCGTGGCGCTGGGGCTGGTCGCGGCCGGACACGGCCTCCTGTCGGCGCAGGCGGCAGCCCTTGCGGCCCTCGCCCTCGCGCTGGCCTGCGCCCTCGCCGTGATCCTCCGCGGGCCCCGCGCCCCCGCCTACGGCGCAGCCGTGGCCTGGGCGCTCGCGGGCGTGATCCTCGCCAACCTCGCGCCGCTCAACCTGCCCGTCCTGGCCCTCGCCGGAACGGGCGTCCTCCTCGTCGGCGCCCTCACGCTGCGCCGCCTCTGACCGCCTTGTGGCAGCCGCTCCCCGCACCACAAGATACGGAAGATTCTCCTTGCCCGAATCCCGGATCTCGCGCATTCATTTACGCCAAGAGGCGAAGATAACAGAAAATGCCGTAACAAACGGCGGAGAGCGGGATGCAAGTGAAGGAACGGATCGACCGCCTGGTGGGCGATCATGCGGCGCGCCTGTCGGAGCGGCTGATGGCCCACCGGGCGCAGCTCTTCCCGCCGAACGCCCGCAAGGAGCTCCGGCGTTTCACCTCGGGCGAGGTGGCGAACCTTCTCGGCGTCAAGGACGCCTATCTGCGCAAGCTCAGCCTCGAGGGCCGCGGCCCGCAGCCCGAGACGGGCCCCGGCGGGCGCCGCCTCTACCGCTCCGACGACATCATGGAGCTGCGCAAGCTGCTGGAGAAGCGCGCCAAGACCCCCGGCACCTACCTGCCGGGCCGGCGCGAGGGCGACCATCTCCAGGTCATCACCGTGATCAATTTCAAGGGCGGCTCGGGCAAGACCACGACCGCCGCCCACCTCGCGCAGAAACTGGCGCTCGACGGCTACCGGGTGCTGGCCATCGACCTCGATCCCCAGGCCTCGCTGTCGGCGCTGCACGGATTCCAGCCGGAATTCGACCTGCTCGACGGCGGCACGCTCTACGATGCCATCCGCTACGAAGATCCACTGCCGCTCTCGTCGGTGGTGCAGAAAACATATTTCACCGGGCTCGACATCGTTCCCGGCAATCTCGAACTGATGGAATTCGAGCATGACACGCCCCGCGCCCTCTCCGTGCGCGGCGGCAACCTTTTCTTCACCAGGATTTCGGATGCCTTGGCGGAGATCGAATCCGACTACGACGTGGTGGTGATCGACTGCCCGCCGCAGCTGGGGTTCCTCACCATGTCCGCCCTCTCCGCGGCGACGGCCGTGCTCGTCACCGTCCACCCCCAGATGCTCGATGTGATGTCCATGTGCCAGTTCCTGCTCATGACCTCCAACCTGCTCGGCGTGGTGGCCGACGCGGGCGGCGACATGAGCTACGACTGGATGCGCTATCTCGTCACCCGCTACGAGCCGGGCGACGGGCCGCAGAACCAGATGGTGAGCTTCATGCGCTCGCTGTTCGGCGACCATGTGCTGAACCATCCGGTGCTGAAATCGACCGCCATCTCGGATGCGGGCCTGACCAAGCAGACGCTCTACGAGGTGGAGAAAAGCGATTTCACCCGCTCGACCTACGAACGCGCGATCGAGAGCCTGAACGCCGTGAACAAGGAAATCGAGGGGCTGATCCAGACCGCCTGGGGGCGCACATGAGCCGCAAGAACATCCTTCAGGGCCTGATGGCCGGCACCACCTCCCCTGCCCCGGCGGCGGCCGAGCGGCCGAGGGCGACCAAGGGGGCCATCGGCGCCGTCTCGCGCTCGATCGCCGATCTCAAGGCGCGCGCGGTGATCGAGGTCGACCCGTTCCTGATCGACGCGGGCGGGCTGCAGGACCGGCTCGAGAGCGATGCGGCCGAGGATGCCGAACTTGCCCGCTCCATCGCCACCTACGGCCAGCAGGTTCCGGTGCTGGTGCGGCCGCACCCCACCGATGAAAATCGTTTTCAGATCGTCTATGGCCGGCGCCGCGTGCTGGCGCTGCGCGATCTCGGCCAGCCGGTCAAGGCGCTGGTGCGCGATCTCGACGACCGCGAGGCGGTGCTGGCCCAGGGTCAGGAGAACACGGCCCGGCGCGATCTCTCCTTCATCGAGAAGGTGAATTTCGCGCGGCAGATGGCGGATGCGGGCTATGACCGCAAGGCGATCTGCGATGCGCTGTCCGTCGACAAGACCTTGATTTCACGAATGGTTTCCGTGTCGGAGCGGGTGCCCGTCGCCCTGATCGAAGCGATCGGCGCGGCGCCCGGCATCGGCCGCGACCGCTGGCTCGCCCTGGCCGACCTGATGGAGAAGACCGGCGAGGATCCCGACACGCTGATCGGCACCATGTCGCTGACCGCCGAGAGACAGGGGTCGGACCAGAGGTTCGAGGCGCTCTATGCCTATCTGTCGGGCCAAAGGCGGCGCGAGCCCCCTGCCCCGCTGCGCAGCGAGCCGATCAAGGGCCACGACGGCCGGCCCTTGGGCGATGTGAGCCGCGGTGCGGCCTCGGTCGTGCTGCGGCTGCGCCGGAGCCATGCGAAAGGGTTCGAGGAGTGGTTGCTCCAGAACCTGCCCGATCTTCACCGTTCCTGGGAAAGCGATCGGAACGGGAAGTAACCACGCCCCGCAACCCACAGAGAAAGGAGCACGACCGGCAGAACGAAAAAGCCCCCCAGGACATGACATCCCGAGAGGCCCATTCTTGATCTAGCACCTCGAGAATAGCTGCGGGACTGCACGGCTGTCAACACCTCCCGGGTGGCCGGATCTCTTTTGCTGCGTGACATCGCCATGCACCACATTTCCCTGACGCCCTTCGGGCGCCAGCCGGTGACGGCTGGGATCCTCGCGAGCCAGCGGCTCGCCGAGGCGCGCTCTCCCCTGCCCGAGATCGATAAATGGGCGCTGTTCGCCGACCTGCGCACCGCCCGCACCCGTTTCGGCGTCTCGGACCGGGATCTGGCGGTGCTCTATGCGCTGTTGAGCTTTCTGCCCGGCCGGGTTCTGTCCGATGCGGCACCGCTCGTGGTTTTTCCGTCGAATGCCAGCCTTTCGGAGCGGGCCCATGGCATGGCCGAGAGCACGCTGCGCCGTCATCTCGCGGCGCTGATCGAGGCAGGGCTCGTGGCGCGGCGCGACAGTGCCAACGGCAAGCGCTATGCCCACCGCAATCGCGCGGGCGAGCTGGTGACGGCCTATGGCTTCGACCTGCGCCCCCTCCTCGTCCGGGCGGCCGAGATCGCCGAGACGGCGGCGGCCCTCGAGGCCGAAGCCGAAGCAGTGGCGCGGGCCCGGACGGCGCTGGTGCTGAAGCTCCGCGATGCGACCAAGCTCGCCGCCTATGCCGACCCGGAGGGCCGCGCGGCGGGGATCGAGCCGCGGCTGATGCCGATCCGGCGCGCCCTGCGCCGGCGGCTGACGCTGGCCGATCTGGCAGAGATGGCGCGGACACTGGACCTCGTGCTTGGGGAGATCCGGCGGGTGCTGGTGCTCCGCGCGGCGGAAATGGACGGCACAGGCGGTCGGATCGGGCGGCACCATACAGAGTCAAAGACAGATTCTACTGATCTTGAAGGCGGGCATGGCTGTGGAAAAGCCGACGGCAGCGCCGAGCACCCCTGCCGAGACATGGGCAGCGAGAGTCGGGACGAAGAGGCTAACGGAGCCTCACACCACCGGACGGACCCTGACGAAACACAAACTGCGAAGCGCCGCCTGACAGAGGGCCGCGAGGATCAGCGGCCTGCCCCGACACTTCCGCTTGGGCTTGTCCTGAAAGCCTGCCCGGATCTGGAGCCCTATGCGCCGGAGATCCGCAGCTGGCGCGACCTGACCGCCGCCGCGAGTCGTCTGCGGGGCATGATGGGGATCACGCCGTCCGCCTGGGAAGAGGCCAAAGTGGAAATGGGCGCCGAGGCGGCATCCGTCGCTCTTGCCGCGATCCTGCAACGCTTCGCCTCGATCCGGAATCCCGGCGGCTATCTCCGGGCCCTCACCCGCCGCGCCAGCGAGGGGGCCTTCTCGCCCACGCCAATGATCATGGCGCTGCTGGCCGAGTCGCGTGTGGCCGCGTGAGGCGACCTCGGAGGAGCGGATCCGGGTCGGTTGAGCAGGATTGCAGCTTCGAGCGGTGGACAGGCTCGGCAGTGGAGCGAGACCTCTGCTTCTGGTCGTGCGGTGGTGAGGAGTAGTTTGTCTCCTTGTTTGTGTCTTGGGGACGGTCGGTCTTGACTGGGGTCGGCGGCGCTGATGCGGCGGGCTTCGGAAGTTGACAGCTGTCAACTCGGAAAGCAGCTCCAGGACGACCTCCGGGGGTGCGGCGATTGCCGGCGCCGGAATGGGATGGACTGTTCTTCGATGTGAAGCGGGCGAGCGTCGCTTGCGGAACCTCTTCGGCTGGGTGGCGGGGTTCGGATGGAAATCGGATGGAAAGTTGACAGCTGTCAACTTTCGAGAGGATGTCCTCGCGCTGCAGATCATAGGCTGCACAGTCACTGTCATGACGTTGAAAAATGCGGAAAATTGATTGGATTTGACCAGTTGCGGCCCCGCCCCCTTGGCGATCTAGGGATCGACGCGAGAAGCCTAGACGGTGAGTTACGGGAGCAGGTGGCCGATCTCGCGCAGGAATCCAGCGTTATCGCCGAGGTTCGGGCGTTCGGCCGTTGCGCGGTCGCGGCAGGCGCTCGATGCGCCTGAGGTGCGGTCTCGGCGGCGCGTTCAGTCGCGGCCGCTGCGCTTCGAGGCTGGACGAGAGGCAGACATGACGCGCGCCGGTCGCCGGATCCGGCTTGGCCGCGGCGTGGATCTGCAGCGTGTCGAAGCCGGGTTTGCGGTCTGAGCTCCTTCCAGATTGAAGAAACGTGTCGTGTGCGCTTCCGGCGGCCAAAGGGTGAGAGACATCGCAAGCTGCGGCGCGCCGTGCCGGGATGCGCGTGTCACCGGGTTTTGGACTCCTCTCCAGAAGTCAAGGCGGTTTGGCCGTGCATCGGGGCGCTGCTCTCAGGAGGAGCCGCAAAGATAGTGGGGCCGGATCGCCCGTTGAGAGGGGTTTGGCGGGAGTGTCGAAAGGGCTCGGCTGTGGAGCCATGAGCTCTTGGGGACAGGAGCGCACTGCCTGAATGCGCAGGTCTTACGCAGGAGTTTCGGGCGGGTTCGCCGCTACACTCACCCCGCCCGAACCGGCGTCCCCGGTTGCCCGATTCAGTTACGGAACTGCCCGGCTCACACTCCGTCCGTCCGGCTGCTCGGGCTGTTCGCCTTCTGGCTCTTGGCAGCCCGGTTGTGAGTGCGCGGCAGCTGGGTGGTGGACGGGAGCAACCGCCGGAGCAAAGGGTGTGACTACGCGAGCTCTTGGCCCGGCAAGGGTCGCACGGGTCGGCCTCAGCATTCCCACGGTGGGAGCGGGAGGTCGCGGTGGCTGTGAGGAGACTTCGGCAACCGCCGGTCTTAAAGGCCAGCGCACGAGCGTTTCGAGCTTCGCCGGGCTTGGCGGCGGGGGCGGGATGGCGCTGTGGGCGATGCCTTTTGTCACCGCAGAGCAGCGCAAGCCCGGTTGCCGGCACCGGCGAACAGTGGCACGCAGAGCATAGCGGAGCTCGGGGGGCTGAGGCAGACAGACATTTCGGGGCGATGGTTCGGGCTTTTCCCGGCACCGTTCAAGTTCGTCCGGGGCCGACGGGCAGAAGCACGTTCTGCAAGGCCGTGTTCGGGGATCGAGGCAGGCTGACAGTGCGGGACGGGGCCCTCGGGCCTGCGAAGCGAAAGCAGGCTCGGCCGCCTGGGCCGGCGCGAAGGGACAGGTCGTGCAGGGCCTCGTTCGAGTACGGAAGGAGACGGGCGCTGCGGGACGGGGCCTCGGGCCTGTGAAGCGAAAGCCGGCTCGGCCGCCTGGGCTGGTGCGAAGGGACAGGTCGTACAGGGCCTCCTTTGGGTGCGGTGGGCCGCTGGGGCCGCTGCACAGGGGCGCTCCGTGCATGAGTGCGCCGGGAGCGGAGGCGGGCTGACGCTGCGGGGCAGACGCAGGCGGATGCTTCTCGACGGGGCAGGCTGAGGGGCAGGGTGCTCGGGCGGTGCAGCGCGGGGCAGGCTCACGCCGCCCGGAGGGATCTGCGCCTCGGCGGGGGGCGGTCCGCCGGCAGGCGTGGGTCAGGCGCGGCCGGAGCGCTTGAGGGACATGCTGTATTCGAACCGGTCGCCGGGATGCTGGCTTACGCTGATGTAAACGGGGCGGCCGACCGAGAGGTAGCGGCGCACGATCTCGAGCGCGGGCTCGCCGGCTTCGGCGGAGGTGGCGCGGGCGGCGGTTTCGGAGAGCCGCACCGGCCGGATGATCTGGCGCACCTCGTCGACCTCGACGCCATAGTGCCGCGCGATCAGGTCGGCGATCAGACCCGGATGGCCCGCGACCTCGTCCACGACGCCGGCATAGGCGGCATCGATGTAATTGTCGGTCCAGCAGATCGGCGGCGCGGCGCCGGCCGGGTCGCGCCGGATCACCGAAACGTCGATCCACCGGCTGCCCGGGCGGCAGCCGAGGCGCCGGGCGAGGCGGTCGTCGGCGACGATCTCGGCGGTCGAGATCACCTCGCGCAGGGTGGCCCGGCCGAAATGGGCCAGTTCCTCGAGCGAGCTCGTCGAAGCATCGTAGGGGCGCGGCTCGGCGGCATTGACGCGGGTGCCCACGCCCTTCTGGCGCGTGACGAGCCCGAGGGCCACGAGGCGGTTCAGCGCCGAGCGGACCGTGGCGCGGCTGAGGCGGCGCTCGGCCGCGATCTCGAGCTCGGTCGGAAGCAGGCTTCCCACGGGGTAGGTGCCGCCGCGGATCTCGCGAATCAGTTCGTCGGACAGTTCGGCATAGATGGGGCGGCTGGCCATTCCGGTCTCCTTTGCGCCGCATCCTGTCAGGCGGCTTGACTCCCGGCAATCCGGTTCACTATGTTCGGACAAACATATATGTTCGGACATACGCATGGAAGGAGGAGTCCATGTCGACTGGGAACGGTGAGGCGGGGGTAACCTCCGCCGTGGAGGATGCCGAGAAGTTCGATTTCGGCTCGAAGGTGCGGCAGCTGGGCGGCTGGCAGAAGGCCATGGTGGGGGCGCTCTGCGTGCTCTATGCGGCCTTCCATCTTGCGGTGCTGAATGTGGTGCAGCTCGACGCCTGGGTGTTCCGGGCGCTGCATGTGAATGTGGCCGCCGTGATCGCCTTCGCGCTCTATGCGCCGTTCGGGCGGCCGGGCACGCGGGTGCCGGCCCTCGACTGGGCGCTGTCGGCGGTGGCGCTGGCCGCGGCGGGCTACATCTGGTGGAACCTCGAGGCGCTGGTGCTGCGCACGGGCGTGCTGATGACGACGACGGATGTGGTGGTGGCCACGCTCGGGATCGTCGCGGTGATCGAGTTCGCGCGCCGCACCTCGGGGCTGGCGCTGCCGATCCTTGCCGGGCTGTTCATCCTCTACGGCTTCTGCGGGCCCTGGCTGCCGGGGGTGCTCTACCACCGCGGCTACGGGTTCGGCGAATTCACCACCTTCGTCTATTCGATGGAGGGGATCTTCGGGATCACGACCGCGGCGGCCGCGCTCTACATCGTGCTCTTCGTGCTGTTCGCGGCCTTCCTGCAGGTCTCGAAAGTGGGCGATTTCTTCATGAACCTCGCCTTCGGCGCCTTCGGGCAGCTGCGGGGCGGGCCGGCCAAGGTCTCGCTCTTCGGCTCGATCCTGTTCGGGATGATCTCGGGATCCGGGGTGGCCAATGTGGTGGCCTCGGGCACCTTCACCATCCCGGTGATGAAGCGCGTGGGCTACCGGCCGGCGAGTGCCGGGGCCATCGAGGCGGCGGCCTCGACCGGCGGGCAGCTCACGCCGCCGATCATGGGGGCAGGGGCCTTCATCATGGCCGAGGTGACGGGCATTCCCTACACCACGATCATCGCCGCGGCGCTGATCCCCTGCCTGCTCTATTACTTCGCGGTCTATATCCATATCGACCTCGAGGCCCGCAAGGAGGGGATCGAGGGGCTGCCGCGGTCGGAGCTGCCGAAGCTGCGCCCGATGGCGCGGGATGCCTTCGTGCTGGCGCCGCTGGCGCTGCTGATCGTGTTCCTGTTCGCGGGCTTCTCGATCATCTCGGCCGGGTCCTGGGGGATCGCGGTGGCGGTGCTCGTGATGCTGCAGCAGCGGCTGGGGATCGACAGCCGGATCCATGCGGTGCCGATCCTGTCGGTGCTTGCGACGGTGATCCTGGTGCCGGGGCTTGCGGCCAACAGCCACGGGCTGATCGCCGTCGGGGCGGGGCTCGCGGGAGTGCTGGCGCTGGCCGCGCGGGGGGCGCGCGCGGGGATCGGAGGCGCGCTGCAGGGCACGCTCGCCGACGTGATCGAGGCGCTCTCCATCGGCACGCGGCAGTCGCTGCAGCTGGCGGCGGTCTGCGCCTGCGCGGGGATCGTGGTGGGGGTGATCGGGCTGACGGGGCTCGGCGGGCGGTTCTCGTCGCTGCTGCTGGGCGTGGCGGGGCAGAGCGAGTTCTTCGCGCTGGTCTTCGCCATGCTGATCGCGCTGATCCTCGGGATGGGGATGCCCACGACGGCCGCCTATGCGATCGCGGCCTCGGTGGTGGCGCCGGCGCTGCAGCGGATGGGGCTCGGCGTGCTGCCGGTGCATCTGTTCATCTTCTACTATGCCGTGATCTCGACCATCACGCCGCCCATCGCGCTGTCGGCCTTTGCGGGGGCGGCGCTGGCGGGGGCGGACCCGTGGAAGACCTCGTTCAAGGCGGTGCGCTACGGGATCGCGGCCTTCATCGTGCCGTTCCTGTTCATCCACAATCAGGGTGTGCTGCTGGAGGGCGGCCTCCTCGAGATCGTGCGCACGACGCTGACGGCGACCATCGGCGTCTGGGCGCTGGCGACGGCGAGCGAGGGCTGGCTCTCGGGGCGGCTGCCGGTGCTGTTCCGGCTGGGCTTCGCGGTGGCGGCGCTCCTGCTGATTGCGGGCGACATCTACACCGATCTCGCGGGCCTCGTGCTGTGCGGCGCGCTCGTGGCGCTGCGCCTGGCCCGTGCCCGCGCCGGGCGCGCGGCCTGACTTCACCGAGACTGATCCAAGGGAGGACACCATGATCAGACGCAGCTTCATCGGGCTGGGCCTTGCCCTGCTCGCCGGAACCACGGCGCTTGCGCAGGAGGCCGACCGGTCGGGCTGGCCGGGCACGGTGGTGATCGGCACCGCCTCGCCGGGGGGCACCCACGCCATCTACGGGCAGGGGATCGCGAGCGTGATCTCGGCCCATGTGGGCGTGCCCGCCTCGACCCAGCAGACGCAGGGGCCGACGCAGAACCTCGTGCTCGTCCATGGCGGGCGGATCGACATCGGCCTGACCACGATGGGGCCGGCCTACGAGGCGATGCAGGGCGAGCTCGACCTCGATCCGGGCACGGCATACGACGACATCCGCGCGCTCTTCCCGATGTATGTCACCCCCTTCCAGGCGGCGGCGCTGGAGCGGAGCGGCATCACCTCGGTGTCCGATCTCGCGGGCAAGACGGTGGGCGCGGGCCCGCGCGGCGGCACGGGCGGCACCTACTGGGCGCGCTGGTTCGAGGCGCTGGACCTGTCGGTCGATGTCCAGAACGGCCCCCTGGGCGACCAGACCTCGCAGCTGGCCGACGGGCGGCTCGACGCGGTGACGACTGCCGCGGGCCTGCCCATCGCGGCCTTCAGCGAACTGGAGACGCTGGCGCCCACCGTCTTCTTCGGCCTGTCGGCGGAAGAGATCGGCAAGCTGAAGGCCACGGTGCCCTATGCCGAGGAATTCACCATCCCGGCCGGCACCTACAGCGCGCAGAAGGAGGACATCTCCACCCTCGCGATGTGGAACGTGGCCTTCACCAATTCGGAGATGTCGGAAAGCCTCGCCTACGAGATCGTCAAGGCGGTGTTCGAGAACCACGACGAGATGGTGGCGACCCATGCCTCGGCGGCCGAGACGCTGCTCGAGAATGTCACCCAGAACGGCTTCATGCCCTACCACCCGGGCGCCGTGCGCTACTACCGCGAGCAGGGCATCGACCTGCCCGAGGCGGTGATCCCGGCCGAGATGAAGTGAGGACGAGATGACGGGAAGACCAGCCAGGGTCAGCGCCATCGACAGCCCGATCTGGGGGCGCAGCTTCGCCGATGACGAGATGCGCGCGCTCTTCGACGGCGAGGCCTATATCGCGCGCTGCATCGAGACCGAAGTGGCGCTCGCCCGGGCGCAGGCCCGGCTGGGCATCATCCCCGCGGAGGCGGCCGAGGGCATCTCGGCCGCGGCCGGGGGGCTGCGGCTCGACATGGAGCGGCTGCGCCACGAGACCGAGATCGTGGGCTATCCGATCCTGCCCATCGTCGAGCAGCTCGCCGCCGCGGCGGGGGGCGCAGGGCGCTATCTGCATTGGGGCGCCACCACGCAGGACATCATGGACACGGCCACCGTGCTCCAGATGCGCGAGGGGCTGGCGCTGATCGGCCGGAGGCTCGATGCGGTGCGGGCGGCGCTGGCGGGGCTTGCGCGCACCCATCGCGACACGCCCATGGCAGGGCGCACCCACATGCAGCACGCGCTGCCGGTGACCTTCGGCTACAAGGCCGCCGTCTGGCTTTCGGCGCTGGACCGCCATGCGGTGCGGATCGAGGAACTGGCGCCGCGGCTTCTGGTGGTGGAATTCTCGGGCGCGTCTGGCACGCTCGCCTCGCTCTCGGGGCGCGGGCTCGAGGTGCAGGCGGCGCTTGCGCACGAGCTGGGCCTCGGCGTGCCCTCGATCACCTGGCATTCGGTGCGCGACTGCGTGACGGAGGCCGTGCAGCTGATGGCGCTGATCTCGGCCAGCCTCGCGAAGATCGCCTTCGACGTGTCGATCATGATGACGAGCGAGCTGGGCGAGGTCTCCGAGCCCTTCGTGCGCCATCGCGGCGCCTCGAGCACCATGCCGCAGAAGCAGAACCCCGTTTCGTGCGAGCTGATCCTCGCGGGCTCGAAGCTGGTGCGCAACCATGCGACCGCCATGCTCGATGCGATGGTGCATGATTTCGAGCGGGCGACCGGGCCGTGGCATCTGGAATGGTCGGCGGTGCCCGAGGCCTTCGCGCTGACCTCGGGGGCGCTGGCGCAGGCCGAGTTCATGCTGGCGGGGCTTGTCGTCCATCCGGCGGCCATGGCGCGCAATCTGGGCCAGTCGCGCGGGTTGATCGTGGCCGAGGCGGTGATGATGGCGCTGGCGCCCCACACCGGGCGGAAGGAGGCGCATGACATCGTCTATGCCGGCTGCCGGCGGGCGGTGGAGGAGGAGGCCGCGCTCTGCGAGGTGCTCTTGACCATGCCCGATGTGGCGGGCCCGCTCGGCGAGGCGGCGATCCGGCGGCTGACCGATCCCGCGGCCTATCTGGGCGAGGCGCCCGAGATGGTCGACCGGCTGCTGGCGGGCCGATGAGGGTGCGGCTGGAGGAGGATGCCTTCGGCGCGGTCGAGATCCCCGAGGGCCGGCTCTGGGGCGCGCAGACCCAGCGCGCGCTCGCGGTGTTCGGGGCGAGCGGTCCGCGGCTGCCGGTGGCGGTGATCCGGGCCTTCGCCGCGCAGAAGGCGGCGGCGGCGCGGGCGAACCTCGCGCTCGGGATGCTAGACGCCGAGCGCGCGGGGCTGATCCTTGCCGCCTGCGAGCGGCTGGGGCAGGGGGCCTTCGACGACCATTTCCCGTTGCCGGTCTGGCAGACCGGCAGCGGCACCCAGACCAACATGAACGTGAACGAGGTGCTGGCCAATGCCGCCAACATGGCGGCGGGGCAGGGGCCCGGGACGCGCGCGCCGGTCCATCCGAACGATCACGTCAACCGCAGCCAGTCCTCGAACGACAGTTTCCCGACCGTGATGCAGATCGCGGCGGTGGCCGAGGCGCGCGGGCGGCTCGCGCCCGAGCTCGCGCGGATGGCGGACGCGCTCGAGGAGCGGGCGGCGGCCTTCGCGGGC
>NZ_MABH01000206.1 GCF_001720585.1 Cereibacter johrii | reverse complement strand
GGGACGGCGGCGGGAAGCGGGCTGAACGCGCCCGAGGGCTTCGACCGGGCCTTCTGCGCGGCGCTGTCCCGGGCCACGGGCGAGGCTTTCCGCCCCGCCGCCGTGAAGGTCGAGGGGATGGCGGGGCACGATGCGCTGCTGGGCCTGTCGGCGGTCTGCGAGGCGCTGGCGGTGGCGCTGACGCGGCTGTGCAACGATATCCGCCATCTGGCGGCCGGCCCCCATGCCGGACCGGGCGAGCTCTCGCTGCCGGACGACGGGCTCACCTCCTCGATCATGCCGGGCAAGCGCAATGCGACGCTGGCCGAGGCGCTGGTGCAGGTGTGCCAGCATGTGGCGGGCTGCCACGAGACGGTGTCGCGCGCGGCCGCCTCGGGGGGGTGGGATCTGAATGTCTCGAAACCCGTGCTGATCCATGCGCTTCTGGGCGCGATGGAGGCGCTGGCGCAGGGGATGGAGGGCTTCCGGCTTCATTGCCTTGCGGGGATCGAGCCGCGGCGGGCGCGCCTTGCCGACAATCTCGCGCGCTCGATGATGGCCGCGACGGCGCTGACGCCGCGGCTCGGCTACGACCGGGTGGCGGGGCTGATCCGCCGCGCCGAGACGCAGGGTCTGACGCTGCGCGCGGCCTGCCTCGCCGAGGGGATCCTCGGGCCCGAGGCCTTCGACCGGCTGGTCGATCCCGAACGGATGGCCCGGGGCGGCCTTCCCGATCCTGACCCTTCCGCTGCCGGAGAGAGCGATGAAGATCCTGAACATCCTTGAGAAACCTCTGCCGATCACCTCTCCCGGCGCCAATGCGGTGGTCGATTTCGCCGGGCTGACCACGAGTGCGGTGGCGATCGTGACCGACCGGACGGTGGGGGGGCGGCCGCTGGTGGGCTACGGCTTCGGCTCGATCGGGCGCTGGTCGGTGGGGGGCATCCTGCGCGACCGGATGATCCCGCGGCTGATGCGGGCGGACCCCGAGGCGCTGCTCGACGAGGCGGGGCTGGTCGATCCGTTCCGCTGCTGGGACGTGGCGATGCGCAACGAGAAGCCCGGCGGCCACGGCGACCGCGCGGCGGCGATGGGGGCGCTCGACATGGCTTTGTGGGATCTGCGCGCCAAGGCCGAGGAGCGGCCGCTCTACCGGCTGCTCGCGGACCGGTTCCGGGGGGGCGAGGCCGACCGCGAGGTCGCGGTCTATGCGGCGGGCGGCTACTACCGGCCGGGCAAGGGGACGTCCGCGCTCGAGGACGAGCTGAAGGGCTATCTCGACCTCGGCTATCGCGAGGTGAAGATCAAGATCGGCGCCGTGCCGCTGGCAGAGGATCTGGCGCGGATCGAGGCCGCGATCCGGGTCATGGGCGGGGGCGAGCGGGTGGCGGTGGATGCCAACGGCCGCTTCGATCTGGCCCGGGCGCTCGACTATGCCCGCGCGCTGGCCCCCCTCGGGCTGCGCTGGTTCGAGGAGGCGGGCGATCCGCTCGACTACCGGCTTCAGGCGGTGCTGGCCGAGGCCTACGAGGGGCCGCTCGCCACGGGCGAGAACCTCTTCTCGCATCAGGATGCCCGCAACCTCCTGCGCTACGGAGGGATGAGGGCCGACCGCGACATCCTCCAGTTCGATTGCGGGCTGGCCTACGGGCTGCCGGATTATCTGCGCACGCTGGAGGAGCTGCGCCTGCATGGCTGGAGCCCGCGCAGCATCCATCCGCACGGCGGCCACCAGATGTCGCTGCATCTGGCCGCCGGGCTGGGGCTCGGCGGCAACGAGAGCTATCCGGGCGTGTTCCAGCCGCTCGGCGGCTTCGCCGATGTCTCGGAGGTGCGCGAGGGCCGCGTGACCCTGCCCGAGGTGCCGGGCGTGGGGCTCGAACTGAAGGCGGGCCTGCGTGCGTGGCTGGCCGAGGCCTTCGAGCTCGCCCCGGCCTGAGACCATCCTCTGAAAGCCTAGCCCGGCACCCTCCGCTCCGGCGGCAGGGTGCCGGAGGCATTCCGGCTGCGCCGTTCCTTCGCCGGGGTCTCTCGACGCGGAACGGTCGGAGAGCGCCCGGCCTGGGGCGTCAGGGAAGAGGAGGCGTTGAAGAGTAGTTAAGTAATGAGTTCATTCATTGCGTGTCGAGTTGACTCAAGAATGAAGTCATGCGCAGATGGTCCCGTTGCGCGAGCCGGGCGAGGAGGCTCGGCGCCTGAGGGAGGACAGCAATGACAAGATCCAGCACCGCCGCTGCGGCGATCCTATCCGCATGGGCCGCCTGGGGCGGCGCCGCCGGCGCCGAGGAGCTGCGCGTGGGCGTGGCGGCCGAGCCCGTGGCCATCGATCCGCATTTCTTCCGCACCGGCCCGAACATGAGCCTGCGCGAGAACATCTCGGATGCGCTGGTCTACAACAATCAGGTGACGGGCGAGGTGGAGCCGCGCCTCGCGGCCCGCTGGCAGGTCGAGGATGTCCGCTGGCGCTTCGAGCTGAACCCCGAGGCGCGCTTCGCCGACGGCGAGGCGGTCTCGGCCGCCGATGTGATCTATTCGCTCTGCCGGGTGCGCAATGTGCCCGACAGCCCCGGCACCTTCCTCTCCTTCATCGAGACCATCGCAGCGGTCGAGCCCGAGGGCGAGGATGCGCTCACCATCGTGACCAAAGGCCCGGATCCGGTGCTGCTCGAGAGCCTGAGCACCATCGGCATCGTGCAGGCGCCGATGGACGCGCCCCTCACCTATGACGAGGCCGACTGCGGCACCGACGACTGGCTGAGCACGCAGGCCTTCAACGACGGCAGCCTCGAGGCGGGGATCGGCCCCTACCGCGTGACCTCCTACCGCCGCGGGATCGAGACGGGGCTGGAACGGAACGAAAGCTATTACGGGCCCGCGCCGCATTACGAGCGGGTGATCCTGCGCGCGATCCCCGAGAACGGGGCGCGGATCGCGGCGCTTCTGTCCGGGGGCGTCGACGTGATCGACGCGGTGCCGGTCAATGCCATCGACCAGATCTATCAGAACGAAAAGCTCGCCCTGATCTCGGCGCCGGCCTCGCGGCTGATCTTCTTCGCCTTCGATCAGGAGGGCGAGCCCAGCCCGAAGATCGCCGGCACCGACGGGAAGAACCCGCTGAAGGATGTGCGGGTGCGCAAGGCGCTGAACCTCGCCGTCGACCGGGCGCAGCTCGTCTCGACCACGATGGAGGGGATCGCCGAGGAGGCGCGTGGCATCGTCATGGGCACGGTCTTCGGCGCCCATCCCGATCTCGCGCCCATCCCGCACGATCCCGAACAGGCGAAGGCGCTGCTGGCCGAGGCGGGCTACCCGGACGGCTTCAGCCTGACGATCAGCTCGCCCTCGGACCGCTATCGCAACGACACCGAGGTGGCGCAGGCGGTGACGCAGATGCTGGCGGGGATCGGGCTCGACGTGTCGCTCGAGACCTATCCGCAGAGCGTCTATTTCGACCGGGCGAGCAACTACGAATACAGCATGTATCTGGGCGGCGCGGGCGCCGACACGGGCGAGGGGCTGTCGCAGCTTCTCAACCTGATCCACACCCGCGACACCGAGCGCGGCCTCGGGGGCGCCAACCGCGGCCGCTATTCCTCGGAAAAGGTGGATGCGCTTCTGCAGGAGGCGCTGGTGACGCTGGATGCCGAGACGCGGCGGGGGCTTCTGCAGGAGGCGCAGGCCATCGTCTACGAGGATTACGGCTACATGCCGCTCTATCACGAGGTGGCGGTCTGGGCCGCGCGCGCCGACGTGCATTTCGAGCCGAACGCCGGGCAGCTGAACATCCTCTACACGGCGCGTCCCGCCGAGTGACCCGCCGGGCGCGCGGGCCGGGCCCGCGCGCCGCACCTTCCCCGACAAGACCAGAACGGAGCCCCGCCATGGAGCGCACTGCCGAATATATCGATGCCACGAGCCGGATGCTCGACTACCGCGGCAGCCGCGAGCTGTTCGCTCCGGAGGCGGTCTATCAGGCCTGGCTCGACATCGAGGCGGCGGTGGCGCTGGTGCAGGGCGAGATGGGCCTGATCCCGGCCGAGGCGGCGGCCACCATCGCGCGGACGGCGCGGGTCGCCTGCCTCGACATGGAGCGGGTCGAGCGCGACTATGTGCGCCAGCGCCATCCGCTGATGCCGCTGCTGGGTGAGCTCGTGCGCAAATGCGGCGAGGCCGGGCGCTATGTCCATTGGGGGCTCGCCACGCAGAACATCCAGCAGACCGGCACGCTCTTTCTCGCGCTCCGCGGGCACCGGATCCTGCTTGCGGTGCTGGACGAGATCCTGGGCCATCTGGGCAGGCTCGCCACCGCCCATGCCGACACGCCGATGGCGGGCCGCACCCACGGCCAGCATGCGGTGCCGATCACGCTGGGCTTCAAGTTCGCGATCTGGATCGACGAGCTTCTGCAGGCGCGCGAGCGGCTCCGCTCGGTCGAGGCGCGGGTCTTCACCGTGACGATGGGCGGGGCGGTGGGCGCCTTCAGCGCGCTCGGGGCGCGCGGGCCCGAGATGCAGGACCGGGTGGCCGAGCGGCTGGGGATGCACAGCATGTCGCTGCCCTCGCGCTCGAACCGGACGCATATGTGCGAATATGTCCAGCTGCTCGCGCTCTGCGCCTCGAGCTTCCACAAGATCGCCGAGGAGGTCGCGCAAAGCTCGTCGGTGGAATATGCCGAGCTTTTCGAGGTCCACAGCGACGGGGTGATCGGCTCGAGCACCATGCCGCAGAAGGTCAATCCGAAGATCTCGATGGGGCTGATGGCCAATTGCCAGAAGCTCTATGCCTTGTCCTCGATGATGCTGCAGACCGCGCACCGGCCGTTCGAGGGCGATGCCTGCGCCAATGTGATCTACGACAACGGCACGGCCGAGGCGATGGAACTGGCCACGGCCATCTTCATCCGCGCCGAGGCGCTGGTGGCGGGCCTGCGCGCCGACCCGGCGCGGATGGAGGAGAACCTCCACAGCAGCGACGGGCGCATCTTCTCGGAGAGCATCATGATGAAGCTCGCGCCGGCCATGGGCCGGGGAGAGGCGCACGATCTGGTCTATCGCGCGGCGATGGAGTCGCGCGAGGGCGGGCCCGGATTCTTCGAGCGGCTCAGCGAGCCGGGCGTGGCCGAGATCCTGTTCGAGGAGGGGGCGGGGCAGGGGCGGCCGCGGCTGAAGGCCGAGGGGCATTTCGGCCTGTCGCCCGAGATCGCGCGCGACTTCGGCGCCCGCGCGCTGCGGGCCGCGGAAGGCTCCGCCGCCGAGCGCCCGACCCTCTCGCAGGCCGGGGGCGCCTGATGCTGCTCTTTGCGCTGCGGCGGGCCTTGCAGGCGCTGGGGGGGCTTCTGGCGCTGACCCTCCTCGTCTTCGTGGGCGTCTGGATGATCGGCAATCCGGCCGATGCGCTGATCTCGCCCGATGCGAGCATGGCCGAGCGCGAGGCGGCGATCCGCGCGCTCGGCCTCGACCAGCCGCTCTGGCGGCAGTATCTCGACTTTCTGGGCGGGCTCCTGCAGGGCGACTTCGGCTCGTCCTTCGTCTATCGCGAGCCGGTGACGGCGATCCTCGCCTCGCGGCTGGGCGCGAGCCTCGAGCTTGCCTTCGCGGCCTTCGTCATCGCGGTGGGGGTGAGCATCCCGCTCGGCCTCTATGCGGGGCTCCGCCCCGAGGCGCGGCTGTCGCGGGCGGCGATGGGCCTGTCGCTTCTGGGCGTCAGCATCCCGCAGTTCTGGCAGGGGATGGTGCTCATCATCCTGTTCGGGATCTGGCTTGCGATCCTGCCGGTGGGCGGGCGCGGCGAGACGGCGACTTTCCTCGGCATCACCTCGAGCCTCTTCACGCTGGACGGGCTGATGCATCTGCTGCTGCCGGCGCTGAACATGGCGCTTCTGAAGATGTCGCTCCTGATGCGGGTGACGCGGGCCGCGGTGATGGAGGTCAAGTCGCTCGACTATGTCCGCTTCGCCCGCGCCAAGGGCGTGCGGCCGCACCGGATCGTCACGCGCCATATCCTCGGCAACATCCTGCTGCCGGTGCTGACCGTGCTGGGGATCGAGATCGGCAATCTGGTGGCCTATGCGGTCATCACCGAGACGGTCTTCTCGTGGCCGGGGCTGGGGCGGCTTCTGATCTCGTCGATCCAGGTGCTCGACCGGCCGGTCATCATCGCCTACCTCTGCTTCACCGCGCTTCTGTTCATCCTGCTGAACCTGATCGTGGACATCCTCTATACCGTGGTCGATCCGCGGGTGCGCGACGCCCTCCATGCGGGAGGCGCGAAATGACGGGCTTCCTGAAGGAATTCGCCGAGAGCCGGATGGCCGCGGCCTGCCTCGCGCTGAGCCTCCTCTTCGCGGCCTGCGCGCTCTTCGCGCCGTTCATCGCGCCGATGAATCCCTATGATCTGAGGGCCTTCTCGCTCGACGATGCCCGGTTGCCGCCGGGCAGCCGGCAGGTCGAGAAGGGCGGGCTGTTCCGCGCCACCCTCTCGGCGCGGGAGGGCGCGGCCGAGGAGAGCGAGGGGGCGGCCACCTTCCGCCTCGTCGAGGAGGCGCCGGGACGGCTTCTCCTGACGGTCGAGACCGAGGGGACGCTCGGGGCGCTGCGCATCCTCGGCCTGCCGCGCGATGCCTCGGTCGAGGGGGCGCGCCGCCATCCGATCCGCTCGGAATGGACGCTGGCCGATCCGACCGCGCCGGCGGCGATCGAGACGGGCGCGATGACGCCCGCGGTCCTGAACCTCACCGTCGAGGCCGAACTGCCCGCCACCGCCACCGACACACGCTTCGCGCTCGGCACCGACAGCTACGGGCGCGACATGCTGTCGGCGATCATCTACGGCATCCGCATCAGCTTCATCGTGGGCGCCATCGGCGCGGTGGGATCGATGGCGGTGGGCTCGGCGCTGGGGCTCGCGGCCGCCTGGTTCGGGGGGCGGGTGGATGCGGCTATCATGCGGCTGGCGGGCTTCCAGCTTTCGATCCCCTCGCTGATGGTGGGGCTTCTGACGCTGACCATCCTCGGCAAGGGCGTCGACAAGATCCTGATCGCGATCATCCTGATCCAGTGGACGGTCTTTGCCCGCACCACCCGCTCGGTCGCGCTGGCCGAGCTGCGCAGCGACTATGTGGATGCGGCGCGCGGGCTGCGGCTCTCGGCCGTGCGGATCAACCTGCGGCACATCCTGCCGAACTGCCTGCCGCCGCTCCTGGTGATCCTCACCATCAACATCGCCTCGGCCATCACGCTCGAAGCCTCGCTGAGCTTTCTGGGCGTGGGGCTGCCGCTCACGCAGCCTTCCTTGGGCATGCTGATCGCCAACGGCTACGAATACATGTTCTCGAACCTCTACTGGATCGCGATCTTTCCCGGCATCGCGCTGATGCTGATGGTCGTGTCGATCAATGTCGTGGGCGACCGGCTGCGCGACATGTTCAACCCGCAGCTCAAGCGCTAGGAGGCCCGCGCGATGACGGACAGGACCGGCCCGCTTCTGCAGGTGGAGCGCCTGAATACCTCGTTCGAGACCCGCGCGGGCACCGTCCGCTCGGTCCGCGACGTCTCGTTCGAGGTCGGGCGCGGCGAGGTGGTGGGGATCGTGGGCGAGTCGGGCTCGGGCAAGAGCGTGACGGGCCTCTCGATCCTCGGGCTGATCGAGAGGCCGGGGCGCATCGTCTCGGGCGCGATCCGCTTCGACGGCGAGGATCTGGTGGGGATGAGCGAGGCGCGGATGCGCCGGATGCGGGGCGCGCGCATTGCCATGGTGTTCCAGAACCCGATGATGACGCTGAACCCGGTGCAGAAGATCGGCGCGCAGATCGCCGAGGCGCTGACCGAGCACGCGCGGCTGCCTGCCCGCGAGGTGCGCGCCCGCTGCATCCGGGCGCTCGAGGCGGTGGGGATCCCGTCGCCCGAGGCGCGGATGGAGGCCTATCCGCACGAATTCTCGGGCGGCATGCGCCAGCGGATCGTGATCGCGGCGGCGCTGGTGACGGAACCCGATCTCATCATCGCCGACGAGCCCACCACGGCGCTCGACGTGACCATTCAGGCGCAGATCATCCACCAGATGCGGCGGCTGATCGACGAGACCGGGGCGGGGCTGATCTGGATCTCGCACGATCTGGCGACGCTCTCCGAGCTCGCCGACCGGATCGTGGTCATGTATGCGGGCACCGTCGTCGAGACCGGCACCACGGCCGAGATCATCGGCGCGCCGCGCCATCCCTACACGCGCCAGCTGCTGGCCTCGGTGCCCTCGGCGAACGCGCCGGGCCGCCCCTTGCGCCAGATCCCGGGAATGATGCCCTCGCTTCTCGACATCGGCGACGGTTGCCCCTTCGCCAGCCGCTGCGAGCGGCGCACCGAGGGCTGCGCGCGGCCGGTGCCGCCCGCCGTCCTGTCCGAGACCCGCACCGTCCGGTGCCTCAACCTGCCGGAGGACCGCCCATGACAAGCGTCCCGATGATCGCGGCGCACGAGCTGAGCAAGGTCTTTCCGCTGGAGCGCGGGCTCTGGTCGGCCCTGTCGCGGAAGCTGAGCGGGCGGCCGCCGCGGCGGGTGCAGGCGGTGGACCGGGTGAGTTTCGAGGTGGCGCCCGGCGAGACGGTGGGCATCGTGGGCGAGAGCGGCTGCGGCAAGTCCACGCTGGCCAAGATGCTGGCGGGCCTTTCGGGGACGAACGGGGGCGAGCTTCTCCTGCGCGGGCGACCGCTGGCGGAGGTAATGTCCGACCCGCGGCAGGCGCTGAAGGTGCAGATGATCTTTCAGGATCCGCAATCCTCGCTCAATGCGCGGATGAAGGTGGTGGATATCGTGGGCGAGGCGCCGGTCGTGCACGGGCTGATCCCGCGGGCCGAGAAGGAAGCGCGGGTGCGCGCGATGCTGGAGCGGGTGGGCCTCGGGCCCGAGGCGCTGCATCGCTATCCGCACCAGTTCTCGGGCGGGCAGCGCCAGCGGATCGGCATCGCCCGCGCGCTGGCGGTGGAGCCCGAGCTGCTGATCTGCGACGAGTCGGTGGCGGCGCTCGATGTCTCGGTGCAGGCGCAGATCATCAACCTGCTGATGGAGCTGCGCCGCGATCTCGGGCTGACCATGCTGTTCATCAGCCACGACCTGAGCGTGATCCGCCACATCTGCGACCGGGTGATCGTCATGTATCTCGGCCGCGCCGTCGAGATCGCGCCCACGGATGCGCTGTTCGCCGATCCGCGCCATCCCTACACGCGGATGCTGCTGGCGGGGATGCCGCGGATCTCGACCGAACGGCGCGCTTTCCTCGAGGTGGCCGGAGAGATACCGTCTCCCCTTGCCCCGCCGGCCGGATGCCACTTTCATCCCCGGTGCCAGTTCAGAACGGAAGAGTGCCTTGCCCAGCGACCCCCTCTCGATCCCGTCGACGCCCGCCGCAGCGCCGCCTGCCTCCGCTGGCGCGAGATCGGCTGAGGCGGCTCCGGCCCGGGCGGATCGGGCCCGGGGAGGGCTCGCCTATGCCGAGATGAACCCGCGGCAGCTGTGGCATTTCGAGACGCTGGCGCAGATGGGCTCGGGGACGGCGGCCGCGCGCTATCTCGGCATCTCGCCCTCGGCGCTGGCCCAGAGCATCGCGCGGCTGGAGGGCGAGCTCGGGCTCGACCTGTTCGACCGCAGCACGCGGCCCGCGCGGCTGACCGAGGCGGGGCAGCTGCTGCTGGACTATGTGGCGCGCTTTGCGGCCGAGACCGAGGCGCTGCAGGAGCGGTTCGCGCAGGAGCGCGGCGAGCAGAGCGGCATCCTGCGGATCGGCTGCGGGCCGCGCTGGATGGTGGACATCATCCCGCGCGCGGTCGAGGCCTTCCTGCGGCTCTATCCCGCCATGCGGGTCGCCATCGTGGCCGACCAGATGACGCGGCTCGCCCAGCGGCTCGAGGACCGGCAGATCGCGCTGATGTTCGGCACGATCGACATGGTGCGCCACTACACGCACCACGAGGTGATCGAGATGAAGGCGGACCGCTTCACCATCGTGGCGCGCTCGTCCCATCCGCTGCACGGGCGGGGCGCCCTGTCGCTGGCCGAGCTCGCGCGGGAGCGGTGGATCTTCAGCGATCCCGCCTCCTCCTCGTCGGTGGCGCTGCGCGAACTGCTGCGGCGCACGGGGCTTGCGCCCATCGTGCCGACGGTCGAGCTGTCGGACACGCTGGCGGTGGCGGCGATGCTGCGGCGGACGGATCTTCTGGCCATCGTCAGCGCCTCGACGGTGCGCACGCTCGACGAGATCGAGGCGCTGCCCATCGACTTCCAGCTGCCCGAGAGCCGCTCGGGGGTGATCCGGCTGCGCGACCGCAGCCTGAGCGCGGCCGAAAGCGCCTTCATCGACGAGGTGCAGCGCACGTTCCTGTGACGGATCTGCCGCTGCGGCAGGTGGCGCGGGCCGCCTGTGACTTCCGCCGCAGTCGGGCTAGCTTCCCGGCGAGAGGCGCGCCGCGGAGCGCGCGGGGATGGGCCGACACCGGCAGGGAGGATCAGGTGCGGGACAAGGCCACACCGCCGGACGCAGGCGCCCGGGCCGCGGAGCGATCCGCGGCCGCAGCGGGCAGGGGGGCCTGAGGCCATGGCACAGGACAGGGGCCCCGCTCCGGCGGGCTGCGAGCTGCACCGGCAGTTCTTCGAGGCGTCGGAAGAGGGCTTCTGCCTCGTCGAGATGATCCCGGGCGCGGGCGGAGCGCCCGCCGATGCGCGGATCCTTGCGGTGAACGCGGCCTTCGCGCGCGAGACCGGCCTTCCGGCGGCGGAGGGCGGCAGCCTGCGCGCCTTGGCGCCCGCTGCGGCGGAGGGCTGGATCGCCGCGCTCTGCCGGATCGCCGACAGCAGGCAGCCCGCGAGGGTCGAGGTCGAGGGACCGGGCGGGGGGCCCTGCGAGCTGCGGGGCTTTCCCGTCGGGTCCGCCGCGGAGCGGACGGTGGGCTTCCGGCTCGAGGACATCCGGGCGCGCAGGGAGGCCCAGGAGGCCCGCCGCGCCGCCGAGCGGCAGCTGCAGCGCGTCCTGTCGGGCATGGGCGAGGCCTTCGGCATTCTCGACCACGAGCTGCGCATCCTGATGCAGAACGACACGGCCCTGAGGCTCGACGGGCGCCCGCTGGAGGAGATCCGCGGCCGGACGCACTGGGACGTCTATCCCGGCACGGAAGACAGCGAGCTCGGCCGTCTCTACCGGCAGGCGCTGGCTGAGGGGGTGCCGGTCTCGATGGAGCACCGCCACGAATGGCCGGACGGCAGCGCCACCTGGTTCCGGATGCGGGCCTGCCCGGTGCCCGAGGGGCTGGCCGTCTTCTGGCACGACATCACCGCGCGCAAGGAGGCCGAGCTGGCCCTGCGCGACAGCGAGGCCCGTTACCGCGGCCTCTTCGAGGCGATGGAGGAGGGCTTCCTGCTCGCGCGGGTGCTGCGCGACGCCGAGGGGCGCGCCATGGATGCGGTCCTCCTCGAGGGCAACCCGCTGGCCTCGCGGATGATCGGCATCGCTCCGATCGACGGTCAGCGGCTGAGCGAGGTCCTGCCGGTGCCCGATCCGGTCTGGCTCGAGACCTGCGACCGCGTCTCGCGCACCGGCGTGGCCGAGCGGCACGAGCACAGGGCGGCAGCCTCCGGGCGCTGGTATGACTACTCCGTCTCGACGGTGGGCGATCCGGGCGGCGGGCCGGACGCCACGCCCTGTCTCGCCATCCTCCTCACCGACATCACCGAGCGCAAGCGGACCGAGGAGGCGCTCCGCGCCAGCGAGGCGCGCTTCCGGGCGCTCGCCACCACCGGCGGCGCCGCGATCTACCGCATGAGCCCCGACTGGCGCATCATGTATCAGCTCGATCCGACGAGCCAGCTCGACGGGACCGAGGGTCCGTTCGAGGACTGGCAGGAGAAATACATCCTCGAGGAGGACCGGCCCATGGTCCTTCAGGCGATCGACCAGGCGATGCGGGAGCGGACCATGTTCGCGCTCGAGCATCGCGTGCGGCGGGCGGACGGCGGGATCGGCTGGGTGCTGTCGCGCGCGGCCCCCGTGATCGGTCCCGACGGCGCGGTTCAGGAATGGTTCGGCAGCGCCATCGACGTGACCGAGCGGCGCGAGGCGGTCGAGCGGATGATCCAGAGCGAGGAGCGGCTGCAGCTTGCGCTCGATGTGGGCCGCCTCGGCACCTGGGACTGGGACATCGGGCGCGGGACGGTCGTCTGGTCGGCGGAGCATTACCGGATGCAGGGCTATGCGCCGGGCGAGGTGGCGCCGAGCTACGCGGCCTGGCTCGCGCGGGTCCATCCCGAGGACCGGGCCGCCACCGAGGCGGAGCTTCGGGCCGCGCGCGAGGAGGGGCGCGACTATGCCGCCACCTTCCGCTCGCTGCATCCCGATGGCCGCATCGTCTGGCTGCAGGCTTTGGGGCGGTTCTTTCCCGACGAGGCCGACCGCCCCTCGCGGATGATCGGCATCATGGAGGACATCACCGACGCCCGCCGCGCCGACGAGGCGCTGCGCGAGAGCGAGGCGCGGTTCCGCCAGTTCGGCGAGGCCTCGTCGGACCTGCTCTGGGTCCGCGACGCCCGCACGCTCGAGCTGGAATATCTGAGCCCCGCCTTCGAGGAGATCCATGGTCTCGACCGCGCCACGGTCATGGCCGATGGCGGGCTTCACGCCTGGCTGGCGCTGATCGTGCCGGAGGATCGCGACCTCGCGCGGGACTGCATCGAGCGGGTGCGGCGCGGCGAGCATGTCACCTCGGAGGTGCGCATCCGCCGCCCGGCCGATGGCGCATTGCGCTGGCTGCGCAACAGCGACTTTCCCCTGCGCGATCCGCAGGGCTTCCTGCAGCGGATCGGCGGGATCGGCCACGACATCACCGAGGAGAAGCGCGTGGCCGAGCGGCTGGAGGTGCTGGTGGCCGAGTTGCAGCACCGCACGCGCAACCTGTTGACCGTGGTCCGCGCCATGGCGGCCCGCACCCTGTCGAACGCGGACTCGCTCGCCGACTTCCGCCTCCGGTTCGACGACCGTCTTCTGGCGCTGGCCCGGGTGAACGGGCTGCTCTCGCGGCTGGAGGAGGGGGACCGGATCACCTTCGACGAGCTGATCCGGGCCGAGCTCGACGGCCATGGCCTGCCCGCCGATGGGAGCGCGGGGCGCCAGGTGGTGCTGGAGGGGCCGGAGGGGATCCCGCTGCGGTCCTCGAGCGTGCAGACCTTCGCGCTGGCGCTGCACGAGCTGACCACCAATGCGCTGAAACACGGCGCGCTCGCGCGTCCCGAGGGCCGGCTGCATGTCGCCTGGCGGCTGGTCGAGGTCTCGGGCGTGCCGCATCTGCGCGTGGACTGGCGCGAAACCGGCGGGCCTGCGGTGCCGGAGGCGGGGCCCGCCGCCGCGGGCGGCGGCTATGGCCGCGAGCTGATCGAGCGGGCGCTGCCCTATCAGCTGGGCGCGGTGACGAGCTACGATCTCGGCCCCGAGGGGTTGAGCTGCAGCGTGATCCTGCCGGTCTCGGCCCATCTGGCGCCGAGCCCTCCGGGCGCGGGCTGACGGTCCGCCCGGAGCGGCGGTGCTGTTGCCCGATGCGCCCTGTCGCTTCATCGGAGGCTTGTTCCGATGCGGTGGCTGCCTCCGGTCGGAGGCTTGGCCCGATGCGCCTGCCGTCGCCGATGCCCGGCCCGTCCGGCCGCTGTCGGCTGGCGGGAACGGTTCGGCGCGCCTCCGGTTCAGGGGGGGCCGCAGGAGCCGGGCGGCGTGGCCGCCGCTCCTGCCGGGCGATCCCGCCTGCCCGCGAGGGCGGGCTTTCCGAAGGAGGAAACCAGCCATGATCCGCACTCTGACCACCGCCACCGCCGCCGCCTTCCTCGCCACCGCCGCCTTCGCGCAGGAGGCCGCCGTCACCGATCCGGCCGCCTTCGCCGAAAAGGCCGCCGTGTCGAACATGTTCGAGATCCAGTCGAGCCAGCTCGCGCTGGAGAAGGGCGTCGAGGGCGAGGTCGCCGATTTCGCGCAGCGCATGGTGGACGATCACACCGCCGCCGGCGACCGGATGAAGGCCGCCGCCCAGTCCGCCGGGGTGGAGGTGCCCACGGCGATGGACGAGGAGCATCAGTCGAAGCTCGACAGCCTGCAATCGGCGGAAGGGGCGGATTTCACGACCGCCTATGTCGATGCGCAGGTGCAGGGCCACGAGAAGGCGGTCGAGCTTTTCGACAGTTTCGCCAAGGCGGGCGAGGAGGGGCCGCTGAAGAGCTTCGCGACCGAGACGCTGCCGGTGCTGAAGGAGCACGAGCAGGAGATCAAGTCGATCGCCAGCCAGTGACGAGGGCCGGCGCGCCGCCCTGCGGCGTGCCGTCCGCCGGGGCCCGCAGATTTCTGCGGGAGCCGGGGGCCGATCCGCGGCCCGGGCCTGCGGCAAATCCGCGCAGGGGCTCGGGCGCCGGATGGGCTCGGACGAAGGACGGTCGGGCGGGGCAGGGGGCCGCCGGTCTGGCGCGCAGAGGATCGGGCCCCTGCCCGCGAAGGCGACATCCATGCTGGCCTCGCCGAAGGGGGCCGTCGGCCGGGCGCGTGGATCAGGCGCGCTCGGGCGGGAAGGCCTCCGGCGCGGGGATGCGCCGCCTGCGGATGGTCGACCTCCGGCATTGCGTGGCCGATGCCCGAAGCGCGCCCCGAGAGGCGCCTCGATCTTCTTGAGCCGCGGTAAACCCCCTTCTCAGCCCCCTTCTCGAACAGGATAAATCGAGCGCCGCCTCGTGCTCCGGCCCTTGTTCGGATGCACATGCTGCCGCTCGCGCACGCCCGGCACCCGCCGCGGCGCGCAGGCACGGGCGACCGGGGCCATGTCCGGGAAGATGTGGAGCGCGTCGGCGGCCCCCCTGCGCCGGGGTGAGGGATGCGTGGGCCCG
>NZ_MABH01000205.1 GCF_001720585.1 Cereibacter johrii | reverse complement strand
ATCCGGCGCGGCGCGGCCCGCCGCGGCGAACCTGTGGCTCTGTTCCAGCGCGCGCCGCGTCACCGCCTCGATCTGGCGCAGCACGGGCGCGGGCAGCAGGGCCATCCGCTCCTCGACCGAGCCGCCGAGGCGGTTCATCAGCGACATGAGCGGTCCGTGCGCGCGATCGAACCGCAGCGCGAGGGCCGCAATCTCGGCCTCGGGGCCGGTGTGCAGGGCAGGCAGGCGGGTCTTCTGTGTCATGGCACATGAAGTAGGATCGGGAGCCCCTCCCGGCAATGGCCCTCCCGCCGGAGCGCGCACGCCCGCCGATTCCCGTCAGGAGCTGCGGCGGACGGCGGCCGCCGCCCCGCAGGGAGGGTCGGGCCTGGGTCTTTCGCCCTGTCGGCCCCGGCTCCCCCGCGACAGGCCGCCGGCTCAGGCGGCCTTCGTCACGAGGCCCTCGACACCCTCCCAGGCGCCGATGACGAGCGGCATCCCCAGCACGCGCTCGGGGTTCGTGGGCGGCGGCATCACGACCTTCTCGAGCTTGCGGAAGCCGAAGCGCCGGTAATAGGGCGCGTCCCCCACCAGCATCCCCCGCTCCCAGCCGATCCGGCGCGCCTCGGCCAGCGTCTCCGCGATCAGAAGCGCGCCGAGGCCCTCGCCCTGCCGCGTCGGGTGGACCGCGACCGGCCCGAGGAGGAGCACCGGCTTGCCCCCGACCGTGACCGGCCAGTAGCGGATCGCGGCGGCCAGCGTGCCGTCCTCGTCGCGCAGCAGCGCACAGAGGTCGGCGACGGTGGGCACCCCGTCGCGCAGCCGGTAGGAGGAGAGCGCCGTGCGGCCGGGCGCAAAGCAGAGGTCATAGAGCGCCTCGACTTCCCACCAGTCGGCCTCACGTTCCTGTTCAAGGCGATACACGCCCGATCCCCCTGCCCCGGATTTGCCTGGAAAGGCGCGTAACATGCGGGCAGACCGGGATCAAACCGGAAAGGAGCCTCCATGTTCTACCGCCCCGAAGACGGCCACGGCCTGCCGCACAATCCCTTCAACGCCATCGTCTCGCCGCGCCCGATCGGATGGATCTCGACCCGCGGCCCCGAGGGCGACAATCTCGCGCCCTATTCCTTCTTCAATGCGGTGGCCTATGTCCCGCCGCAGGTCATGTTCGCCTCGACCGGCGCGAAGGACAGTCTGGCGGCGCTCCGCGCCAGCGGCGTCTTCTGCGTGAACATCGTCGAGGAGGCGGCGCTTGCGCGGATGAACGCCACCTCGGCCGCCTTCCCGCGCGGCACCGACGAATTCCTCGCGGCGGACGTGCCGAAGGACGAGTGCCGCACGATCCCCTGCCCGCGCGTGGCCGATGCGCCCGCGTCGCTCGAATGCCGGGTCACGCAGGTGGTCGAGCTTCTGGGCCGCGACAACTTCCTGATCCTGGGCGAGGTCACGGGCGTGCATCTGCGCGACGACTGTCTGCGCGACGGACGGTTCGACGTGACCGCCTTCCGCCCGATGGCGCGCCTCGGCTACCGCGACTATGCCGTGGTGCGCGAGGTGATCGAGCTCTCCCGCCCGGGCGAGGGATGAGCGCCTGCCGTTCGCGCTTCGTGAATGGCGAAGGCCCTTGCCGGCCCGCCACCGCGTCCCAACCGGTCGCTCAGGGCATCCGGCGCGGACTCTCCGCGCTCGGGGAACCGCACTTGCCCAGCCGGCACCGCAGGCCCGCCTTACTCCCGCGGCGACGGCCGAGCGGCAACCGCTTCCCGAGCGGTGACGCAAGCGCCCCGTCGCGGCGCGCGCCCTCTGCGCGTCGCGAGCGACAACCGCCGCTTTCCGAGCGGCATCGGAGGCCCGGCTGCCAATCGCCCATGCCTCGGCACCCGGCGACGCGCGCGCCCATGACCGAAGGCCCGCGGCGGTCGGATGCCTGCATTTCGCGCTTCGCCGGCGACAATGGCGATTTATCGCACCCGGTCGGGCGGGGTTCGCGCTTTTCTCCACCGGGCGCGCGGCCTACTGTCCGGCCGGTCAATCCAACCGGGGACAGCAATGAAGACCATGATCGGGGTGATCGGCGGTTCGGGGGTCTACGAGATCGACGGGCTCGAGGATGCGGTCTGGACGAAGGTCGAGACGCCGTGGGGCGACCCGTCGGACGAGATCCTCACGGGCAGGCTCGAGGGCGTTCCCATGGCCTTCCTGCCCCGGCACGGGCGCGGCCATGTCCACAGTCCGACGACCGTGCCCTACCGCGCCAACATCGACGCGCTGAAGCGGCTGGGGGTCACCGACCTCGTCTCGGTCTCGGCCTGCGGCTCGTTCCGCGAGGAGATGGCGCCGGGCGATTTCGTGATCGTCGACCAGTTCATCGACCGCAGCTTCGCCCGCGCGAAATCCTTCTTCGGCTCGGGCTGCGTGGCCCATGTCTCGCTGGCCCACCCGACCTGCGGCCGCCTCTCGGCGCTCTGCGCCGAGGCCGCGCGCGCGACCGGCGTCACCGTCCACGAGGGCGGCACCTATCTCTGCATGGAGGGGCCGCAGTTCTCGACGCTGGCCGAGTCGCTCCTCTACAAGAGCTGGGGCTGCCATGTCATCGGCATGACCAACATGCCCGAGGCCAAGCTCGCCCGCGAGGCCGAGATCTGCTACGCCTCGGTGGCCATGGTCACCGATTATGACAGCTGGCACCCCCACCATGGCGAGGTCGACATCACCGCGATCATCGCGACGCTCGGCGCCAATGCCGACCATGCCCGCGGGCTGGTGGCGGGCCTGCCCGCCCGCCTCGGCGCCGAGCGCGACCTCTGCCCGCACGGCTGCGACCGGGCGCTCGACCATGCGCTCATGACCGCTCCCGCCAAGCGCGACCCGGAGCTTCTGGCGAAACTCGACGCGGTCGCCGGCCGCGTTCTGAAGGGCTGAGACCATGACCCACAAGTCGGTCCGCGACTATATCCGCACCATCGTGGACTTCCCGCACGAGGGGATCCTGTTCCGCGACGTGACCACGCTCTTCGCCGATCCGCGCGGCTTCCGCATCGCCATCGACCAGCTTCTGGCGCCTTACGCCGGGATGCGGTTCGACAAGGTGGCAGGGCTCGAGGCACGCGGCTTCATCCTCGGCGGCGCGGTGGCGCACCAGACCTCGACAGGCTTCGTGCCGATCCGCAAGAAGGGCAAGCTGCCCGGCCGCACCATCTCGGTCAGCTACCAGCTCGAATATGGCGAGGCCGTGGTCGAGGTGCATGACGACGCGATCCAGGCGGGCGAGAAGGTGCTTCTGGTCGACGATCTTCTGGCGACCGGCGGGACGGCCGAAGCCGGGATCAAGCTCATCGAGCAGCTGGGCGGTCAGGTGGTGGGCTGCGCCTTCGTGGTGGACCTGCCCGACCTCGGCGGCCGCAAGCGGCTCGAGGCGATGGGGATGGAAGTCCATGCCCTCTGCGCCTTCGAGGGGCTCTGAGGCACCTTAACCCGCTGTTAGGCGAATCGTCCTAGATCGGAAGGACCGGGCGACCGGTGCTGCTTGCTCGACGTAACCTCAACCCCAACCTCGCCCCGCCGGTCGCTCCGGCGGGGCTTTTCACGGCCTCACTCCGACCGCAGCACGGCCCCCGGATTCATGATCCCGAAGGGGTCGAGCGCCGCCTTGAGGGCACGCATCGCCCGAAGCTTCGCGGGATCGCCGTAGCGTTCGAGATCCTCCACCTTCAGCCGCCCGATCCCGTGCTCGGCGCTGATCGAACCTCCGGCGGCCGCCACGAGATCGTGCACGGTGCGCGTGATCTCGCCCCGCAGGGCCTCGTAGTCCTCGCGCCGCCGCCCCGCCGCCGGGAAAACGTTGTAATGCAGGTTTCCATCGCCCAGATGGCCGAAGCAGTTCACCCGCAGATCGCCGAGCCGCGCGATCGCGGCACCGGCCTCCGTCACGAAGCGCGCGATCTCCGACAGGGGCAGCGAGATGTCGTGGCTCGCGATGGCGCCGATCCGGCGGTTGGCCTCGGGGATGCTCTCGCGCAGCGCCCAGAAATCCGCCCGCTGGGCCAGCGACTGCGCGAGGGCTCCGTCCGAGACGAGCCCCGCCTCGGCCGCTTCGGCGAACAGCGCCTCGAGCTCGGCCGCGGGATCCATGCCCTCGGTCAGGCCCAGATCGACGAGCACCGTCCAGTCCGGCAGGTCGACGAAGGGCAGCCGCCGCTCGGGCATGGTCTCGGCCAGAAAGGCGAAGCCCTGCCGGTGCATGAGCTCGACCCCCGTCACCAGCGGGCCGAGCCGCCGTTGCGCGCGCCCCAGAAGCTCCAGCGCCGCGGCCGGGTCGCGCACGGCCAGAAGCGCCGCCCCTTCCGCCGCGGGCGGCCGCACGAGCTTGAGGCTCGCCGCCGTGATGATGCCGAGCGTGCCCTCGGCGCCGATCAGGAGGTTGCGCAGGTCGTAGCCGGTATTGTCCTTGCGCAGACGCTTCAGCCCGTGGACCACCGACCCGTCGGGCAGCACCGCCTCGAGCCCGAGGCAGAGGTCGCGCGCATTGCCGTAGCGCAAGACCGCCGTCCCGCCCGCATTCGAGGCGAGGTTGCCGCCGATCCGGCAGGAGCCTTCCGAGGCGAGCCACAGCGGGAACATCCGCCCCGCAGCCGCAGCCGCCGCCTGCACCTCGGCGAGGAGGGCCCCCGCCTCGACGAGAAGCACGTTCTCCTCCGGGAAGATCCCCCGCACGCGGTTCATCCGCTCGAGCGAGAGGAGGAGCGGCAGCGGCCCCGTCTCCATCACCTGCCCGCCCACGAGGCCGGTGCCGCCGCCGAGCGGCACGATCCCCACCCGCGCCTCGGCGCAGGCCGCCACGATCGCGGCCACCTCGCCCGTGTCGCG
>NZ_MABH01000204.1 GCF_001720585.1 Cereibacter johrii | reverse complement strand
CGGCGCGCCATCGGTGCGCCCGATCGCGCGCGTGCCCCCGCCCCGGATCCGGAGCGGGCCTGCGGCGCCGCGCACGATCTCCGCCAGTTCCTCCTCGGTCGACGGCCGCATCCTGCCCCTTTCATTCTGGGTCAAATATCCTGCGGGGGTCCGGGGGCGCACGGCCCCCGGCGGTTCAGCCGGCACGCCGGTCCCCGCTCGCATCCAACGGAAAGACCTTGGCCGGATTCAGCAGCCAGCGCGGGTCGAACACATCCTTCACCCGCATCTGCGCCTCGAGATCCGCGGGCGCGAACTGCACCCCCATCAGGTCGCGCTTCTCCACCCCCACGCCATGCTCGCCGGTCAGGCAGCCGCCCACCTCGACGCAGAGCTTCAGGATCTCGGCCCCGAGCCGCTCGCAGCGTTCCAGATCGCCGGGCCGGTTCGCATCGAACAGGATCAGCGGATGCATGTTGCCGTCGCCCGCATGGAAGACATTGGCCACCTCGAGCCCCGCCTCGGCGGCCAGCTCGCCGATCCGCCGCAGCACCCGCGGCAGTTCCGTCACCGGGATCGTGCCGTCGAGGCACATGTAGTCGTTGATCTGCCCCATCGCCCCGAAGGCCGATTTCCGCCCCAGCCAGATCCGCCGGCTCTCCTCCTCCGACCGGCTCTCGCGCAGCTCGACCGGATCGTGCCGCCGCGCGATCTCGAGGATCCGGGCCAGCTGGTCGTCGATCTCGGCCGGCGATCCCTCCACCTCGACGATGAGGAGCGCCTCGCAATCGGGATAGCCCGCCCTGGCGAAGGCCTCCGTCGCCCGGATGCAGGGCCGGTCCATGAATTCGATCGCCACCGGCAGGATGCCCGCGCGGATGATGTCCGAGACGCACGCGCCCGCCACCTCGTTCGAGCCGAAGCCCATCAGCACCGGACGCGCCCCCTCGGGCTTGGGCAGGATGCGCAGCGTGGCCTCGGTCACGACACCGAGCTGCCCCTCCGAGCCGCAGATCACGCCCAGAAGATCGAGGCCCGGCGCGTCGAGATGCGCGCCCCCGATCTCGACCACGGTCCCGTCCATCAGGACCATGGTGACGCCCAGCAGATTGTTGGTCGTCACGCCGTATTTCAGGCAATGGGCCCCGCCCGAATTCATGGCGATATTGCCCGCGATGGCGCAGGCGAGCTGGCTCGACGGGTCGGGCGCATAGAAGAAGCCGTCCACCTCGACCGCCCCCGTCACCGAGAGGTTCGTCCGCCCCGTCTCGACCCGGATGAAGCGGTCGGCATAGTCGGTCTCGAGCACCCGGTTCATCCGGGCGACGCCCAGGATCACGCAATCCGCCGTGGGCAGCGCCCCCCCGGCGAGCGAGGTGCCCGAGCCGCGCGGCACCACCGGCACCCGCTCCTCATGGCAGATCCGCAGCACCGCGGACACTTCCGCCGTCGAGCGCGGCAGCACCGCCGCGAGCGGCGGACAGCGATAGGCCGTCAGCGCGTCGCATTCGTAGGCGCGGGTCTCGGCCTCGTCATGGATGACGGCATCGGCCGGCAGCACGGCCAGGAGCCGCTCGACGATCCGGGCCTTGCGGGCCAGGACAGCCTGGTCCGGTGGCGGCATGAGCATGGCTTTCCTCCTCGTGCGGTCAGCTTTTATAACCAATTTTGCCCCATGGCAACAGCGGCTCCTTGCATTATCGTGCCCCCATGCTGAGCCACCTGCCCGCCGTCCTGATGCCGCTCGACCTCCTTGCCGTGGTGCTCCTGCTCCTCGCCTGGGCGGGCACCGGGCATTTCTGCGAACATCCTCCGGCGCACCGGCCGTCGGTCTCCTGGCTGATGAAGGAACATCGCCGCGCCTGGATGCGCGAGATGGTGGGCCGCTCGCCGCGGATCTTCGATGCAAGCGTGATCGACAGCCTGCGGCGGGGCACGGCCTTCTTCGCCTCGGGTTCGATGATCGCCATCGGCGGCGGCATGGCCCTGATCGGCAATCAGGACCGGCTCGAGACGCTGGTGGCGGACCTGACGCTGCCCACCGACACGGTGCGGCTCGAGCTGCGGGTGATCCTCGTCCTCTTCATCGTCGCGAACGCCTTCCTGAAGTTCGTCTGGGCGCACCGCGTCTTCGGCTATTGCGCGATCCTGATGGCCGCGGTGCCCAACGCGCCCGAGGATCCCCGCGCCTATCCGCTGGCGGCGCAGGCGGCCGAGGTGAACATCAATGCCGCCCGCAATTTCAACAGCGGGCTCCGCGCGGTCTTCTTCGCCCTGGCGGCGCTCGGCTGGCTTCTGGGGCCGGTGGCCCTGATCCTCACCCCCCTCGCCACGAGCTTCGCCATCCTGCGGGCCGAGTTCATCTCGGGCACCCGGGCGGCGATCCTCGACACGAGCCGGATCGACCCGCGGCTTCTCTATCCTACGGGATTCGGCCCGCCGCCCTCGTCCGGCACGGGCGGCTGAGGTCAGGCCCTGCGGCCGAAGCGACCCTCGCGGAGCCAGGCGCCGAGTGCCAGGCCCGCGGCCAGCAGGAGATAGAGCCAGCCCGGCAGCAGCGCCGCCACCCGCACATCCTGCGCGACATGGGCGCCGCGCGGCGTGATCCCGATCCAGCCGCGGCCCGCCGCCACCCGCCCCTCGCGCACCGAGCGGATGTCCGGCGCGCCATCCTCCAGCCGGAGCGTGCCCCCGTTGGTGGGCGCGATCACCGGGGCGAGCTTGTCGCCGCTGGCGATGGTCTCCTCGAACTCGCGCGGCGCCGACGGGCCGACGGCGATCACCGCCTTCTGCTCGCCCTGCGCCAGCCGGTAGACCCCCATTTCGGGCGCCTCCCAGGTGACGGCCCAGCGCCCGGGCGCGGCTTCCTGCATGGGAAGCGCCGTCTCGGTGCCGTCGGGGCCGGTGACCGTGACGTCGCCCGGATCCTCGCCGATGGTGCGGCGCGTGATGGTCATGGTGGCGCCCTCGGCCGAGGCGACCAGCGCCTCCTCCTCGAGGTCGGGCTCCTTCATCATCCAGTGCGCGAGCCGCCGCAGCAGTTCGAGCTGCGGCCCGCCGCCCTCGTAACCCCGTCCCCAGAGCCAGATCTGGTCCGAGGCGAGCACGGCGATCCGTCCCTCGCCCACCCGGTCGAGGACGAGGAGCGGCCGATCGCCCGCCCCGTTCATCACCACCTGCCCCGAGGTGGCGGAAAGCTCGATCTGGCGGAACCAGCGGCCCCAGCCTCCTTCGGGCGCCTGCGCCTCGAGCCCCTGCGTCACCGGATGCTTGCGGCCGACATCGGTGAGCGTCGGGCGGAACCCGCCCTCGATCACCCGGCTCGTGGCCTGCACCGGCATCACATCGGCCAGGGGCGAGCGCCAGAGACTGTCGGCCGAGCCGAATTCCGGCCCCGCAGCCACCAGCACCGTGCCGCCGTTGCGCACATACTCCCGCACATTCTCGAGGTAGGAGGTCGGCAGGATGCCCCGCAGCCGGTAGCGGTCGAAGATGATGAGGTCGAATTCCTCGATCTTCTCGACGAAAAGCTCGCGCGTGGGAAAGGCGATCAGCGACAGTTCCGAGACGGGGATGCCATCCTGCTTCTCGGGCGGGCGCAGGATGGTGAAATGCACCAGATCCACGGACGCGTCGGATTTCAGGAGGTTGCGCCAGACCCGCTCGCCCGCGTGCGGCTCGCCCGAGACGAGCAGCACCCGCAGCCGGTCGCGCACGCCGTTGATCTGGACAACTGCCGAATTGTTGCGGTCTGTCAACTCGTCCGGCGAGGCCGCCACCTGGAACTGGAGCACGTTCATGCCCCCGTGCGGCAGCGTCACCGGCAGGTCCAGATCCTCGCCCACCGGGACGGTGAAGGTCTGCGGCTCGCCCCCGTCGATCGAGACCACGAGATCCGCCGAGGTCCCCGCGGAGGCCGGGACCCGTCCCTGATCCTCGATGCGGAGCGTGAGCGACACGGGCTCGCCCAGAATGGCGAAGGCCGGCGCGTTGCGGATCAAGAGCCGCCGATCCCAGTCCTCCTCGTGGCCGGTCAGCAGCACATGGAGCGGCGCGGGCATCTGCGGCGCGAGCTCGAGATCGTGGACCTGCCCGTCGGTGATGAGGATGGCGCCCGCCACCCGCGCCCGCGGCTCCTCGGCCAGAGCCTCGGAAAGCGCGGTCATCACCAGCGAGCCCTCGTCGCCCTCGCCGTCGCCCACCCGGACCACGCGCAGCTCGGTGTTGCCCAGCGCCCGGACCTCGGCCTCGACGGCGGCCAGCGCCGCGGCGCTCTGGTCCGCCCGGTCGCCGATGCGCTGGCTTGCGCTTTCATCCACAACCGCGATCACGATGTCCGAGAGGGGGGCGCGGTCCTCTTCCTGCAAGGCCGGATTGGCCAGCGCCAGAAGCAGCACGCCCAGCGCCAGCCCGCGCAGCCACCAGCCCGAAAGCCCCCGCCAGAGCGCCACCGCCACCATGAGGCCGCCGAGCGCGGCAAGGGCCCAGATCCCCGCCCAGGGCAGGATCGGGTCGAAGACGAGTCCGGTCATTGGCCGAGCCTTTCCAGAAGCGCCGGCACATGGACCTGATCCGACTTGTAGTTGCCGGTCAGCACATGCATCACGAGGTTGATCCCGAAGCGCCAGGCGATCTCGCGCTGGCGTTCGCCGGCATAGCCCCGCCCCACCGGCAGAAGCTCCATCCCGCGCGCATCCACCGCCCAGGCCGAGGCCCAGTCGTTGCCGCCGATCACCACCGGCGTCACGCCGTCATTGAGATTGCGGAACGGCATCCCCTCGGCCTGCTGCGCATCGGGCGGCGCGGCCTCGACCCAGACGGGCGCATTCTGGTAGCGGCCCGGGAAATCCTGCAGCAGATAGAAGGTGCGCGTCAGCACATGGTCCTGCGGGATCACCTCGATCGGCGGAATGTCGAGGGGCGCGGCCAGCTGTTGCAGGCGCCGCGCCTCGGGCGTGGAGCCGCCGCCGCCCGTTCCGGCGTCCCGCGTGTCGAACAGGATCATGCCGCCGGTGCGCAGATAGTCGTTGAGCTTGCCATAGGCTGCGGCAGAAGGCGTCGGCTGGCTCGCCGTCACCGGCCAGTAGAGGAAGGGGAAGAAGGCCAGCTCGTCCCGCTCGATGTCGAGGCCCATGGGCGCGCCCGGCTCGACCGAGGTCCGCTCGCGCAGCCTGAGGCCCAAGCCGCGCAGGCCCGCCTCGGCGATGCGGTTCACCTCCGGGTCGTCGGTCTCGACATAGGCCAGATGCACCTCGGCCGTGGCCTCGACCGCGAAGCTCTCGGCGGCGGGATCCGGGGGGGCCTCGTCCTGCGCCCGCGCCTCGCCCGCGCCGAGCGCCAGGACCGC
>NZ_MABH01000203.1 GCF_001720585.1 Cereibacter johrii | reverse complement strand
ACGGGCTCCGGCGTCGGAGCGACGGCAGGCCGGGCGGGCGCTTCGGCCCGACGCTGACGGGCGGCGAGTTCGGCCTCCTCGCGCAGGACGGCCAGAAGCCCCTCGTCGAGGCTCCGGCTGGGCGGGGCAACCGTTCCGGCCCAGAGCCTCCGCGACTCGGCGGTCTTTTCGTCCTCTTCCTCGTCGTCGTCGTCCTCGTCGATCGGCGGCAGGGACGGCGGCACAGGTCTGGCCGAAGCCCCCTGCAGGCGGGCGGCCTCTCCCTGCTCGGGTCGAGACGCAACGGCGCCGAACGGAGGCCTGGCCTCCGGCCCAGCCGCCGTTTCAGCCTGGGCCGTCTGCGGCAGGGCGGCCTCGGCGCGGGGCTCGGTGTCCGGCTTCCCGACTGTCTCCGGCCGATCCTCGCGGGGCGGCAGGGCGGGCGCTTCGGGCCGAGGATCGGCCGCGGGCTCTTCTCCATCGGGCTGCGACGGCAGGGCCACAGCATCGAGCGGCTGCGGCGCGGCAAAGGGGGGCGGCGCGCCGATCCCTTCCGCGCGGATCAGCGAGACCGGGCGCTGGAACCAGCCGTGACCGCAGTTCGAACATTGCACATCGCGGCCTTCCGGGGGGATCGCCTCGTCGGACACTTCATATTGCGCGTCGCAATTCGGGCAAATCAGCCGCATGTCCCTCGTCCTGCCCCGTTTTCTGGTTCTTGCCCCACCTTGTAGCGCCGTTGCCCCCGCCATCCAAGCCTCTGTGGCCCGCCCGGCACCGAGCCGCATTGAAACCGCAGACAGGTCGGTTAAGACTGCGGCCGCATTCGCGGGGACCCAGGGGAGTGACGGCGTGATCGCCTTCGACAATGTCGCCTACAGCTACGGCGGGGGAGAGCTCCTGTCCGAGGTCTCGCTGCGGCTGACGCCCGGCTCGTTCCATTTCCTCACCGGCCCCTCGGGGTCGGGCAAGTCGACCTTCCTCAAGCTCTGCTACGGCGAGCTGCTGCCCACCGTGGGCACGGTCACGATCTTCGACCGCGAGGTCCACAGCCTCGACCGCGACGAGGTCGCGCGGATGCGGCGGCGGATCGGCGTCGTGCATCAGGATTGCCGGTTCCTCGACCATCTGCCCCTCGCCACCAATGTGACCCTGCCGCTGACCGTGACCGGGCGCGAGAGCAACATGCAGGATCTGTCGGACCTGATGGCATGGGTGGGCCTGTCGCAGCTGGCGGACGCCCTGCCCCCCTCGCTCTCGGGCGGCGAGCGCCAGCGGGCCGCGGTGGCGCGGGCGATCATCACCTCGCCCGACCTGCTTCTGGCCGACGAGCCCACCGGCAACCTCGACTGGGAGATGTCGCTCAGGCTCCTGAAGCTTCTGGTGGAGCTGAACCGGATGGGCACGACCATCCTTGTCGCCACGCACGATCTGAACCTCATCCGCAGCGCCAAGCAGCAGGTGGCGGCGCGGGTGCTGCGCATCTCGCACCGCCGGATCCAGCTGGCGGGGGCGGACCTGTGACCCTGCGCGAGCTGCTGAGCGAGATCGCGACGCCCGACCGGCAGGCCGACCGGGTGGTGCCGCCCTCGGGCCACACGGCCTGGCTCACGGGCTTCACCGCGGGAACGATGGCCTTCCTCGCCGTCTTTGCGCTGGCGCTGTCGCTGGCGGCGGGGCGGCTCGCCGACCGCTGGGGCGAGGCGCTGGAGCGCACGGCCACCATCCGCATCTCGGCGCCCGAGGAGCAGATGGAGCTGCAGACGCAGGCCGTGCTCGATCTGCTGGCCGCCACGCCGGGCGTGGCCTCGGCCCGCGCGCTGACCGACGCCGAGGAACATGCGTTGCTCGAACCCTGGTTCGGCTCGGATCTGCCCCTCGACACGCTGCCGATCCCGCGGCTGATCGAGCTGCAGGAGGAGGGCCAGGGCTACGATGCGCAGGGCCTGCGCCAGCGCCTCGCGGCCGAGGCCCCGGGCGCGATCCTCGACGACCATCTGCGCTGGCGTCAGCCGCTGGCCACCGCGGCCTCGCGGCTGCGGCTGCTGGGCACGGTCTCGATCCTGCTCATCCTCGCCAGCACGGCCGCGATGATCACGCTGGCGGCCAATGCCTCGCTCGCGGCCAATGCGCAGGTGATCGGCGTGCTGCGCCTCGTGGGGGCGCGCGACATCTATATCGCGCGGGCCTTCGTGCGTCGCTTCACGCTGCGCGCGCTGGCGGGCGCCGCGGCGGGCACGGCCGCCGGTCTCGTGGCCGTGATGCTGCTGCCCTCGGCCGATGCGGCGGGCGGGGTCCTGACCGGCCTCGGCTTTCAGGGCGCGGGGTGGCTTCTGCCCTTCCTCCTGCCGCCCGTCGCCGCCGTCACCGCCTTCCTCGCGACCCGTGCCGCGGCCTTCCGCAAACTGAAGGAACTCACCTGACATGCGCACCGCGCTGCAATGGATCCGGTCCATCCTCTTCAACATCGTGATGTATGTCTCGATGATCGCCATCGCGCTGGCCTTCACGCCGCTGGTGCTGGTCGACCGCAAGTGGGCGCCGGTCTGGATGCGGATCTTCGCGCGCTGGACGCGCTTCACGCTGCGCTGGATCGCGGGGCTGCGGACCGAGGTGCGGGGCGAGATCCCCACGACCGGCGCGCTGATCGCCTCGAAGCACCAGAGCTTCCTCGATTCCATCCTGCTCTTCTCGGTGCTGCCCGCGCCGCGCTTCATCATGAAGAAGCAGCTGGCCTGGATCCCGCTGATGGGCTGGATGGCGCTCAAGGCGGGCTTCATCCCGGTCGACCGCGGCAAGCGGGGCGCGGCCATCAAGAAGATGATGGCCGATGTCGAGAAGGGCCGCGCGACGCCGGGCCAGCTCATCATCTATCCGCAGGGTACGCGCGTGGCCCCGGGCGCCCACCTGCCCTACAAGATGGGCACCGCCGCCCTCTACGGCCAGCTCGAGCAGCCCTGCTATCCGGTCGCGGCCAATGTGGGGGTCTTCTGGCCGCGGCACGGGATCTATCGCCGCCCCGGCACCGCGGTGGTGGAGTTCCTGCCGCCGATCCAGCCCGGCCACACGGCCGCGGCCTTCATGGTCGAGCTGGAGACCGCGATCGAGGGCGCCTCGAACCGGCTGATCGCCGAGGCCAGGCAGGGCTGAGCGGCCCGGCCCTCACCCGGCCACGGGGCGCACCATGGTGATGGCGGCATCGAAGCCGAAGACATAGCGCAGAAGCCCGATCCGGTGGCTGCGGATCGCGATGAAGCCCTGCCGCTCGTAGAGGGCGCGGGCGCGCCAGTTGGTGTCGATCACGTCGAGCCGCACCGCGGGATAGCCGCGCCGGACGGCCTCGGCGCAGATCGCGTCGAGAAGGGCGCTGCCGATCCCTTCGCTGCGCCGGTCGCGCGCGACGCAGATTCCGTCGAGAAGGAACCGGTCGTTGTCGACATCGCCCTGCAGCGCCCGCAGCACCAGCACGCGCCATGTGCCGCCCCAGATGCCATAGACCGCGCGCATGTCGGCACAGGTGCCGCCCGCGAAGCCGCCGACCGGCGTCTTGAAGCCCGCGAGCCCCAGCAGCCGGCCCTCGGCATCGACGGCCGCCAGCACATGGTCGGCCCGCATCACCCGCTCGAGAAAGGCCAGCGCCCGCGGCTCGGGCCCCATGACCCGGTCGAGCTTGCCGCCGAAGGCCTGCCAGTAGAGCTCGGCCGCCAGCCGCCGCTGCCCGGGCGGCAGCCCCTGCCGGATCTCGATCCTCATATCAGCGCGAGCCGCAGCTGTTCGGCCTGCCCCGCGCCGAGGATCCAGCCCTCCTCGGCCCGGCCCGGCCAGTCGGGCACATCCGCCAGAAGCGCTGTGAGCGAGCCGTCGCGCGCCATCCGCCAGAGCGCCCGTGCCATCAGCCGCACCTGCGCGGAATCCTTGATCTCGCCGTCGCGCGTGGCCTTGGAGATCGCAGGTCCGAGCAGCGACGGGTAGATCTCGGCCAGAACGATGGGGCCGGTGGCGGGCTCGAACGGCCAGGCCTGAGCGTGGAAGCGGCGGCGGAGCCGCGCGATCACCGGCAGCCCGAGCAGCGCCTGCGAGCCCACCGACCCCGTGGTATAGAGCTTCCAGACAGGATGGGCCTTCGGCACCGCCTGCTCGACCCGTCGGCGCTCGGCGATGCCCAGAGCCTCGTGGTCGCAGAGCTTGCGGTCGGGCAGATGGTCGAGCGCGAGCCCGCCCGGACGGCCCCAGAACGGCCCCTGCCCCGGAAAGCCCGCGTTGATCCGGTCGGCGAACTGGAAGCGGTTGTTGGCATTGTCCGGCCCGTCCTCGATCCGCGCCTCGAGCCAGTCCCAGAGCGCGGGCGCGAAGGCCTGCCCGGTCAGGCGCGGCGCGAAGCCTTCGGGATAGCCGAAGGGGAAGTCAAAGCCCGCGAGCACCCGCCGCCCCGCCGTCAGTTCGAAGGCGAAGAGGTCGTTCAGATGCGCCTCGGCATCGGCGCGGGTGCGGTGATAGCTTACCGTCTCGCCGAGCGGAGAGGCCACCCCGATCCAGATCGCATCCGACGAGGGCTTGCGCGGCGAGGGCACCGAGGCGCCCGACCAGTCGACCGCGATCACCGTGTCGAAGCCCGACCGCACCAGCCCCGAATCGGCGAGCAGGAAGTCGGCCAGCGCCTCGGTCTCGTCCAGATCGAGCACCGGCACCGGCAGGGCCATCTGCGTGTCGCTCGCCACCGCGCGCACCCACGGATCCTCGGGCTGCCGCAGCGGCTGGCCCGCGGCCTTGCGGAAGACCTCGATCTTCGGGTGGGGCTCGGTCTTGTAGCCCTCGACCAGCACCAGATCGACCGGCGCCATCCGCTCGAGGATGGCGGCAAGGCGCGGCGCCTCGCCGCGATGCTCGCGCGTGAGGATCAGGCGGCGGGGCCCCGCCAGCACCACTTCGGCGGCGCCCGCCGCGCGGTGGCGGTGGCTGTCGCTGCCGGGCGGATCGGGATCCACGTCATGATGGCTGTGCTTCACGGTCGAGACGCTGAAGCCGCGGGCGGCGATCGCCGCCACCAGCCGCTCGACGAGCCCGGTCTTGCCCGCATCCTTCCAGCCGATGATCCCGTAGACCCTCATGCATCCTTCCGCAGCAGCGATTCGGCCCGCGCGAGGTCTTCGGGCGCATTCAGGTTGAGGAAGGCGTTTTCGTCGGGAAATCCAGCCCGTGCGGCGCCATGCCGCGCCGCAAAGCCCATGACGCGCGCCTCGCCCGCAGCGAGCCACGCGGCCAGATCGTCCGCCACGGCCACCGGCCAGAGGCCGCAGGCCGGAT
>NZ_MABH01000202.1 GCF_001720585.1 Cereibacter johrii | reverse complement strand
GCGGCGGCTTCCTCGCCGGTGCGGCGCAGACCGCGATGGGCGTGGCGGGCGGCGTGCTGCTGGCCAATGCGGTGGGCAGCATGTTCGCGGGCGAGGCCGAGGCGGCCGAACCCGAGCCGGAGCCGGAAGAGGACATGGGCTTCGACGACGGGGGCTTCGACGACAGCGAATTCTGAGCTGCGCCCTCCGCGGGGCGTCGGGGCGCGGCCGGACCTCCGGCCGCGCCTTTTCCTTCAAGCCAGCCGACCTGCCTCCCCGTCGATCCCGCGCAGACGGGCCCGCCCGGATGCCGCAGGAGGGGCCGCGCACGCAAGCGTGACGGCGCGGCCGGGCGGTGGCGTTGACAGCCCCCTCGCCTGCCCGGACAGTCGGGGGCCGGGCGCAGGCCGCCCTCGCCCATGCCCAAGCCGGAGCATCCGATGCGCGCCCTTGCCCTTCCCTTGGCCCTGCTTCTGGCGCTTGCGCCGCAGCCCGCCCCCGCCGAGGGGCCGGCGACCGATCCGCTGACCGCCGCCAACAGCTACGGGCGCGCGCTGGCGATCCTCGGCCAGCAGCAGGCGGTGGCGATGCTGGCCGCCGCCATCGAGGAGTCGCGGCGTCAGGCGCTGGCCGAGGGCACTGCGCCGATCCCCGAGGCGATCCGGGCGCGCCTCTCGGGCCATGTGCCTGCCCAGGATCTCGAGTTGGTGCGCTGGCGGGTGGGCGGCGGGACCGACCTGTCGCTGCAGCGCAATGCGATCCTGCACGGCAATGCCTCGGCGATCACGCTGGGCGAGGTGGTGGTCTTCGCCGACGAGGGCGACGCCTTGGCAAATGCCTCGCTCTGGGTCCACGAGCTGCGCCATGTGGGCCAGTATCGGGAATGGGGCGTGACCGGCTTCGCCCGCCGGTATCTCGCCGACCATCAGGCGGTCGAAGCCGATGCGGTGGCCTTTGCCGCGGCCTTCGCGGGCGGGCTTCCGCCTCTCACCCTGCCCGACCGCGCCCGGCTCGCACCGCCCCGCGCGCCGTGGTGAGGGCCGAGGGATCGCGCTTGTTGCAGCCTTCCGTCTCGTTCGGGCCAGGCCCGGCTCAGTCCGTGACCTTCTTCACGAACTGCGACTTCAGTCCGATCTGGCCGATGCCGGGGATCTTGCAGTCGATGTCGTGATCGCCCGCCACGAGGCGGATGCCGCGCACCTTGGTGCCCACCTTGATGACCGAGGAGGAGCCCTTCAGCTTCAGGTCCTTGATGACCGTGACGGTATCGCCGTCGGCCAGCGGATTTCCTACGCTGTCGCGGACCTGCGCCTCGGCGCCGGTCGCCTCGGGCGACCATTCGTGCCCGCATTCCGGGCAGGCGAGAAGCGCATCAGCCTGATAGGTGAAGCTCGAGGAACATTCGGGGCAAGGCGGCAGCGTGTCTGTCATGACGCGCCTATAGACCCGCGCCGGCCGCCTGACCAGAGCCCCTCGCGCCGCAGGGTGAGATGGCGCCTCCGGGCGCGCTCGCGACCGGCATCGCCACATGGCGCCCTCTGCCACCCCGGCGGCCGGTCTGCCTCTGTGCAGGACGGAGCCCCCGCTCTATCTTCCGTCCGACGCTGGGAGGTAGCGACATGGATCAGGTCACGGGCGGCTGCCGCTGCGGAGAGGTGCGCTTCATTGCGCGAGGGCAGCCCTATCGCGTGGGCCTCTGCCACTGCCTCGACTGTCGGAAGCAGCATGGCGCGCTGTTCCATGCCTCCGCGATCTTCCCGTCCTCCGCCGTCTCGGTCGAGGGCACGCCTTCGGACTACAAGGGCCGCGCCTTCTGCCCGCGCTGCGGCTCGCAGCTCTTCGGCCGCTCGGAGGACGAGATCGAGATCAACCTCGGCGCCCTCGACGCCCCGGATCTCTTCCGACCCACCTACGAGCTCTGGACGATCCGGCGCGAAAGCTGGTTGCCGCCCTTCCCGCTGGCCCATCGCTACGAGCGCGACCGCCCCACCGCAGGCCGGCACGAGGAGTGAGCCCCCGCGCGACGGCCAAAGGGGCGCGACCGGCCTGAGCGCCGGGCGGCCGGTCTTCCCCCCTTGCGCGACAGGCGCCGGTTGCTCCAGTGCCGCCGGGCGCGGCGGCATCGCAGCGCCCGGCCTGCCTGCCGCGAGAGGCCGGAGCGGCGGGCCGGCACCGCCTTCGCAGGCGGAACGTGCCCCTCCCCTTGACGCAGGCAACGCCTCGGCCCACCTAGGCGGAGCGAAGGAGGACGGGATGCGTATCCTGCTCGTCGAGGATGACCCCGGCCTGGGCGGGGCCATCCGCGACCAGATCAGCGCCGAGGGCCACGCGGCAGACTGGATGACGGGCGTCGAGGATGCCCGGGCCTCGGTCGCGACCACGTCCTACGATCTGGTGCTGCTCGACCTGAACCTCCCCGACGGGAGCGGGCTCGACTTCCTGCGCGGGCTCCGCGCGAGGAAGGAGACCATGCCGGTCATCATCCTCACGGCGCGCGACCGGGTGACGGAGCGGATCGCGGGGCTGAATGCCGGCGCCGACGATTACATGGTCAAGCCCTTCGACCTTTCCGAACTGTCCGCACGGATCGGTGCCGTCTCGCGGCGCTATGCCGGCAATCCCAGCCCGCGCCTCGCGCTCGGACCGCTGGAGATCGACATCGCCGACCGGCGGATCGACGGGCCCGAGGGCGAGGTGACGCTCTCGCAGCGAGAATGGGCGATCTTCGAGGCGCTCGTGAAGCGGCCGGGATCGGTCGTCTCGAAGACCCAGCTCGAGGAAACGCTCTACGCCTTCGATGCCGAGGTCGAAAGCAACACGATCGAGGTCTATGTCAGCCGCCTGCGCAAGAAGCTCGGGCGCGACCGGATCGAGACGCGGCGCGGCATGGGCTACCGGCTGGGGCGGGAATGAGCCGACCGCGCAGCCTGCGGCGCGACCTCGCGCTGGGGCTGTCGGGCGCGATCGTCCTCCTCTGGACGGTGGCCACCCTGTCGGCCGCCTATGTGGTGCGCGAGGAGATGGACGAGACCTTCGACAGCGCGCTTCAGGAGACGGCCGAGCGTCTGCTGCCGCTGGCGCTGTCGGGCGGGCCCGACGACACGGCCCCGGCGCCGCGCCGGATCGCCCGCGCGGGCGAGCATGGCGAAAACCTCACCTGGGTGGTGCGGGATGCGGAAGGGACGGTGCGGCTCTGGTCGCCCGACGCCCGGGCCGAGACCTTCGCCCGGCCCGTGCCGGCCGGCTTCTCCACCGCCGGGCGTCACCGCTTCTACGCCGTCTCGGATCTCAGCGGACGCTGGACGCTCTCCATCGCCGAGCCGCTCTCGAACCGGCGAGAGGCGGTGCGCGAGACGCTGGTGGCCTTCGTGGCGCCGATGCTGCTCCTGCTGCCGCTGATCCCGGCGCTCGTGGTCTGGCGCACGCGGGCTTCTCTCGCGCGGCTGGGCGATCTCTCGCGCGAGGTGCAGGGGCGCGACGAGACCGACCTCAGGCCTCTGGCCACGCAGGGGTTGCAGGTCGAGCTCTTGCCGCTCCGCGACGCGGTCGACCGGCTGATGGCCCGGCTCGGGCGCGCCATCGCCGCCGAGCGCGGCTTTACCGCGAATGCCGCGCATGAGCTCCGCACGCCCATGGCCGCGGCGCTGGCTCAGGCCCAGCGGCTGATTGCCGAGGCGCCCGAGGCGCTGCGGCCGCGGGCAGAACGCCTCGAGCAGGAGCTGAAGCGGCTTGCGCGATTGGCCGCCAAGCTCCTCGACCTGTCGCGCGCCGAGGGAGCCGCGGTTCTGGCAGAGACGCCGCAGGATCTGGCGCCGATCCTCGAAATCGTGGTCGACGAGGCCCGCGAGGGGCCGGAGGGCCATCGGCTGCGCCACGAGATCGGCGCGCTCGAGGCCCGGATGGATCCCGACGCCTTCGCCATCCTCGCGCGGAACCTGATCGAGAATGCGCTGCGGCACGGCGAGGGCGCGGTCGAGGTGACGCTGGGACAGGAGGGGCTGCGGGTGACGAACGGCGGGCCGGCGCTGGCGCCGGACCTGCTCGCGCGCATCCCGCAGCGCTTTGCCCGGGGCACCGGCACGCAGGAAGGGTCGGGGCTGGGCCTCGCCATCGCCGCGGGCATCACCCGGGGCGCGGGCTGGCGCCTCGCGCTGGCCTCTCCGATCCCCGGCCGCCCTGACGGTTTCGAAGCGCGCGCGATCCCGCCTCAGCCGAGGATCGCGTAGGCGACGAAGGCCACGTTCGCCAGAATGAGGCAGAGCACGGCGAGCGAGCCCAGATCCTTGGCATCGCGCGCGAATTCCGCCCAGCCGGGCGCGAGGTGATCGACCACCACCTCGATCGCCGTGTTCAGCGCCTCGGCCGCCACCAGCAGCAGGAAGAGCACCGCGGCCCCGAGGATTTCGGGAAGGGTAGCGCGCCCGGCGAGCAGCAGCGCCAGCCCCGCGGCCCCGCCGGCCAGCTCGTGCCGGAAGGCCGTCTCCTGCAGCAGCCGCCGCAGGCCGGCCGTCGAATGACGGGCCGCGGCGAGGAGATGGCGGGCGCCCCGAGCCTGCGGGGGCCGGGGCAGATCGGTGCGGTCGGTCATGGAGCGGGCCCTCAGGAAGCGGAAGCGCGGCAGGCCGAGACACGGTCGAGACCTGTGTCGCGCACCTCGGTGAGGATGTCCATCAGCCCGAGCATCGAATGGAACAGGTTGTCATGGCTCGCAGGCTCGGCCGCCTGTGCCTGAAGGCAGCCCGCATCCAGATGCAGGGCGGACCGGAAGGCCTCGGAGAGCCACATCACCATCGGCACATGGGTCTGCGTGTCCGGCGCCATGAAACGCGGCGCCCCATGCAGATAGAGCCCGTTCTCGCCCAGCGACTCGCCATGGTCCGAGACATAGACCAGCGCCGGGATCACGCGGTCCTGCGCGGCCATCCGGTCGATCATCGCCGCCAGGATATGGTCGGTGAAGGCCAGACTGTTGTCATAGGCGTTGCGGATCTCCTCGTCCGTGCAGCGCGAGAATTCCGCGCTCTGACAGGCGGGCGAGAAGCGCTCGAAAGCCTTGGGATAGCGCAGGTGATAAGCGGGCCCGTGGCTGCCGATCTGATGCAGCACGAGCACCGTGTCGTCCTTCATGCTGGCGAGCGTCCGGTCGAGGAGCGGCAGGAAGGCCGCATCGGGGCATTCGCCCTCGCCGCAGGCTTCGACCGTCGCGGGCACCCGCGCCGAGGGCAGGCGCGCCGCGATGTCCTTGTCGCCCGTGTTGTTGTCCCACCATTCGACCGCCACACCCGCATGGGCCAGCACGTCGAGCAGGTTCTCGCGCGCGAGGCCCTTCTCGTGGCTGTAGCCCCTGCGCGTGAGGTTCGAGAACATGCAGGGCATCGACACGGCGGTGGCCGTGCCGCAGCTCTCGACGTTGGAGAAATTCACCACGCCGCGGGCGCGCAGCTCGGGCGTCGTGTCGCGCTCGTAGCCGTTCAGCCCCCAGTTCTGCGCCCGCGCGGTCTCGCCCACCACGAGGACGGTCAGCACGGGCTTCGGCGCCGCCGCGAGGAGCGGTCCCTTCCGCGCATCGGTGCCGAGCGCCGCCGCCGTCAGATCATGGGTGCGCAAGCGCAGCCGGGCATAGCGCAGCGCCGAGCCGAGCGGCATCGCGGGCTGCCAGGCCGACACCAGCTCCTTGTGCTCGCGCAGGACCGCCGAGAGGGTCTTGAAGTCGGCCATCACGAGCCCCGCGCCGATGGCCAGCGCCGCGACCGCCGAAAGCCCGCT
>NZ_MABH01000201.1 GCF_001720585.1 Cereibacter johrii | reverse complement strand
CGGACGCCGCAGGGCAGGCGGAAGGGTCGGAGGCAGGGTCTCAACCTGCGGCCGAACCGGAGGCCGCAACCGAAGGCGCGGCCGATCAGCCGGAGGCGGCCGCAGAGGATGCGCAGGGCGAGGGTGCCGATGCCGCGGCCGAGCCGGCCCCGGCCGGGGCAGCCGGGACTGCGGCCGGCGCGCAGGAGGACGCCGCGTCCGAAGGATCGACCCCTGCCACAGAGGCCGAACCGGTACCGGCTGGGGCATCCGATGACGCGGCCTCCGAAGGATCGACCGCCGCCAGCACGGAACCCGAAGCCGCGCCGCAGTCCGGGGCACCCGCGCAGGCCGAGGCTCCCGACCTCGGGGCAGGCACCTACGGGATCGGGCCGCTGTTCGCGACCTTCTCTCCCGACGGCTCCTTCACCATGCGCAATGTCGAGCTCGACACTTCGGTCGCGGGCAAGTGGGAGGTGACCGACGGCCTCCTCACCCTGTCCGACCCCGAGGGCGGCAGCGGCTCGTCGAGCTTCCCGATGCTGTGCCAGCTCGTGAAGGAGGCGGAGGCGCTGAAGCTTGCGAAGGCGCAGACCGGCAGCTGCCCGCTGGCCGGCATGGAGATCGCCCGCCGCTGAGGCCCCGACCCTCGCCGGCCGCTAGTGCGGGCGGGGGTCGCTTTCCCCAAGAGAGACGGGCCGGTCAGCCGCCCACCGGCAGCCGCAGCATGACGCGCAGGCCGGGCTCCGCGTCGTCCAGCTCGACGCGGCCGCCGTGGAGGCGCGCCACCGCCGCGACGAGGCTCAGGCCGAGGCCGCTTCCCTCGCTGTTGCGGCTCCGCTCGAGCCGGTAGAAGCGGCGGAAGACCGCCTCGCGCTCGGCCTCGGGAATGCCCGGCCCGTCATCCTCGACCGTCACCACCGCCTCCGCCCCCTCGCGCCTCACCGTCAGCGCGACATGGGCGGGCGGCGGGCAATGGCGGAAGGCATTTTCGACGAGGTTCGAGATGGCCTGCGCGAGGAGGTCGCGGTCGCCCTCGACCGCCACGGGCTCGATCCGGGCGGCGATGCGGTGGCCCAGCTCCTCGGCCACCGGCTCCAGCAACTCGTGGAGATCCTCCGCAAGGCGCCCCAGATCGAGCTTCGCGAAGCGCGGGCGGGCGCCGCCGCCCTCGATCTGGGCGATGCGCAGCACGGCGTTGAAGATCCGCACGATCCGGTCGGCCTGACCGACCGCCGAGGCGATGTCGGCCGCGGCATCTTCGGGCAGATCCTCGCGCAGCATCAGCGGTTCGAGCGAGGTGCGCAGGCGGGTGATCGGCGTCCTCAGATCGTGCGCCACGTCGGAGGAGACCTGCCGCAGGCTCTCGACCGTCAGCTCCAGCTGGTCGAGCGTCGCATTCACCGCGCCCGCGATGCGGCCGATGTCGTCGCTGCCCGCATCCTGCACCCGCTCGGACAGATCGCCGCCCGACGCCCGCGTCAGCACGCTGGAAAGCCGCGCGATGCGCCGCTCCGCCCCCCAGGCCAGCAGCCCCGCCACCCCCAGTGCCAGCAGAAGCGCCAGCGCCAGCCCCGAGGCCACCGCCCGGATCACGATCGCCCGCACCTCGTCGAGCGCGCTGGTCTGGCGGGCCGCGATCACATAGCCCGCCGGGATGCGCAGGCCGTAGGCCGAGAAGCCGATCCCCGCCGGCGCCTCGCCCGGCAGCAGCATGTCGCGCCCGGAGACGAGTTCGCGCGGCCCGACGAAGGGCTCGGGCAGGTGGAAGTTGCCGAAGACGATCCGGCCCGAATTGTCGATGAAGAGATAGAGGTTCGCGAAGTCGCGCGTGGTGGCCACGTTGGCTGCGATCTGGGCGTGCAGATCGACGAGCCCCGCGACCTGCCAGGTCGCGGCCAGCGACTCCGCCATCTGCCGGGCGTCCGCGCGCAGCCGGTCCTTCAGCGCCCCCGTGAGGAGCGGGACCGACACGAGCCCGGCCAGAAGCGTGGCCCCCACGAAGATCAGCGCGAGCCGCGCCGCCAGCCGCAGCGAGGAGGAGCCGGACAGGCGCGAGATCCCCGCCTGCGGGTCGGGGGAGGTGCGCAGGCTCATGCCTTCAGCATGTAGCCCGCACCGCGGACCGTATGGAGCAGCGGCTTGTCGAACGGCCGGTCGATCTTGGCGCGCAGGCGGCTCATGTGGGTTTCGACGACGCTCGTGCCGGGATCGAAATGGAAGTCCCAGACCGCTTCGAGCAGCATCGTGCGCGTCTGCACGCGGCCTGCGGCCCGCATCAGATGTTCGAGAAGGCGGAATTCGCGGGGCTGGAGATCGATCTCGGTGCCGCCGCGGCTGACGGTGCGGCGCACGGTGTCGAGTGTGAGATCGCCCACCCGCAACAGATCGCGCGCCCCCTCGGCGAGGGCGGGACGGCGGGCCAGCGCCGCCAGCCGCGCCGACAGTTCCGAGAAGGCGAAGGGCTTGACCAGATAGTCGTCGGCCCCGGCCTGCAGCCCCTCCACCCGGTCCGTCACGCCGCCCATGGCGGTCAGGATCAGGATCGGCGCCTTGATCTGCGCCGAGCGCAGTGCCTTGACCAGCGAGAGCCCGTCGAGCCCCGGCATCATCCGGTCGACCACGAGGAGGTCGTAGGGTTGCAGCGTCGCCTGCACCAGCGCGTCGCGCCCGTCGGGCACATGATCCACGCTGTAGCCCTCGGCCAGAAGACCCTGGCGGAGGTAGTCGGCGGTCTGGCGGTCGTCCTCGGCAAGCAGGATCTTCATGTCATTCTCCATAGACGGGAGTCTGCGCCCCCCGTCTTGCCGCAACCTTTCCGCATTCTCACGGTTCGGTAAGGTTCGGGGCGGCCCCGATCCGATCACGTCCCCGCGAGCTTACGGAATGGTAATCCGGCGGTAATCGGACCCGCAAGTGCCGCGCCCATGTTGTGCCCCAAGGCCCGCGTCCCCTGCGGCCCGCGGCTCCGGCCGCCGGGCCCGGCGCGCCCCGGTAACCCAAGGAGAGTTCCATGCCGATGCCCACCCCGCGTTCCTCGCTGAAGGCCGTCCTGATCGCCAGCACCCTCATCACCGCCGGTGTCGCCGGCACGACCCTGCCGCCGACCGCGGCCCGGGCCGAGGTGCCGATGCAGGGCTATGCCGATCTCGTCGCCCGCGTCTCGCCCGCCGTCGTCTTCATCGAGGTGACGGCCAAGTCGAAAGAGCCCACGCCGATGGCGGGCTCTCCCCTCGAGGAATTCCTCCGCCGCTTCGGCGAGATCGACCCGCAGTTCCGCATGCCCGAGGCCCCCGAGGGCGGTCAGGTCATGCACGGGCTCGGATCGGGCTTCCTGATCTCGCAGGACGGCGTCATCGTCACCAACAACCATGTGGTCGAGAATGCGACCGACATGAAGGTCAAGCTCGAGGACGGCCGCGAGTTCAAGGCCGAAGTCGTGGGCACCGATCCGATGACCGACATCGCGGTGATCCGGCTGAAGGATGCCAAAGATCTGCCCTTCGTCGAGCTCGGCGACAGCGAGAAGCTGCGCGTGGGCGATGCGGTCGTGGCGGTCGGCAACCCGTTCGGGCTGGGCGGCACCGTCACCTCGGGCATCGTCTCGGCCATGGGGCGCAACATCAACTCGGGCCCCTACGACGACTATATCCAGACCGACGCGGCCATCAACCGCGGCAACTCGGGCGGCCCGCTCTTCGACACGGAAGGCAAGGTCGTCGGCATGAACACCGCGATCTTCTCGCCCTCCGGCGGCTCGGTGGGCATCGGGTTCTCGATCCCCGCGAATACGGTGAAGGATGTCGTGGCCCAGCTTCAGGAGAAGGGTTCGGTCTCGCGCGGCTGGCTCGGGGTCACGGTTCAGGGCATGACGCCCGAGATCGCGCAGGCCATGGGTCTCGAGGGGCGCGACGGGGCCCTCGTGGCCGAGGTGCAGCAGGGCAGCCCCGCCGACGAGGGCGGCCTCGAGAGCGGCGATGTCATCACGGCGGTGAACGGTCAGGAGCTGACGGAACGTGCGAGCCTGCCGCGGCTGATCGCGGCCATCCCGAACGGCGAGAAGGCCCGGCTCACGGTCCAGCGCGACGGCCGCGAGCAGGAGATCACCGTGACGATCGGAGAACTGACGCCTCACCGGGCGCAGGTCGCCGCGGCCGAGTCTCCCGAAGGGCTCGGCGGGCCGCTCGGCATCGAGGTCCAGCCGCTGGAGCCCGCGCTTGCACGCCAGCTGGGCCTGCCGGAGGGCGCCTCGGGCGTCGTGGTGACGGCCGTCGATCCCTCGGGCCCGAATGCCGACCGGCTCGCGCCGGGCGACGTGATCCAGGAAGCGGCGGGCCGGCCGGTCGAGACGCCGCGCGATCTGGCCTCGGCGATGCGGGAGGCGCGCGGCAAGGGCGTGATGCTGATGAAGGTGCTGCGGCAGGGCAACCCGGTCTATGTGGGCGCCGAAGTGACCGCGTCCTGAGAAGGGCCGCCGCCCCTGCCGCGTCTCGCGGCCCGGGCGCTCCGCAGGATCGTTCAGCCTGTGGATCGGATACGGGCCCCGCACAGGGGCCCGTATCGGCGTTTCCGGCCAAGCGCCCGGGCGATCGGGATCTTCCCCGGCGGGCCCAACCCCGTCGCACGGGTCCGCGCGCCGGAACAAGCATCCCCTCCCGCGGTTGCAGGGCCTGCGTCCAACTTGGAGAGGAGGAGATCCATGAAACGCCTGACCCTCACGACCTGCGCCCTGGCGCTTGCCGGAGCCACCGCCGCACATGCCGACTGTGCGGCAGAGCTCGCATCCCTCACCGGAGCGTCCGACATGCCGTCCTCCAGCGGGAGCGCTGCCGACAGCGGATCCGCCATGAGCGGTTCGGGGACGGACCTGTCCGCCGCGGGCGGCTCCGACATGAGCACGTCCGGTTCGGCCACAGGCGGCTCGGACATGGCCGCGGGCAGCGGCCCGTCCGGCTCGGACATGTCCACCACGGGCACTGCGGGAAGCTCCGGTTCGGCCGCAGGCGGCTCGGACATGGCGGCGGGCAGCGGCTCGTCCGGCTCGGACATGTCCGCCACGGGCGCGGCGGGAAGCTCCGGCTCGGCCGCAGGCGGCTCGGACATGGCGGCGGG
>NZ_MABH01000200.1 GCF_001720585.1 Cereibacter johrii | reverse complement strand
CGAAGCGCGCGGCGCGCGGTCCGCGGCGCGGAGATGCCGCCCGCGGCTGAGAAAAGATGCATGGAGCGCGGCCTGCTTCCTGGTGACGCAGGCCGCACTTCCGGCAGGCACTCGCATTCAGGATCGCGCATAATGAAGCTCCGGCATGCCGGAGTGGTAACGAGTATCCGGCGACTGCAGCGCCGGGGGTTCACAGTACGAGTATCAACGCATTGCGCGAAGGGGCCCGGCAGGCGCCGGTGACCGGATCACCCACCTGTCGGGCATCCTTCGCTGCGCGGACCTCCCCCTCCCCCCTTCGGATGACGCGCCCCTGCCCCGGCCGGGTTGATGCGGATCAAGGCGACAGGATTGTCCTCCGCGGCAGACTGTGGCCGCACACGCTGATCCACAGCCCGGAGACCTTGCCCATGACCCGCCTGATGATGGTTCTTTTCTCGTTCATTTCCGTCACCCTGATGGGGATCTGCATCGTGATCGCCCTCGTGACCGGCAACGACACTCTCATGCCGATCAGCCTCGCTGCGGCAATCGGCTTCGTGGCGGCTCTGCCCGCGAGCTTCATCATCGCCCGCAAGCTCGCCTGATTCCCGGCCAGCCACACAAGGAGATCGCGATGGCGAAGGACGCCCCCGCCGGCTATTCGAGACTGCAGATCCTGCTGCACTGGGCGGTGCCGGTGCTGATCGTCGTGCAGTTCCTGCTCGGCCCCGCGATGACGGCGGTCTACGAGGGGATGAAGACCGGCACGCCCGCGGGAAGCCCGGCGCTGGCCTGGGCCCATGTGGGTCTAGGGCTTCTGGTGCTGGTGCTCGCGCTCTGGCGGGTGGGGCTGCGCTTCGCCCGCGGCGTGCCCGCCCCCGCCTTCGAACCGAAGACGCCCGAGCAGGGCTTCCTCGCCTTCGTCACGAACGAGCTGACCTTCTTTCTCTATCTCGCGATCCTCGCCATGCCGGTGCTGGGCGCGATCGGCTGGTTCTACGGCAACGGCGTTGCGGCCTCGGCCCATGCCAGCATGAAATATCTGCTGATCCTCGTCGTGGCCGTGCATGTGGGCCTGACGCTCTTCCATCAGTTCGTGCTGCGCGACGGCTCGCTCGACCGGATGCGGAAGGTGAGCGACTGAAGGCCTGTGGCGGAGCCCCGGGCTCCGCCACCGCTGCGGGTCAGGCGTCGAGAAAGACGCGGACCGTATCCTCGAAGGCGCGGGGCTTCTCGGCATGGAGCCAGTGCCCCGCCCCCTTCAGCTCGGCGAAGCGCGCCGCCGGGAAGAGCCGCTGGATCGTCTCGCGATGCTCGGGCCGGACATAGTGCGACAGCTCGCCGGTCAGGAACAGGGTCGGCCCCTCGAAGCGGCCCTCGATCCCGGGCCAGCCCACGATATGGGGCATCTCGGCCGCGAGCCGGTCGAGGTTCAGCTTCCAGCGCGGCGGATCGGCCCTCAGATCGAGCGACTGGAGGAAGAAGGCCCGGAGGCCCGCATCGGGCAGAACCTCGGCCAGCTTGCGGTCGGCGTCGCCCCGTGTCGCGACCGTCGCCGGATCGAGGCTCCGCATCGCATCGACATTCTGCATCTGGTCGTGGCTGTAGGCCACCGGGGCCACGTCCGCCACCACCAGCCGCCGCACCCGTCCGGGCTCGGTCAGGGCGAGCGCCATGGCGGCCTTGCCGCCCATCGAATGGCCCAGCACATCCGCCTGCCCGCCCTGCGCCGCGATCACCTCGGCGAGATCGGCGGCCATGTCGGGATAGCGGTGGGTCTCGGTCCAGGGGCTCTCGCCGTGGTTGCGCATGTCGACCGCGATCACCTTGCGGGTCTCGGCCAGCCGGCGGCAGATCACGCCCCAGTTGCGCGCCGAGCCGAACAGGCCGTGCGCGATCAGGAGCGGCGGGGCGTCGGACGGGGGCTCCGCCTTGTAGAGCGTCATGTTCAGCATGGCGGCTTTCTAGCCCTTTGCCGCACGGGCTTCCAGAGCGGTTGATCGCCTGCGCGACCCTTCCTAATCTGTCCGCCTGACGAGGGGATGGGCATGAGTGCGATTGCGATCAGACAGATGGTGGACCGTGTGGCCGCGCTCATGGAAGAGCGGCTGCATGTGCGCGGACAGGATCTGCCCGCGAAACTGAGACGCGGCGCGGGCCGCCTGCCCCGCCGCGTGCGGGCCGCGGCGCGCGATCTGGCACAAGCGGGCGAGATGGCGCAGAATCCGCGGCTGCTGATGCAGGTGGATTTCGAGAAGGTCTCGGCCGACTACGATCTCTGCGTGCGCCATCTGGGCAGCATCGACACGAAGACGCGCGTCGCGGGCCAGCTCCTGGCCGCCCTGCGGGTGCTGATCGTCGGGGGGCTCGTCGCGGGCGGCGCGGCCTATGCCTTCGCGCGCTGGCGGGGCCTCGTCTGACCCGCGCGGAACGGGAAGGCCTGTGCCCCGAAGGAGCGGCGCGCGCCGCGAGGGCGCGCGCCTGTCGGATCAGAGCGTCGGATAGAGCGGGAAGCGGGCGCAGAGCGCCGCGACCTTGGCCTTGACGGCCTCTTCCACCGCCGCATTGCCCTCTTCGCCGTTGGCCGCGAGCCCGTCGACCACTTCGACGATCAGACGGCCGATCTCGCGGAACTCCGCCTCACCGAAGCCGCGGGTGGTGCCCGCCGGCGTGCCGAGCCGGACGCCCGAGGTCACAGTCGGCTTCTCGGGGTCGAACGGGATGCCGTTCTTGTTGCAGGTGATGTGGGCGCGGCCCAGCGCCTTCTCGGTCGCGTTGCCCTTCACGCCCTTGGGCCGCAGGTCCACCAGCATCAGGTGCGTGTCGGTGCCGCCCGTCACGATGTCGAGCCCGCCCTTCATCAGCTCGTCCGCCAGCGCCTGCGCGTTCTTCACCACCTGCGCGGCATAGGCCTTGAACTCGGGCCGCAGCGCCTCGCCGAAGGCCACCGCCTTGGCCGCGATCACATGCATCAGCGGACCGCCCTGAATGCCCGGGAAGATGGCCGAATTGACCTTCTTCGCGATCTCCTCGCTGTTCGTGAGGATCATGCCGCCGCGCGGGCCGCGCAGCGTCTTGTGCGTCGTCGTGGTGGCCACATCCGCATGCGGGAAGGGCGAGGGATGGGCCCCCCCCGCCACGAGGCCCGCGAAATGGGCCATGTCCACCATCAGCAGCGCGCCCACCTCATCCGCGATGGCGCGGAACCGGGCGAAGTCGATCTGGCGCGGGATGGCCGAGCCGCCCGCGATGATGAGCTTGGGCTTGTGCTCGCGCGCGAGGGCCGCGACCTGATCGTAATCGATCAGCTGGTCCTGCTGGCGCACGCCATATTGCACCGCGTTGAACCACTTGCCGGACTGGTTCGGCGCGGCGCCGTGGGTGAGGTGGCCGCCCGAGGCGAGCTCCATGCCCAGAATGGTGTCGCCCGGCTTGATGAGCGCCTGGAACACACCCTGGTTGGCCTGGCTGCCCGAGTTCGGCTGGACGTTCACATAGGCGCAGCCGAACAGCTGCTTCGCCCGCTCGATGGCCAGCGTCTCGGCCACGTCGACATAGTCGCAGCCGCCGTAATAGCGCTTGCCCGCATAGCCTTCGGCATATTTGTTCGTCATGACCGAGCCCTGCGCCTCCATCACGGCGCGGCTCACGATATTCTCCGAAGCGATCAGCTCGATCTCGTCGCGCTGGCGGCCGAGTTCGCCGGTGATCGAGGCGAAGAGCTCGGGATCGCGGGAAGAGAGGCTTTCGGTAAAGAAGCCGTCATCGCGGTGCGGGGCGTTCATGGGCGTCTCCTGTCGCAAGGGTTGCGCCCATTTAGAGCATCGTCGCCGCGACAGAAAGGCAGGAAAACGACGCATGTCCGGGATTGCGCGAAGCCCGGGCCCGGCGGGGCTTGAGTTTGCCGCACGGGGCGTCCAACACTGGCCGCCGCAGCAGCCGGAGAGGGACATGACGCCACAGCGCATCGGATTCGTGGCGAGCAATGCCCCCGTCGCCCAGGAGGCGCTGGACGTCATGGCCGCCCGGTACGGCCAGTGCCCCCTGCCCGAGGCCGACGCCATCGTGGCGCTCGGCGGCGACGGCTTCATGCTCCAGACGCTGCACGAGACCCAGAGCCTCGACATCCCCGTCTATGGCATGAACCGCGGCACCGTGGGCTTCCTCATGAACGGCTATGCGGAAGACGGGCTGCGCGAGCGGCTGGCCGAAGCCGAGGAAGAGATCCTGAACCCGCTGGCCATGACGGCCGTCACCGACACGGGCGAGGTCTTCCACCGGATCGCGATCAACGAGGTCTCGCTCCTGCGCGCGGGGCCGCAGGCGGCCTGGCTGAAGATCTCGGTCGATGGCAAGGTGCGGATGGAAGAGCTCGTCTGCGACGGGGCGCTGGTCTGCACGCCCGCGGGCTCCACCGCCTACAACTATTCCGCCCACGGCCCGATCCTCCCCATCGGCGCCGACGTGCTGGCGCTGACCGCCATCGCGCCCTTCCGGCCGCGGCGCTGGCGCGGGGCGCTCCTGCCCAAGACGGCGCTGGTGCGCTTCGACGTGATCGATGCGAAGAAGCGCCCCGTGATGGCGGATGCCGACGGCCGCTCGGTGCGCGACGTGGTGTCGGTCGAGATCCGCACCGAGCCCGCCGTGCGCCACCGGCTGCTGTTCGACCCCGGCCATGGGCTCGAGGAGCGGCTGATCCGCGAGCAGTTCGTCTAGCGGAACCGGTCGGCCAGCTTCTGAAGCGCGCTGCGCTCGTCCGGCGCGGCCTCGGGCGCTTGGGCCTCGGGCGCCTTCGCCGCGGGCTTCGGCTTCTCGGGCTTCGGCGGCTGCATCCGGAGGGCCACCGCATTCTGGAACTTCGCCCCGTCGCCCCGCGCCAGCGCCTCGGCCCCGTCGGCGATCCCGCGCAGGAGATCCGCCAGCCAGTCCTGATCCGCCTTGGCGAAGTCGCTCAGCACATAGGGCGCCACCGCATCCTTGTGTCCCGGATGGCCGATCCCCAGCCGCACCCGCCCGTAGGCCTCGCCGACATGGGCATGGATCGAGCGCAGCCCGTTGTGGCCCGCATGTCCGCCGCCCTGCTTCAGCCGCAGCTTGCCGGGCGCAAGGTCGAGCTCGTCGTGGAACACGATCACGTCGGCGGGGGTCAGCTTGTAGAAGCGCATGGCCTCGCCCACCGACTGGCCCGAGAGGTTCATGAAGGTCTCGGGCTTGAGGAGCAGCACCTGCTCGGGCCCGAGCCGCCCTTCGGAGGTCAGCCCCTGAAAGCGCGCGCGCCACGGGCCGAACCCATGGTCCGCGGCGATGGCCTCCACCGCCATGTAGCCGATGTTGTGCCGGTTGCCCGCATAGCGCGCACCGGGATTGCCGAGACCGACGAACAGCTTCATGCGCAGGCTCCTTCCGGGATCCGGTTTACTTACGGTCGCATCGGCCGTCCGGCAACCCGTCGCGCCGCGAGAGCGCCCTTGACCCAGCGGACGTTCGCGGCTGAGACTCTCCGCAACGAGAGGAGTTGCGGAATGTATCTCACGATGAACCGTTTTCGGGTGAAGACCGGGCAGGAAGCCGCCTTCGAGGCGGTCTGGAAGAACCGCGACAGCCAGCTGCCCCAGGTCCCGGGCTTCGTGGCCTTCCACTTGATGCGCGGCCCCGACCGCGAGGGCTACCGGCTCTATGCCTCTCACACGGCCTGGGAGTCCGAGGAGGCCTTCATCGCCTGGACCAAGTCCGAGGCCTTCCGCACCGCCCACCGCGGCGCCGGCGGCAACGCGGATCTCTACGCCGGCCCGCCCGAGCTCGAGGTCTTCTCCTCGATCCAGTCGATCTCCGCCTGATCCTCTAGCGCCCGCGGCAGCACGGATCTCCCTGCCAGATCGCCCGAGGTCGGGGTCTTCCCTCGATCCGGTCGATCTCTGCCTGATCCCGGCACCGGCAGAACCAGGGATCTCCATGCCGGCCCGCCCGACCTCGAGGTCTTGTCTCGATCCAGCGGTTCATCCCCGGCGTCCGCGGCGGCGCGGATCTCCAGGCCGGCCCCGGCCGTGGTGAAGGTCTTTTTCTCGATCCAGTTTGTTCCGCCCGATCCCGGCGCCCGCGGAACGGATCGGTTTGGAAATGTCCGGTCGCTCGGGGCAAGGACGGCCGCTCTCCGACCGAGGCCCCTTGGGGCTTGCGCCTCCGCGCATCTTGTCGGGGGGAACGGCCGGGGATCGTCGAACCGCCCGCGCGCCAAAGAAAAAGGGCACGGAACCTGCGTTCCGTGCCCCCGTTCCGTCCGATGAAGCCGTCTCAGGCCTCTTCGGCCTCATCTTCATTGTCCGACGACCGCAGGCCCGACGGAGCCGAGATGTTCGCGATCACGAAGTTCCGGTTGATGGTCGGAACCGCGCCTTCCGGCAGCTTGATGTCGTTGATGTGGATGACATCGCCGATCTGACGGTCGGTCAGATCCACCGTCAGGTGATCCGGGATGTCGCCCGCGGTCACTTCCAGCTCCACCTCGGGACGCACCACGGTCAGGGTGCCGCCACGCTTCAGGCCGGGGGCCTTGTCGTGGTTCTCGAAGGTGACGTGGATGAACAGGTTGACGCGGCTCGTGCGGCGCAGGCGCATGAAGTCGACATGCGTCGGCAGGGCCTTCACGACGTCGCGCTGGACGCCGCGGCAGATGACGCGCACGTCTTCCTGGCCTTCGACCTTGAGGTTGAACAGCGTCTGCAGGAAGCGGCCCTTCTTCAGCCGGTTCAGCAGGTCGTTGTACGGAACGTTGATCGACAGCGGCTCCTGGCCACCGCCATAGACGATACCGGGTACGTAGCCCTCACGACGAGCTTGACGAGCGGCCCCCTTGCCTGTCCCCGTCCGTACCTCGGCCTGAAAATCCGGGATTTCACCAGCCATTGAGGTTCTCCATATGTGAAACGCCCCATCCTCCAAGGGTGCATGGGGTCGCGAGGCGCCGCCATAGACGATCCCGCCCCGAAAGGAAAGGCCTCGGATGCGGAATGGCCGGTGCCGGGGCGAGAAAAGCCCGCCGCAGGGGCCCGGCGCGGGCGGGGAACCCGGGCGACACCAATCCTTCTCGCAGGGGGCTCGGCGCGCGCCGTGAAACCGGCTAGGAGGATCCCATGCAGACGCTTCGCCCGACCCGAGTCGGCGGTCCCTTGCGGGTCGCCCGTCCCGCCCTCGCCGCCTTCGGCGCCATGGGCATCTGCTGGGGCGCCTTCGCCGCGGCGCTGCCCGACACCAAGGCGCTGCTCGGGGTGGACGAGGCGCGGCTCGGGCTGCTGATGCTCTTCGCCCCCGTGGCCGCCATGGCCGCGATGCTGGCCGCCGCCCGGCTGGGCAGTGCGCTCGGGCGCCGGGCGCTGCCGCTCATGGTGCTGGCCATGGGGGCTGCCTTCGCGCTGCCGGGCCAGTCGCCCGCGCTCTGGGCCTTCGCCGCGGCGATGATCCTCTGCGGCGCGGCCACCGGGGCGCTCGACGTGCTGATGAATGCCCGCGTGACCGCGCTCGAGGCCGAGCGCGGGCTGCCGCTGATGAATCTCTGCCACGCGGTCTATTCGCTGGCCTATGCGGCTGCGGCCATTGGCACCGGCCTCGCCCGCGGCGCGGGTCTGGGCCCCGGCGCGGTCCTGGG
>NZ_MABH01000199.1 GCF_001720585.1 Cereibacter johrii | reverse complement strand
GCCCCGCAGACCTTCGCCGCCGACGAGGCGATGCCCATGGCCGCGCCGCCCGCGCCGGATCTCGCCCTCTCGAAGCAGGCGGCCGAGGCCCCCGCGCGCGCCCTGCCTTCGGGCGACAGCGAGGCCTACGCGAACGCGCCCGACAATCCGCTCCGCGTGACCGCCGAGGATCCCGTCTCGACCTTCTCGATCGACGTGGATACGGCGAGCTACGCCATCCTCCGCTCGAGCCTGCGGGCCGGGCAGCTTCCCCCGCGCGAGGCGGTGCGGATCGAGGAGATGATCAACTACTTCCCCTACGATTATCCGGCGCCGGAAAGCGGCACGCCCCCCTTCCGCCCCAGCCTCTCCGTCACCCGGACACCCTGGAACCCCGAGACGCGGCTTGTCCATGTGGCGCTGCAGGGCAGGATGCCCGCCATCGAGGACCGGCCGCCGCTGAACCTCGTCTTCCTGATCGACACGTCGGGATCGATGCAGGATCCGGCGAAGCTGCCGCTGCTCAAGCAGTCGTTCGGGCTGATGCTCGGCCGCCTGCGTCCCGAGGATCAGGTGGCCATCGTGACCTATGCCGGCTCGGCGGGCCAGGTGCTGGCGCCCACGCCCGCGAACCAGCGCAGCACGATCCTCTCCGCCCTCGACCGGCTCGATGCCGGCGGATCGACCGCGGGAGAGGAGGGGCTGGCGCTGGCCTACCGGACCGCCGCTGAAATGGCGGGCGCGGGCGAGGTCACGCGCGTGGTGCTGGCCACCGACGGAGACTTCAACCTCGGGATCAGCGACCCGGAGGAGCTGGCCCGCCTCGTGGCGCACGAGCGCGATACCGGCGTCTATCTCTCGGTGCTGGGCTTCGGGCGCGGCAATCTCGACGATGCGACGATGCAGGCGCTGGCGCAGAACGGCAACGGACAGGCCGCCTATATCGACAGTCTGAACGAGGCGCAGAAGGTTCTGGTCGACCAGCTCGGCGGCGCGCTCTTTCCCATTGCCGACGATGTGAAGGTGCAGGTGGAGTGGAACCCCGCCCGCGTCGCGGAATACCGGCTCATCGGCTACGAGACCCGCGACCTGCGCCGCGAGGATTTCGCCAATGACCGCGTCGATGCGGGCGAGATCGGCGCCGGCCATTCGGTGACGGCGATCTACGAGATCACGCCTGCGGACAGCCCCGCGCGCCTGACCGATCCCCTGCGCTACGGCGCCGAGCCGCCCGAGGGCGCGCATGGCGACGAGCTGGGCTTTCTGCGGCTGCGCTACAAGGCGCCGGGCGAGAGCACGTCGACCCTGATCGACACGCCGATCCCGGACATGCTGACCGAGGGGTCCGAGGACGTGCGCTTCTCCACCGCCATCGCGGGCTTCGGCGAGCTTCTGCGCGGATCGGACAAGCTCGGCGCGTGGGGCTGGGACGAGGCCATCGCCTTGGCCGACGGCGCGCGCGGGGCCGACCCCTTCGGCTACCGGGTAGAGGCGGTTCAGCTGATGCGCCTGGCCGAGAGCCTCAGCCGCTGACGGCGGATGCCTTCGGGCGCCTCTCTCCGGCCGCTGCATCCCTGCCGCCTGCGAAGCGCATCGAAGCAGGAGCGGCAGGCACTCTCGACGGGCGGGCGCACGAGCCTGCCCCTGTCGAGGAGGCTTCCTGCGCATGGCAGCGGTCGTGCCATCCGCGCTTCGCGAATGGCGGGGTCTTTGGCCGCAAAGGGCACACAGCAAAAGGAGCGCGCCTTGCGGCGCGCCCCCCGGACGACATCGACAGAGAGATCAGGCCTCGACCGGCTCCTTGACCGCCTCGATGGACTTGGTCCCACCGAGATCACCGCGGGCGATCTCGATGCGGCGCGGCTTCAGCGCCTCGGGCGTCTCGCGCACCAGATCGATATGCAGCATCCCGTGCTCGTGCGTGGCGCCGGAGACGCGGACATGATCGGCCAGCGCGAAGCGGCGTTCGAAGGCACGGGTCGCGATGCCGCGGTGGAGATAGGTCCGCTCGGCCTCGTCCGCGGCCTTCCGGGCGCCGACATGGAGCGTGTTCTCCTTGACCTCGACGGCCAGCTCGTCGGGCGTGAAGCCCGCCACCGCGATCGAGATGCGATAGGCATTCTCGGCGGTCTTCTCGATGTTGTAGGGCGGATAGGTGGGCTGGGCGACTTCGCTGGTCATCACGCGGTCCATCAGGTCGGCGATCCGGTCGAAGCCGACGGTGGCGCGGTAGAGCGGCGAGAAATCATAGCTACGCATGGTCATCCTCCAAGAAGCGATGCTGTGCGGTCCTCCCACCGGGGGACGGACCAGACGCCGGGCCCGTTGTGGCACCCGGCAGGAGGAATCTGGGCAGGCGCCGCGGCCATTTCAAGAGCCCTCGCCGGCCCACCCGAAAGCCGGCGCGGCTGACGCCGGAGCGCCTCACGGCCGCCCTCGGCCCGGGGAAGCCTGAAGCCGCCCGGCGCTGGCGACGGGTCCCGCCCCGCCAGAGGATCGCGCCTCCGGCCCAGGGAAGCCGCCAGAGGCTGGCCCGCGTCCCCTAGGGCAGCTCGGGGCGCACGAACTTCGCCCCGCCCCCCTCCATCCGCACCAGCGGCTCGACCCTTCGGATCTGGCCGCCAGCATGGTCGAGCTCGGCCAGAAGGTCCTCGAGCGGATCGCCGATGTCGGTCCCGAGCGCGATCGGCCTGCCGTCCAGCTCCGCCTTGGCCGAGACGATCGAGACGAGCCGCGGCATGCCCTCGCGCAGGATGAAGACCGGCGCGCCCGACGAGCCGAAATCGACCGCGCAGGACAGGACCAGCGCGCCCGGCAGCCGTCCGATCACGCTGCAGACCTCCTGCAGCGACGGCGCCTCGGCCCGGTCCTGCGCATAGGAGACGACACCCACCCGGTCGCCGGTGAGGGCGCCCGGCTCCAGCCCGAAGGGCCGGACCGAGGGCAGCCGGATCGGCCGGTCGAGTTCGAGCAGGGCCAGATCGAACCGCACCCGCTCGGCCGGTTCGCTGCCGGAAAAGACATAGTCGGGATGGGCAAGCGCCCGCCGCACCGTCCGGTAGGCCGCCGCGCGCCCGTTCCGCCAGCCCGCCAGAAACTCGAGCGCATGGGTCTCGATCCGGGCGCCGGTCTCCTTGTCGTAGAGGCAGTGCGCCGCCGTCAGCACGAGACCGGGCCGGATCAGCACGCCGGTGCAGAACCCCCGGTCGCCGAGGAGAAGCTTGCCCACCGCCTCCCAGCCCCGGCTGTCGTCCCCGGTCTCGAGGCTCTTCAGCCGCGCCTCCTGCGCCGGGGCGGGCCCCGCAAGCCAGAGGATCAGCCCGAGGATCGTGAGGATGCGCATGGATGCTCCGGAAGCCATGGCCCCTCGGGCTAGGCTCCGCTCATGGCCTTTTCATGGCGGATCGTTGCCGAGCTCCAGACGGCGCGGCTTCGGGCCGCCCGTCGCCCAGTCCAGAAGCTCGACCGTATGGACGACCGGCACGCCTATCCCCGAGCCGATCTGCATGATGCAGCCGATGTTGCCCGCCGAGACCACATCGGGCTTCCGCGCTTCGAGGGTCGCCACCTTGCGCGCCTTGAGCTCGGCCGAAATCTCGGGATGGAGCAGATTGTAGGTCCCGGCCGAGCCGCAGCAGAGATGCGGGTCGGCGGGCTCGGTCACTTCGAAGCCCGCGCGGGCCAGAAGCTCCTTGGGCGCCTGCCGGATGCGCTGCCCGTGCTGGAGCGAGCAGGCCGAGTGGTAGGCCACCCGCAGCCCCTTCGGCGCGCCCTCGGGCAGGCCCAGCCGTTCGAGCAGTTCGGTCACGTCGAGCGCCAGCGCCGAAACCTCGGCCGCTTCCGCCGCCAGCGGATCGTTGCGGAAGATATGGCCGTAATCCTTGATCGTCGTGCCGCAGCCGCTCGTGTTGATCACGATCGCATCGAGCCCCCGCGCCCGCTTCTCCGCCATCCAGGCGCGGATGTTGGTCGAAGCCAGCCCGTGGCTCTGCTCGGCCCGGCCCATGTGATGGGTGAGCGCCCCGCAGCAGCCCATGCCCTTCGGGATCACCACCTCGCAGCCCATCCGCCGCAGAAGCCGGATCGTGGCATCGTTGATGTCGGTGTCGAGCGCCCGCTGCGCGCAGCCCGTGAGCAGTGCCACCCGCATCCGTTTCGGCCCCTTGGCCTCGAACACCTGCGGCCGGTCGTTCGGCGAGGGCTTCGGCACATGATGCGGCGCCAGCGCCAGCATGGCCTTCAGCCGCGCGTCGGGCACCAGCCCCGCGAAGGGCCGGCCCAGCTGCGCCAGCCGCAGCGCCGCGCGGAACCGCGCCGGATAGGGCAGAAGCTGCGCCACCGTCCAGCGCAGCAGGCGCTCGAACAGCGGGCGGCGATAGGTCTTCTCGATATGATCGCGGGCATGATCGACGAGATGCATGTAATGCACGCCCGAGGGGCAGGTCGTCATGCAGGCGAGGCAGCCGAGGCAGCGGTCGATGTGCTTCACCGTCTTGGCATCGGCAGGCCGCCCGGCCTCGAGCATGTCCTTGATGAGGTAGATGCGGCCGCGCGGGCTGTCGAGCTCGTCGCCCAGCACCTGATAGGTGGGGCAGGTGGCCGTGCAGAAGCCGCAATGGACACAGGCGCGCAGGATCTCGTTCGCGCGTGCGACGCCCGGATCCTGCAGCTGCTCGTCGGTGAAGGTCGTCTGCAAGAGGCTCTCCCGTCAGGCCATGAGGCCGGGGTTGAAGAGGCCGCGCGGGTCGAACCTCGCGCGGAGGCTGGCCGCCAGGGCCGCGAGCGGCAGCGGCTCGGGATGGAAGGCCGCGACCGGCGCCGTGCCCCGCACCAGCGTGGCATGGCCGGCAAAGGGGCCGATCCGCGCCCGCAGATCGGTGCCGGGCTCCGTCAGGATCCAGACCAGCCCGCCGCCCCAGTCGAAGAGCGCCGCGCCGCCCGCCCGCGCCGCCACCGCCGGCCCATCCGAAGGCCTGAGCGAGAGCCGCCAGACATCGCCCTCCCGGCCGTGGAAGGGCGCCACGTCGCGGATCGCCGCCCACGGGCTCTCGACCTCGGCCGCCTCGCCGAAGCCCGCAAGCAGCCGGCGCAGCCTGCCCGCGCGGTAGCGCACCGACGCCTCGAACCCCTCGATCCGCAGGAAGGTCCCCCGCCCCGGCCAATGCGCCGCGCCCGAGACATCGAAGGGCGATCCCAGCGCCGCGGCCATCGCTTCCACGGCCCGCTCCGGCGCGAGGTCCGGCAGGGCCAGCGTCAGCTCCGTCTCGGGCAGCGGCAGCAGCTTGAAGGCCACCTCGCTCAGCACGCCCAGCGTGCCGTGGCTGCCCGCCATCAGCTTCACCAGATCGTAGCCGGTGACATTCTTCATCACCCGCCCGCCGTTCTTCACCACCTGCCCCGCGCCATCCACGAAGCGCACGCCGATCAGACTGTCGCGGCAGGCCCCGGCCTGGATGCGCCGCGGCCCCGAGCCATTGGCCGCCACCACGCCGCCCAGCGTCGAGACGCCCTCCCGCCCGAGGAGCCCGCGCAGGTCCGGCGCCTCGAAGGGCAGCCGCTGGCCCTCGGCCGCAAGCATCGCCTCGATCTCCCCGAGCGGGCTGC
>NZ_MABH01000198.1 GCF_001720585.1 Cereibacter johrii | reverse complement strand
ATCGGCGGGGATCTCGAAGGGCGGATGATCCCAGCCCAGGCGCTCGCGCGCGGCCGCGATCTCGGCCGCCCCCAGCGGCGCGCCATGGACATCGTGGCCGCCCTGCTTGTTCGGCGCGCCATAGCCGATCACCGTGCGGCAGGCGATCATCGAGGGCCGGGGGTCGCGCCGCGCGGCCTCGATGGCGGCGGCGATCTCCTCGGGCGCATGGCCGTCGCAGGCCAGCACATGCCAGCCCGAGGCCGCGAACCGCGCCTTCTGGTCGGTCGAGGTCGAGATGCCCGTGTCGCCGTCGATGGTGATGCGGTTGTCGTCCCAGAGAACGATCAGCCGGCCGAGGCCCAGATGGCCCGCCATGTCGATGGCCTCATGCGAGATGCCCTCCATCAGGCAGCCGTCGCCCGCGATGACATAGGTGAAATGGTCCACCAGATCATCGCCGTATCGCGCGTTCTTCATGCGCTCGGCCAGCGCCATGCCCACCGCGGTCGCGATCCCCTGACCGAGCGGCCCGGTCGTGACCTCGATCCCCTCGGCATGGCCGTATTCCGGGTGGCCCGCCGTCCGCGCGCCGAGCTGCCGGAAGGACCGGATCTGGTCCATGTCCATGTCGGCATAGCCCAGCAGATGATGGATCGCATAGAGCAGCATCGAGCCGTGCCCCGCCGAGAGCACGAACCGGTCGCGGTCGGGCCATTTCGGCGCCGACGGATCGACCGTGAGGAAGCGGTTGAAGAGGACGGTGGCCACGTCCGCCATCCCCATCGGCATCCCAGGATGGCCCGATCTGGCCTTCTCCACCGCATCCATCGCGAGGGCCCGGATGGCGTTCGCCATCCGCGTTTCCTGCGCGGCTCCAATGTCCTTCATGGCTCTCATCCTTCGCTGTGCGTCCCGGTTGCCGGGCCGCGGCTCGATCCGCGGCCCCCCCTCCGTATGTCTGTCGCGCCTCAGGCCCGCGCGCGGCGCGCCTCGCGCACCATCCGCTCGATGAGCGGCGTCAGGATCAGCTGCATCGCAAGATCCTGCTTGTTGCCCGGCACCACGATGGAATTCGCCCGGCTCATCCACGAGCCCGCGATCATCGAGGTGAGATAGGGGAAATCGATCCCGCGCGGGTTCTTGAACCGGATCACGATCAGGCTCTCGTCCGGCGTGGGGATCCAGCGCGCGATGAACGGGTTCGAGGTGTCCACCACCGGCACGCGCTGGAAGTTGATGTCCGTCTCGGAGAATTGCGGCACGATGCAATGGACGTAGGCATACATCCGGCGCAGGATCACGTCGGTGACGGCTTCGGTCGTGTAGCCGCGCTGCGCCCTGTCGCGGTGGATCTTCTGGATCCATTCGAGGTTGATGACCGGCACCACCCCGAGCTTCAGATCGGCATGGCGGACGAGGTTCACCTCGTCATTGACCACGCAGCCGTGCAGCCCCTCGTAGAAGAGCAGGTCGCTGTTGTCCTCGAACGGCGCCCATTGAGTGAAATTGCCGGGCGCCACGCCCGTCCGGGCGGCTTCGATATCGTCATGGACATAGGTGCGGGTGCGGCCGCGCCCCGTCTCGCCATATTCGCGGAAGACGCGCTCCAGCTCCTTTAGCTCGTTCGCCTCGTAGGAGAAATGCGAGAAGGTCGCATCGCCCGCCGCATAGCGCCGCTCGAGTTCGGCCTTCATGTCGGCCCGGTTGTAGCGGTGGAAGGCGTCGCCCTCGATCGAGACGGACTTGACCCCCTCGCGGCGGAAGATCTGCTCGAAGGTGTTCTTGACCGTCGAGGTGCCCGCGCCGGACGAGCCGACCACGGAAATGATGGGATATTTCTTCGACACTCTTTAACTCCGGAACAGGCCCCGGCTGCCGAAGAGAGCGGATGTCTCCTCGCAGGCCAGATCGTGATAGGCGGCGACGCGGGCAACCTTGTTTGCGCAGCCGAAGACGAAGGGGGTGCGGGCGTGCAGCCGGTCGGGCAGCGCGGTCAGGATGTCAGCGCAGCCGTCGGTGGCACGCCCCCCGGCCGCCGCGATCAGGAAGGCGATGGGCGCGCATTCGTAGACATGGCGCAGCCGGCCCCGTTCATAGCCCTTGCGCTCGTCGCCGGGATAGAGGAACACCCCGCCCCGCATCAGGATGCGGTGCGTCTCGGCCACCAGCGAGGCGATCCAGCGCATGTTGAAGTTCTTGCCGCGCGGCCCCTCGGCTCCGGCCACGAGATCGTCGACGAAGGCGCGGATCGGCTGCGGCCAGTGGCGGTAGTTCGAGGCGTTGATCGCGAATTCGGACGTCTTGGCCGGCAGCGGGCGGATGTCGGGCATCCGTCGGAAGATCCCCGCGTCGAGGTCGAGCACCCAGTGCTGCACGCCCTGCCCGAAGCTGCAGACCAGCGCGCATTGCGGCCCGTAGATGATGTAGCCGCCGGCGATCTGCTCGGTGCCCGGGCGCAGGAAGCTCGCCTCGGGGCTGGCCGCCGCCGGGAAGATCGAGAAGATCGTCCCGATCGACACGTTCACATCGATGTTGGACGAGCCGTCCAGCGGGTCGATGGCGAGCGCGAGCCTGCCCTCGCCCAGCGTCACCACCTCGTCCTGCTCCTCCGAGGCGTAGTGGGCCACGGCCGAGCCTTCGAGCGCCGCGCGGAAGGCATCGTCCGCGATCACGTCGAGCGCCTTCTGCCCGTCTCCTCCGGCATTGGTGCCGACCCCCGCGCCCAGGTCGCGCTCGAGCCCGTTGCGCGAGATGATGCGGGCGATGCCCGCCCCCACGCGCGCCAGACGCTGCATCACGTCCGCCACATCGGGGCTCAGCCCCAGATCCTCCAGCTCGATGGCCATGGCTCCTCCTGCCTCTGTCGCGGCGGACGTTGCGTCAGGATCCGGTTCATGAATATTTCAAAATTGCCAACGCGCCTTCTGAAAAATCTAAATATCGGGGCTCATGGGGGCGTGTCCGGAGACCGTGCGGGGAACAGCGGGGCGGCGGCACCGGATCGGACCTGCCGCACACCTCCGTCGCCGCGGACGGCGGCACAACATTCTTGCGTCTTGCCAATCGGTTAAGAATTTTTCCGTGGTCGCGGCTCCGGGCCGGATCCATCCGGGGCCCGGAGCAGGCGCGGTCGCATGCCTCCCGGTTCATTTGGAGAAGGCCCGCGGGGGAAGACGCTTTGCCGCAGGGGGCACGGCGCGGAGGGCCAGCTCCGGGAGCCCACAACAGCAAGATCCGCCTGGCGGGAGACCGACTCTCCCGACACCGGGTCGTGCCGAAGGAGGTCCGGGGGCGGCCTCGCAGGAAAGATCATGTCCGTGAGCGGGTTCCGGGCGGACCGATCCCCTGCGGCCCGCGCGCGGCGCCTCTGCCGTCCCTGCTCAGGGCAGGCCCGGCACGCCATGCCGGGGGAGCGACTTGGGCCCGCCCTCAGGGCCTGACGCTTTCGTGAGACCTCTGTTTGCCGCCGAAGACGCGATGTATCCTCTCTGCATGATCCGCATCCGACTCCTCGAGATCTGCCTTGCGGCCCTGCTCGCCCTTGCCTTCGTGGCGGGGCCGAGCCTGCGCGCGGCCCCCTCGGCGGTGCCTGCGGACACGAGCCACCATGTGGCGCAGACGGAGCAGTCCCATCATGTCGCGCAGATGGAGCGGCCGTCAGGCCCCTGCGCGGAGAGGGCCGGCAAGAGCCTGAAGGATTGCGCCGCCGCCTGCGCCACCATGCCGGTGGTCCTGCCCGCGGCCCTCCAGCTTCTCGCGCACCGCCGCGACAGCCTGCGCCACACCGGCTGGAGCGAGCGTCTTGCCGGGCGGCGCCCCCCGCCCGACCACAGGCCTCCCCGAGGTTCGTCCCTCGTCTGAACCGGCGGGCCCCGCGCCTGCCTGCCTGAAGACATCCGCCCTCGCTGGCGGACCCACGGGAATGAACCGATGCCCACCCTGTTCCATCGCGGCCGCCGCGCCGCCCTTTGCCCTGCCTCTACACGGCGCAGAGTGCCCCAGAACTTGGGGAGGCGCGGATGAGACGCCTTCTCCTCGCCGTCCCGCTTGCAGCCATCCCGACGCTCTGGCTGCTTCTGCCGGGCGCGGCCCCGACCGGACCCGACGCCGACAGGATCGCGCTCGGCCGGCAGGTCTATGCGGCGAACTGCGCCTCCTGCCACGGCGCCCAGCTCGAGGGGCAGCCCGACTGGCGCGAGCCCCTGCCGAACGGGCGCTATCCGGCCCCGCCTCACGATGCGTCGGGGCACACCTGGCACCATCCCGACGCGCAGCTGCTGGCCATCATCCGGCAGGGCACGGCGGCCCTCGTCGGCAATGGCTACGAGAGCGACATGCCCGGCTTCGCCGGCCTCTTGACCGAGGCGGAGATCCGGGCCGTGCTGGACTATATCAAGAGCACCTGGCCCGAGCGCGCCGCCGACTACCAGCGGCAGGTCTCGGGCACCTGACCCGGGCCCGATCGACGAAGCCCGGAGCCGCAGGGCGGCTCCGGCCCGATCCTCAACCGGCCGCTGCGGCGCGCCGATGCTGACATGGGATGAACGAGATGAAACTTCTGACGATGACCCTGCTGGCCGCCCTCGGAGCCGGCACCGCGCAGGCCGACGGCTCGCATGGGCACGCCCATGGGGCGACGGGTTCGCCCGAGGGTGGCCTGCCCGCCATGGGCCACATGGACCATGCGGGAGAGGCGATGCCGCTCGGCGCGCCGGCCTCGGCTGCGGCGGAGGCGCGGACCGTGACGGTCACGATGCGCGAGACCGACGATGGCCGCATGATCTTCGAGCCGGGGAGCCTGTCCTTCGCCCGCGGAGAGACGGTGCGCCTCGTGATCCGCAACGAGGGCGAGCAAGAGCATGAGTTCGTCATGGACACGCCCGACGGGATCGAGGAGCACAAGGCCATGATGGCCGACAGGCCCGACATGATGCATCAGGAGGCCAACGCGCTGCGGCTGGCATCGGGCGAGAGCGGCGAGATCCTCTGGACCTTCGGCGATCCGGGCAGCTACGCGTTCGCCTGCCTCATCCCCGGCCATTACGAGGGGGGGATGCACGGGCCGCTCACGGTTCGGTGACGGGAAGGCTCCCCCCGGGGCGGGGGAGCCTGTGCATCGGCAGGATCGGGGACGCTGCGCGCCGCGTCGGACCGTCCCCGCGTCTGGCGCGGCGCCTCCGGCTCTGACCGCGGCGCCCCGGGTCCCCTGTCGGAGCCTCCGGCGGGGATATTTTTACCAGAATGAAAGCGCATGAGGTCGGTCTAGCGCAGCCCTTCGAGCGCCGCCCGCAGATCCGCCGGGAGCGGCGCGGGCCTGCGGGTCGCTCGATCCACATAGACATGGACGAAGAACCCTTCGGCCGATGCCAGATCGGCCGCGTTCCGGAAGAGCCCGAGCTCGTAGCGCACGGAAGAGGTGCCCAGATGCGCGACCCTGAGCCCCGCCGCGATCCGGTCGGGATAGGCCATCTCGGAATGGTAGCGGCAGCCGGTTTCCGCCACGAGGCCGATGGGAGCCCGCTCCGGGCCGAGCAGCCCCGCCTCGATCAGCCAGCCGTTCACCGTCGCATCGAACAAGGCGTAATGGACGACATTGTTCAGATGCCCGTAGGCGTCATTGTCCATCCAGCGTGTGCTGTGCTCGCGGAAGATCCGGTAGTCGGCCCGGCCTCCCGGTGCGGGACGGGCCGCCATGTCTCAGATCAGCCCTTCGGCCCGCGCCCAGTCCGCCGTCCGGTCGAGGGCGCGGCCCATCCGCTCGAGGATGCGGCCCACGTCGGCCTCGGTCACGATCAGCGGCGGGCAGAGCGCCAGCGTGTCCCCGAGCGCCCGGCAGAGGAGACCTTCCTCGGCCGCGAAGGCCGCGGCGCGCGCGCCCACCTTGCCCGGCGGCTCGAAGCCGCGCTTCGTGGCCCGGTCGACCACCATCTCGATCGCGGCGATGAGGCCGATGCCCCGCACCTCTCCCACGAGCGGATTGTCCCGGAACGCGCGCAGCCCGTCCTGGAAGGGGCGCTCGAGCCGGGCCGCATTGCCCATCAGGTCGCGCTCCTCGATGATGGTCAGGTTCTCGAGCCCCACCGCGGTCGCGACCGGATGGCCCGAGCCGGTGAAGCCGTGGCCGAGCGTGCCCAGCGTCTCCGTATGGTCGGCGATCGCCTGATAGACCCTGTCGGTCATCAGGACGGCGGCGAGCGGCATGTAGGAGGAGGTGAGCTGCTTCGAGGTCACGAGGATGTCGGGGGTGAAGCCGAACTTCTCGCATCCCCAGCGCGCGCCCGTCCGGCCGAAGCCGTTGATGACCTCGTCCGAGACGAGGAGGATGTCGTATTTCCGGCAGAGCGCCTCGATCCCCGACCAGTAGCCGTCCGGCGGCACGATCACGCCGCCCGCCCCCATGACGGGCTCGCCGATGAAGGCGGCGATGGTCTCGGGCCCTTCGGCGAGGATCGTCTCCTCGGCCTCGCGGAGGAGGCGCGCGCAGAACTCGGCCTCGCTCTCGCCCTCGGCGCCGAAGCGCCAGTGGTGCGGGCAGCCCAGATGCACGACCGGGATCGCGGGCAGATCGAATCCCTTGTGGTTGACCGGCAGGCCCGTGAGCGATCCCGAGGCGATGGTGATGCCGTGGTAGCCCTTGATCCGCGACAGGAACTTCTTCTTCTCCGGCCGGCCGAGGGCGTTGTTCATGAACCAGACGAGCTTGACCACCGTGTCGTTGGCCTCGGAGCCCGAGTTGGTGAAGAACACCCGCGTCAGCGCCTCGGGCGTCATCTCGACCAGCTTCTCGGCCAGCCGGATCTGCGGCTCGTGCGCCTTGCCCGCGAATGTGTGGTAATAGGGCAGTTCGGCCATCTGCCGGGCGGCAGCATCGGCCAGACGCGGCTCGGAGAAGCCCACAGCCACCGACCAGAGGCCTGCCAGACCCTCAATATATTCCCGCCCCTCGCTGTCATAGACGTGCACGCCCTGACCGCGCGTGATGATGAGCGGCCCGTTCCGCTCGTGCGCACGGGCGTTGGTATAGGGATGCAGGGAATGGGCGATATCTGCGGCGGCGAGCGAGTTCGAGAGGCTGTTCATCATAAGGCCATGAGAGGGTTGCATCTTTGCATCTAGCCGTTTCCGGGCCGTTTGTCGATCTCTGTCCCCGAGGCTTTGGCCCCGGCGGATCCGCCGGCCCCGACAGGTTCGACTGCCGGATCTTCCTGCGGCGCACAAAAGATGCGCAGAGCCCCTGACGTGTTGACGTAAATTGCGCCATACCGCCCGCGAAAGGCTGTATCGCCCATGTGGGAATCCTTGACGCCCGCCCTGACTTCGGGTCAAGGATGGGGACCACATACCGGGCTCGTCCCGGACCGGCATTCGCGCCCCGTATCCAGTTGGTCCCCCGCTGGAGCGGGGCTTTTGCGTTCTGGAACCCATGAAGCGACGCATCGACCTCGGACTTCTCTACTCCCGCTCGGGCAGCTACGCGCTGATCTCGGACGCCTGCCGCACCGGGGCGCTGGCCGCCGTGGCCGAGGTGAATGCGGGCGCCTTCGATCTGGAACTGGTGCCGGTCGAGCGCGATCCCGGTGGCAACATCGACCTCTATGCCCCTCTGTGCGAAGAGCTTCTGGCCCATGAGGGGCTGCATCACGTCGTGGGTTGCGTCACCTCCTGGAGCCGCAAGGAGGTGATCCCGACGCTGGAGAAGGCCCGCGGGACGCTCTGGTATGCGGTGCCCTACGAGGGTTTCGAAGCCTCGGACCATGTGGTCTATACCCATGCCTGCCCGAACCAGCACCTGCTGCCGCTGCTCGACTGGGCCTTCCCGGCCTTCGGCCGCCGCGCCTATCTGACGGGCTCGAACTACATCTGGGGCTGGGAGATGAACCGGCTGGCCCGCGAGCGGATCGGGGCCGCCGGCGGCAAGGTTCTGGGCGAACGCTACCTGCCGATCGGATCGCTCGAGATCGACCGCATGATCGAGGAGATCCGCGCGACCGAGCCGGACTTCATCCTGAACTCGCTGATCGGCCCCTCCTCCTATGCTTTCCTGAAGGCCTATCATGCGCTCGGGCGCGAGGACGCCCGCTTCCGCCCGGACCGCTGCCCGGTGATGTCCTGCAACCTCACCGAATGCGAGCTGCCGGCGCTGGGGGATGCGGCCGAGGGGCTGATCGCGGCCGGCCCCTATTTCCGCGGCGAGGGCCGGTTCGGCTCGTCGCACGAGGCGGCGGCCCATGCGGCGGTGATGGAGCTTGCACGACTGCTCTCCGGCCGTCCGGGCGCCGAGCGGCTTCCGCTCTCGCAGCTGCTCGCAGAGGCCCCTCCGGGGATCGTCGATCCGCAGACGCATCACACGTCGCTGCCGGTCCTGATCTCGCAGGTCTCGGGCGGCCGGTTCACCGTGCGCGAGCGCCTGCCCGCGCGGCCCGGCGACCCCTACCTGACCCATCCCGCGCCCGCGCGCCCCGCCACGCTTCGGATCGTGTCATGAAGCGCGGCGTCCGGCACCAGAATCTCGGCGGCGCGCGGGCGGTGATCCTGCACCGGCCGCACCCGGTCGTTCAGGCGCTGACGCGCCAGCTTCACGCCATCGGCCTCGAGGTGGGAGACTGCTGGCCCGACCTCGAGCCGCAGGCGATCTCGGCCGATTTCATCTTCTTCGACGCGGACATGGGGCACGATGCTCAGTTTCCGTGGAAACCGGGCGAGAGCCCGATGCCCATGATCGCGCTGATCGGATCCGAGGCGCCGGGGCGCATCGAATGGAGCCTTCAGGCGGGCGCCCATGCCCAGCTTCTGAAACCCATCGGCGACAGCGGCGCCTATTCGGCACTGCTGATCGCGCGGACGGCCTTCGACGCGCACCGCGCGCTCTCGGCCGAGATCGCGGACCTGAGGCGGCGGCTCGACCAGCGCCAGACCGTCGTGCAGGCGGTGACGCTGCTGGCCCAACGGGCCAAGGACGAAAGCGCCGCCTACGGCCAGCTCCGCCAGATGGCGATGGCCTGGCGGGTGAGTATCGAGGAGGCCGCGCACCGCATCGTCGCGAGCCAGGGAGGACCGGATGACCGACGCGACCGCGGCTGAGCGCCCCATCCGAGCCAAGGGCGCGCTGCGCCGGCTGGCCGAGCGGCCGCTGGCGCTCTTCGGCCTGTTCCTGATCCTGCTCGTGGTGGGCGGCGCCGTTCTCGCGCCCCTCGTCGCGCCCTTCGACCCGAGCGAGCAGCATTTCGACGGCCTGACCATCGAGGGGGCGCCGCTGCCGCCCGGAGGCGTCTTCCTCCTCGGGACCGACCTTCTGGGCCGCGACCTCCTTTCGCGAATCCTCTGGGGGGCGCGCACCTCGCTCATCATCGGGGTGGCGGCGAACGGGCTTGCCCTCGTGATCGGCACCCTCGTGGGCCTGACGGCGGGCTATTTCCGCGGCTGGATCGGGGCGGTGCTCATGCGCTTCACCGACCTGATGATGGCCTTTCCGGCGCTTCTGCTGGCCATCTGCCTCGCCGCGATCTTCCAGCCCTCGCTCTGGATCGTGGCCATGGTGATCGCCTTCGTGAACTGGGTGCAGACCGCGCGGGTGATCTTCACCGAGACCTCGGCGCTGTCCGAGCGCGAATTCATCGCGGCCGAACGGACGCTGGGCGCGGGCACGGGACGGATCCTCTTCCGCCACATCCTGCCCCATCTTCTGCCCACGATCATCGTCTGGGGCACGCTCGGCATCTCGACGACGGTGCTGCTCGAGGCCACGCTCTCCTATCTCGGCGTGGGGGTGCAGCCGCCGACGCCCAGCTGGGGCAACATCATCTTCGAGAACCAGACCTACTTCCAGTCGGCGCCCTGGCTCGTCTTCATTCCGGGTGCGGCGATCCTGTTGCTGGCGCTCGCCTTCAACCTCGTCGGAGACGCGCTGCGCGACGTGCTCGACCCGACCCAGCGCGGGAGGGACTGATGCCCGCCTATCTCCTTCGCCGCCTGTTCCAGTCGGCCCTGATCCTGCTCGGCGTCTCGCTCGTCACCTTCATCCTGCTCTATGTGCTGCCGGCCGATCCGGTGCGCCAGATCGCGGGCCGCTCGGCCACGCCGCAGGTGGTCGAGAACATCCGCCGGCAGCTGGGTCTCGACCAGCCCTTCCTCGTGCAATACGGCCGCTATCTCTGGGGGCTCCTGCAGGGAGATTTCGGGCGCAGCTACCTGCAGAAGACCGATGTGGCGACACTGATCGCGGCGCGCCTGCCGGCCACGCTGCAGCTGATGGGCGGGGCGATCCTGTGCGAGCTGGTGCTGGGCCTGACCATGGGCATCGTCGCGGCCCTCCGGCGCGGACGGGCGCTCGATCAGGGGCTGATGATCGTCTCCTTCGTGGCGGTCTCGGCGCCGCAGTTCGTGGTGAGCCTCCTCCTCCTCTATGTCTTCGCGGTCAAGCTCGGCTGGTTCCCCATCGGCGGCTACGGCACGCTCTCGCATCTCGTGCTGCCCGCCGTCACGCTCGGGATCCTCGGCTCGGGCTGGTACAGCCGGATGATGCGCTCGAGCATGATCGACGTGCTGCGTCAGGACTACATCCGCACCGCCCGCGCCAAGGGCCTCACGCGCGGCCGCGTGATCCTGCGCCATGCGCTGCCGAACGCGATCCTGCCCATCGTGGCCATGATCGGCATCGACATCGGCATCTTCATGGGCGGCATCGTCGTGGTGGAAAGCGTGTTCGGCTGGCCCGGCATCGGCCAGCTCGCCTGGCAGGCCATCCAGCGCATCGACATCCCGATCATCATGGGCGTCACCATGGTCTCGGCCTGCGCCATCGTGCTGGGCAACCTGCTGGCCGATCTCGTGACGCCCTTCATCGACCCCCGCATCAAGCTGAAATAACAAGACCGACAGGAGAGACCCATGAAAAGACTGCTCGCCTCCACCGCCGTGATGCTGGCGCTCGCCCTGCCCGCCGCAGCCCAGGACTACACGCCCGATCCGAACGCCAAGCCCGGCGGCACGATCACCATCACCTACAAGGACGATGTGGCGACGCTCGATCCGGCCATCGGCTACGACTGGCAGAACTGGTCGATGATCAAGTCGATCTTCGACGGGCTGATGGATTACGTTCCCGGCACGACCCAGCTGCGCCCCGGCCTCGCCGAGAGCTACGAGATCTCGGAGGACGGGCTCACCTATACGTTCAAGCTGCGCCCGGGCGTGAAATTCCACAACGGCCGCGAGATGGTGGCCGAGGACTTGAAATATTCGCTCGACCGCGTGACCCTGCCCGCGACCCAGTCGCCGGGCGCGGGCTTCTTCGGCTCGATCAAGGGCTTCGATGCGATGGCCGACGGCTCGGCCACCACGCTCGAGGGCGTGACGGTCGTCGATCCCTCGACCGTCAGGATCGAGCTCTCGCGTCCCGACGCCACCTTCCTCCATGTCATGGCGCTGAACTTCGCCTCGGTCGTGCCGAAGGAAGCCGTCGAGGCTGCGGGCGCGGACTTCGGCAAGCAGCCGGTCGGCACCGGGGCCTTCAAGCTCGGCGAATGGACCTTGGGCCAGCGGCTCGTCTTCGAGAAGAACGCAGACTACTGGCGCGCGGGCGTGCCCTATCTCGACAGCATCGTCTTCGAGGTCGGACAGGAGCCGATCGTGGCGCTTCTGCGGCTGCAGAACGGCGAGGTGGACGTGCCCGGCGACGGCATTCCGCCCGCGAAATTCACCGAAGTCATGGCCGATCCGGCGCAGGCCGAGCGCGTGGTCGAGGGCGGCCAGCTCCATACCGGCTACATCACGATGAACGTGACCCAGCCGCCCTTCGACAATCTGCAGGTCCGTCAGGCCGTCAACATGGCGATCAACAAGCAGCGGATCACCCAGATCATCAACGGCCGCGCCATTCCCGCGACGCAGCCGCTGCCGCCCTCGATGCCGGGCTACACCGAGGGCTACGAGGGCTATCCGCACGATGTCGAGAAGGCCAAGGCGCTGCTCTCCGAGGCGGGCTTCGCCGACGGGTTCGAGACCGAGCTCTATGTGATGAACACCGACCCGAACCCGCGCATCGCGCAGGCGATCCAGCAGGATCTGTCGCAGATCGGCATCAAGGCTTCGATCCAGAGCCTCGCGCAGGCCAATGTGATCGAGGCCGGCGGCAATGGCTCGGCGCCGATGATCTGGTCGGGCGGCATGGCCTGGATCGCGGATTTCCCCGATCCGTCCAACTTCTACGGCCCGATCCTCGGCTGCGCGGGCGCGGCTGACGGCGGCTGGAACTGGTCGAAATTCTGCGACGAGGCGCTCGACGCCAAGGCCACCGAGGCCGACAGCCTGGCCGATCCGGCCCGCGCCGAGGAGCGGCTGAAGCTCTGGTCCGACGTCTATACGGGCGTGATGGAGAAGGCCCCTTGGGTGCCCGTCTTCAACGAGCAGCGCTACACGATGAAATCCGCGCGCATGGGCGGCGACGACAGCCTCTATGTCGATCCCGTCTCGATCCCCGTGAACTACGACTATGTCTTTGTGACCGAGTAAGACCCATGTGCAAGGCCTGCAACTACACGATCCACGGCGCGCAGCATCACTTCGGCTGGGACAATTCGCTCCCCCCGGCCGAGCGTGTGGAGCCCGGCTCGACCATCCTCTTCCACTGCCAGGATTCCTCGGCAGGCCAGCTCGGACCCTCGTCCGTGCTGGCCGACGTGGTGGCGCTCGATTTCGGCCGGATCAATCCGGTCTCGGGCCCGATCCATGTCGAGGGGGCCGAGCCGGGCGACGCGCTGAAGGTCACGATCGAGAGCTTCACCCCGCAGGTGCGCGAGGGCACGGGCTGGGGCTGGACGGCCAACATCCCGGGCTTCGGGCTGCTGGCCGACCAGTTCACCGAAGCGGCGCTCCATATCTGGAAATACGATGCCCAGAGCCTCGCGCCCGCACTCTGGGGCAAGGAGGGGCGCGTGCCCCTCAAGCCCTTCGCGGGCACCATCGGCAATGCGCTGGCCGAGCCGGGGCTGCATTCGGTGGTGCCGCCCCGGCGCGTGGGCGGCAACCTCGACATCCGCGACCTTGCGGCGGGAACGACCCTCTATCTGCCGGTCGAGGTGGCGGGGGCGCTGTTCAGCGTGGGCGACACCCATGCGGCGCAGGGCGACGGCGAAGTCTGCGGCACGGCCATCGAAAGCCCGATGGATGTCGTTCTGACACTCGATCTGGTGAAGGGCGCGAACCTCAAGACCCCGCGCTTCACCACGCCCGGGCCCGTCACGCGCCATCTCGACGCCAAGGGCTACGAGGTCACGACCGGCATCGGCCCCGACCTGATGAGCGGGGCGCGCGATGCGGTCTCGGCGATGATCGACCATCTCTGCGCCACGCGGGGCATGGCGCCAGTCGAGGCCTACATGCTGGTCTCGACCTGCGGCGACCTGCGGATCTCCGAGATCGTGGACATGCCGAACTGGGTCGTGAGCTTCTACTTCCCGCGCGCCGTCTTCGAATGAGCGGCGCCGCACCCCTTTCCGGGGCGGCCTCCGCCCCGGACGCAGACGCCCTGCCCGCGCTCACCGTGGAGGGGCTCGAGGTTTCGGTCCGCACCGAAGCGGGCCTGCGCCCGCTCGTCTCGGGCCTCTCCTTCACGCTCGCCCGCGGCGAGACGCTCGCCATCGCGGGCGAGAGCGGCTCGGGCAAGTCGATCACCTCGCTCGCGATCATGGGCCTCCTGCCCCCGCCCGCGGTGCGGATCACCGGCGGGCGCATCAAGCTCGGCCGGACCGAACTCACCGACCTGCCCGAGGGGCGGATGCGGGCCATCCGCGGCGACCGGGTGGCGATGATCTTTCAGGAGCCGATGACCTCGCTGAACCCGGTGCTGACCATCGGGACGCAGCTGGCCGAGGCCATCCGCGCCCATGAGACGGTCTCGAAGGCCGAGGCCCGCGCCCGCGCGCTCGAGGCCTTGCGCTCGGTGCGCCTCTCGCAGCCCGAGCGGCGGCTCGACCAGTATCCGCACGAACTGTCCGGGGGCATGCGCCAGCGGGTGATGATCGCCATGGCGCTGGCGCTCCGCCCCGAGGTGCTCATCGCCGACGAACCCACCACCGCGCTCGACGTGACGGTGCAGCGCGAGGTGCTGGACCTTCTGCGCGACCTTCAGCGCGAGCTGGGAACGGCGATCATCCTCATCACGCACGACATGGGCGTGGTGGCCGAGATGGCCGACCGGGTGATCGTGATGCGCGACGGGCGCATGGTCGAGGAAGGCCGGGCGACGCAGATCTTCACCGAGCCGCGTGCCGATTACACCCGCGCGCTGCTGGCCGCCGTGCCGCGCATGGGCGCGGGCCGGGGCCGCCCGCCCGTGGAGGCCGAGCCCATCGCGCGGCTTTCGGACCTGCAGGTGCGCTTCGACCTGAAGGGCGGGCTGCTGGGGCGCACACAGGCACGCGTCCATGCCGTCGAGCATGTGAGCTTCGACATACGCCGCGGCGAGACCTTCGCGCTCGTAGGCGAGTCGGGGTGCGGGAAATCCACCATCGCCAAGGCCATGGTCGGCCTCGTCCCGCACGAGGGCCGGATCGAGATCGGCGGCCAGACCCTCGGAACACTCGACGCCGCAGGACGCAAGGCGTTGCGCCGGCGGGTGCAGATCGTCTTTCAGGATCCGATGGCGGCGCTCGATCCCCGGATGCGCATCGGGGATCTGATCGCCGAGCCGCTGGTGATCCACGGCATCGGCACGCCCGAGGAGCGGCGCGCCCGCGTGGGCGACCTGCTCACCCGCGTGGGCCTCAGCCCCGCGCAGATGGAGCGCTATCCGCACGAGTTCTCGGGCGGCCAGCGGCAGCGGATCTGCATCGCCCGCGCGCTCGCGCTGCGCCCCGAGCTCATCATCGCCGACGAATCCGTCTCGGCCCTCGACGTCTCGGTGCAGGCGCGCGTGCTCGACCTGCTCGCCGCGCTGAAGCGCGAGTTCGGCATCGCGCTCCTGTTCATCAGTCATGACATGGCGGTGGTCGAGAATGTCTCGGACCGGGTGGCGGTGATGTATCTCGGCCAGATCGTCGAGATGGGCACCCGCGATCAGGTCTTCGGCAACCCGCAGCATCCCTACACCCGGCGGCTGATCGAGGCGGTGCCGGTGCCCGATCCGCTGCATCAGCGCCCGCCCGCGCCCCGGCTTGCGGGCGAGATCCCGAGCCCGGTCCATCCCGTGGGCGCGGGGCCCGAGCGGGTGCGGCTTGCCGACGTGGGCGCGGGCCATCTTGTCGCGGGGTGAAGCGGAGCCGCGCTCAAAATTCTTGCAGATATGCCATCTGTCGCGCAAACCTTGTGCGCAATCATCCGCTACAGGAGACGTGCGTCTTTGTGCTTGACCTTACGGTCGCCGGGAGCCGAACGTGGGCCCCACATATCGGCATTCGAGCCCTTCGGATCGGCGCAGCCCCAGCGGCCCGCGCCGGGCGGAGGGCTATTTCGTCAAGGAGCCTCATGACTTGCCCTCGTCCCGGCCTCTGCGCCGCCCGGACCCGCTGAGGGAGCGCCATGCACCGCTACCGCTTCGTGCTCTTCCGTCCGCTCCAGTTCCTTCCGGTGCTCTTCGGCATCTCGGTCATCACCTTCGTGCTGGTGCGGCTGATCCCCGGAGATCCCGCGCGCATCCTGCTCGGCACCCGCGCCACGCCCACGGCCCTTGCCCGCATCCGCGCGCAATACGGCCTCGATGAGCCGATGTGGGCGCAGTATCTCTACTTTCTGAAGAACCTCGCCTCGGGCGAGATGGGCCGCTCGACCCTCTACAAGATCGACGTGCTGCCGCTGATCGCCACGCGGATCGAGCCGACGCTCGCGCTCGTGACCATGGGCGTCCTGCTCTCGCTCGCCATCGCCGTTCCCTTCGCCGCCATCTCGGCCCGGCGGCAGGGCCGGGCGGCCGATCAGGCGGTGCGGGTCGTCTCGACGCTGGGGATCGGCTTTCCGCCCTTCTGGCTCGGCCTCGTGCTGATCCTGCTCTTCAGCGTCACGCTGGGCTGGCTGCCGGTCTCGGGCTATGGCGAGACGCTGGGCGAGAAGATCTCGCACCTGATCCTGCCGGGGCTCACGGTGGCGCTGTCGCTCTCGGCGGTGCTGACGCGCAGCCTGCGCGCGGGCATGATCGCGGGGATCCATTCCGACGTGGCCACCGCCGCCCGCGCCCGCGGCCTGTCGGAAAATGCGGTCTTCTGGCGCCATGTGGTGCCCAACGCGCTCGTGCCCACGGTGAACCTTCTCGCCGTCAACATCGGCTGGCTGATCGGCGGCACCGTGGGGGTCGAGAGCGTCTTCGCGCTGCCCGGCATGGGGCAGCTTCTGGTGCGGGGGATCTTCTCGCGCGACTATATGGTGGTGCAGGGCGTGGCCATGACCTTCGCGGTCGCCACGGTGCTGGTGAACTTCCTGGCCGACATCGTGACCGTCGCCCTCGACCCGCGGGTGAAGCTGTGATCGCCGCGCTCGGCCTGCCCGTCCGCCGCCGCCCGATGCTGGCCATCGGCAGCGCGCTCCTTCTGGCCTTCCTCCTCGCGGCGCTGCTCGCGCCCTGGATCGCGCCCTTCGATCCGATCGCGCAGGACGGCTCGATCCGCCTGCACCCGCCGAGCCTCGCCCATCCGTTCGGCACCGACAATTTCGGCCGCGACGTGCTGTCCCGGGTGATCTGGGGCGCCCGGATCGATCTGCAGATCGCGGTGCTGGGGGTGCTCTTTCCCTTCCTGATCGGCACGGCCGTGGGCACGCTCGCGGGCTTCTTCGGCGGCTGGATCGACGCGCTCTTCATGCGCCTCATCGACGTGATCCTGGCCTTTCCCTTCCTCGTCCTGATGCTCTCGATCATCGCGATCCTGGGCCCTGGGCTCACCAGCTTCTACATCGCCATGGCGCTGGTGGGCTGGGTCTCCTACGCGCGGCTGATCCGGGCGCAGATCCTCGTGCTCAAGACGCAGGATTTCGCGGTGGCGGCCCAGAGCCTCGGCTTCTCGCGCACCCGGATCATGTTCCGCCATCTCCTGCCCAATGCGCTGGCGGGCTCGCTCGTCTTCGTCATGTCCGACGCGGTGCTCGTGCTGCTGAACGGGGCGGCGATCAGCTATCTCGGGCTCGGGGTACAGCCCCCGCTCGCGGAATGGGGGGTCATGGTGGCCGAGGGTCAGGCCTTCATCACCACCGCCTGGTGGATCACCCTGTTCCCGGGGCTTGCCATCGTCACGCTGGCCTTCGGCTTCAGCCTGCTGGGCGATGCGCTCGGCGATCTTCTGGGGGTGAAGGAATGAGCCTGCTTGCCATCCGCGACCTCGAGATCCGCTTCCGCGACGGCGCCGAGGAGCGGCTTCTGATCGACCGGGTCTCGCTCGAGCTGAAGAAGGGCGAGATCCTGGGCCTTGTGGGCGAGAGCGGCTCGGGAAAGAGCCTGCTCTGCCGCGCGGTGATGGGGCTTCTGCCCTCGCGCAAGCTCTCGGTCACGAAGGGGCATGTGAGCCTTGCGGGGCGCGACATCACCCGCCTGCCCGAACGCGAGATGCTGGACATCCGCGGGCGGCGGATCGGGATGATCTTCCAGAACCCGACCAGCCACCTCGATCCGGTGATGCGGATCGGCGACCAGATCGCCGAGGGGCTCTGCCGTCACCGCGGCCTGCCCCGCGCCGCCGCGCGCGAGGAGGCGGTGACGATCCTGCGGCAGGTGGGCTTCACGGACCCGCCGCGGCAGGCGCGGATGTATGCGCACGAATTCTCGGGCGGGATGCGCCAGCGGGCGATGATCGCGGTGGCGCTCGCCTGCGATCCCGACATCCTGATCGCGGACGAGCCCACCACCGCGCTCGACGTGACGATCCAGGCGCAGATCCTGCGCCAGCTGGCCGAACTGCGCGAGAGCCGGGGCCTCTCGATCATCCTCATCACCCACGATCTCGGCGTCGTGGCCCAGACCTGCGACCGGATCGCCGTCATGCGCGACGGGCGCATCGTCGAGGAGGGCGAGAAGCGCCGCCTGCTCGCGGCCCCGCAGCATCCCTATACGCAAGCGCTGATCGCCTCGCATCCGTCGCTGCCGCACGAGGAGGCGGTGGGCGACCCCTATCAGCCGCACAGCCGCCCGCTGATCGAGATCGACGATCTCGAGGTGAGCTTTCCCGCCGGAGGCTCGCCCTGGGCGCGGCGGCGCTTCAAGGCGGTGGACGGGGTGAGCCTCCGCATCGGGCGCGGCGAGACGGTGGGGATCGTGGGCGAGAGCGGCTCGGGCAAGAGCACGCTCGCCCGCACGCTGCTGGGGCTTCAGCCCGTCACCTCGGGCCATGTGGCCTTCGACGGCTCGGTGCTGACGCTCGAGCGCGCCCGCACGCTGGCCCGGCTGCGGCGCGAGGCGGCGATGGTGTTTCAGGATCCGTTCAACGCGCTGAACCCGCGCCTCACCGTGGGCGAGACGCTGGCCGAGGTGCTGCGCGTGCAGGGCAAGGTGCCGCGCGCAGCCATCCCCGCGCGGGTGAACGAGCTTCTCGACATGGTGGGGCTCGATCGCGGCTTCGCCGGCCGCAGGCCCCGCAGCCTGAGCGGCGGCCAGTGCCAGCGCGCGGGCATCGCGCGGGCGCTCGCCGTCGATCCGACGCTGATCGTGGCCGACGAATGCGTGGCGGCCCTCGATGTCACGATCCAGGCGCAGATCGTGGAGCTCTTCCGCACGCTCGTGGCGGCGCAGGGGCTCACGCTGCTCTTCATCGCGCACGATCTGGCCATCGTCCGCTCGCTCTGCGAGCGGGTCGTGGTCATGCAGCACGGGCGCGTGGTCGAGGACGGGCCCTCCGCCGAGGTCTTCGCCCGCCCTTCCCATCCCTATCCCGCGGCGCTGATCGCGGCCATCCCGAGCATCGACCCCGACCAGCCGCTGGCGGCCGCGATGCCCGACCCCAGAAGCCAGACCCAACAGGAAGGACTGCTCACATGACAGGAAAATGGGCCCGCGTCGGCCTCATCGCGCTGAGCGTGAGCCTCGGCCTCGGCAGCATCGCCGAAGCCGCGGGCGTGCTGACCATCGGCCGGCGCGAGGACGGCACCACCTTCGACCCGATCGCCACGGCGCAGAACGTGGATTTCTGGGTCTTCTCGAACGTCTATGACGTGCTCGTGCGCGTGGACAAGACCGGCACCAAGCTCGAGCCCGGTCTGGCCGAACGCTGGGAGATCTCGGAGGACGGGCTCACCTACACCTTCCATCTGCGCGACGCGAAATTCTCGGACGGCTCGCCCATCACCGCCGAGGACGCGGCCTTCACGCTGCTGCGCATCCGCGACAGCGAACTGTCGCTCTGGTCGGACAGCTATGCGGTGATCGATACCGCCGAGGCGACCGATGCGAAGACCCTCGTCGTCAAGCTGAAGACCCCCTCGGCGCCCTTCCTGTCCACCATGGCGATGCCCGCCGTCTCGATCCTGTCGAAGGCGGGCGTCGAAGCCATGGGCGAGGAAGCCCATGCCGAGAAGCCCGTGGCCTCGGGCGCCTTCACCGTGGAAGAATGGCGCCGCGGCGACCGGGTGATCCTGAAGAAGAACCCGGAATTCTGGGAAGCCGATCGGGTGAGCCTCGACGGGGTCGAATGGATCTCGATCCCGGACGACAACAGCCGGATGCTGAGCGTGCAGGCGGGCGAACTCGATGCCGCGATCTTCGTGCCCTTCTCGCGCGTGGACGAGCTGAAGAAGGATGCCAACCTCAAGGTCATGGTCGAGCCCTCGACGCGCGAGGATCATCTGCTTCTGAACCACGAGCACGAACCGCTGAACGATCCCAAGGTGCGCGAGGCGATCGATCTGGCCATCGACAAGCAGGCGATCGTCGATACGGTGACCTTCGGGCAGGCGCAGGTCGCCAATTCCTACATCCCTGCAGGCGCGCTCTATCATAACGACAACAACCTGCTGCGGCCCCACGACCCCGAGAAGGCCAAGGCGCTTCTGGCCGAGGCGGGCGTGTCCGACGTGAGCCTCGATTATGTGGTGAACGCGGGCAACGAGGTCGACGAGCAGATCGCGGTCCTTCTCCAGCAGCAGCTGGGCCAGGCCGGGATCACGGTCAATCTGCAGAAGATGGACCCGAGCATGACCTGGGACATGCTGGTGAATGGCGAATACGACCTGTCGGTCATGTACTGGACGAACGACATCCTCGACCCCGACCAGAAGACGACCTTCGTTCTGGGTCACGACGTCAACATGAACTACATGACGCGCTACGAGAACGAGACGGTGAAGCAGCTCGTGGCCGATGCCCGGCTCGAGATGGACCCGGCCAAGCGCGAGGCGATGTATACCGAGATCCAGGAACTGTCTAAGGCCGATACCCACTGGATCGACCTCTATTACAGCCCCTTCATCAACGTGACGCGCGCCAATATCGAGAACTTCAACCAGAACCCGCTGGGCCGCTTCTTCCTCGAGGATACGGTGAAGAACTGAGGCTCCGCCTCTGGCGGACGAGGGGGCCGGCGCGGTGCGCCGGCCCCTTTTCGGGCTCAGACCCGGGCGTAATCGATGCGCCGGGCGAGCCAGCAGCCGAGGCTGAGGCCCGCCACCGCACCGCCCTCGCGCCGGACCTGCAGGGTCCAGTCGCCCGGCGCGGGCGCATCCATCGACCGCCGCGTCGTGACGATCCAGACATCCGGCCCGACCGGATGCAGCCGCTCCATCGGCCCTGCGCCCAGAAGCCCCTCGAAGCCCACATAGACGCCGCCGTCGCGCGCCTCGATCACGAGATCGGCCTCGAGCTCGCGGGCGTGATAGCGCCCGGCGATCTCGCCCGCATCCCCCACGGTGACCGCGGGCAAGGGCTCGGCCCGCACGGTCAGATTGTCGGACGGCCGGTTCATGACGAGAGCCGCGCCCTCGCGCGCAAGGCTGACGCCCGCGCCCCGCGGCACGCCATCCTCGCCCAAGGTCAGCCGGTCCGCGCCGGTCGCGAAGCGCAGCGTCAGCCCCGCGGCATCCTCCTCGACGCGCAGCAGAAGCCCGCTCTCGGGATCGAGCCATTGCCCGGCCCAGCCCTCCGGGCGCGCGCCCTTCGGCGCCTCGTGACCCAAGGCCGCCGCCAGAAGCGAGCTTGCCGCCGCATGGGCGCTGGCCTCGTGGTTGAAGATCACCACGACCGAGAGCCGGGCGGAGGCGGCATGGAACCTCTGCGCCCGGAAGCCCCGCAGCGCGCCGCCGTGGCCCGTGACCTTCACCCCCGCCACCGTCTCGTGCGAGAGGCCGAAGCCGTAGCTGGCGGGCGTGCCGCAGGCATAGGCGGGCGGCACCGAGATGCGGCGGGAGATCGAGCCCGCATCCTCCCGTGTGGCGTCGATCCAGCTCTCGTAGGCCAGCATGTCCTGAAGCGAGGCCGAAATCCCCGCGTCGCCGATCCAGAAGATCCCGTTGTCGGCCGGGAAGAAGCCCACCGCATCGGTGCCCTCGTAGCCCACCACCTCATCCGCCGGGTGGCGCGTGTCCGAGGTGAGCTCGGCCGTCCGCATTCCGGCCGGCCCGAAGATCCGCTCGGCATAGAGATCGGGCAGCGCGCGGCCCGTCTCGCTCTCGAGGATCTCGGAGACGATGCGGAAGTTGCAGTTGCAGTAGGAATAGGCGGTGCCCGGCGGGAAATGCCCGGTCTTCATCCGCGCGATCAGCGGCAGCGCATCCTCGCGCCGGAAGGTCTGGGTGGCCTCGGCCCCCTGCAGCACGGTCAGAGCCCAGTAGTCGCGCAGGCCCGACTGGTTGTCGCAGAGCTGGCGCAGCGTCGGCAGCGGCCCTTGGAACTGCGGCAGGAACTCGGCCACCCGCGCATCGTGGGCGGCGGTATCGCCCAGCATGTCGAGCAGCACGCCGCAGGTGAACTGCTTCGAGATCGAGCAGATCGGCAGGCGCGTGCCTGTCTCCATCGGGCGGCGGCGGGTGAGGTCCGCATAGCCCCAGGCGCGGCTGGCCACCACCTGCCCGTCCTTGACCACCCCGGCCACGCCGCCGGGCCCGCGGAAGAGGTTCGGCAGCGCATCGAGGGCGCGGTCGAGCGCGTCGAGATCGATAGTCATCTTGGTCCTGCTGGTCGTTTCTCGGCCTGAGAGTGGCCCAGCCGCGCCCCCGCTGCAATGGCCGGATGCCATGCGGGCCTCGCAGGGCGGCGCAAGACGAACCGGCGGGCCCGTCGTCCCGCCGTCAGCGCCGGCCGTGGGCCATGCGCTCGGCCTCGGGCATCCGGCGCAGCGCGAGCATCGCCCAGGCGCCGAGGAACGGCCCCGGCACGAGCATGAGAAAGACCCAGCGCCAGCCGATCGCCTCTGCCAGAAGCGGCACGGCCCAGATCGTGACGATGGTCAGCGCGAAGCCCACGCCCATCTGGAAGGCCAGCGCCGAGCCCACGAGATGGGGCGGGGAAAGCTCCGTGACCGCGGCCGAGAATTGCGCGCTGTCTGCCACGATCGCAAGCCCCCAGAGGAGCGCCAGCCCCACGAGCAGCCAGACGGGCCCGCTCCAGGCGAGGCCCACGGCCAGGGCACAGCTGCCCGAGATCGCCATGGCGAGCGCCGTCGTGCGGCAGCGCCCGATGCGGTCCGACAGGATCCCGCCCACCACGCAGCCGGGCGCGCCCGCGGCGACCACGGCGAAGGTCAGGAGCGAGAGGTTGCCGAGCCCCAGCCCCGCCTCCGAAGCCGCGCGGGCCCAGGCGAGAAACCAGCCCCAGACGGCATAGAGCTCCCACATGTGACCGAAATAGCCGAGGTTCGCCGCCATCACGGGGCGGTTGCGCAGGACGCCGAAGGTCTGGCGCAGATCGATGGCGGCCGCCCGGCCGAACGGATGCGGCCCTTCGCGCAGCGCCAACCCGAAGAGGGGCGCGGCCAGCAGGCTGAAGAGCCCGGCCGCGCCGATCACGAGGCGCCAGTCGAGCGCCTCGCCCAGGCCCCGCACCAGATGCGGCAGGGCGGAGCCCAGTGTGAGCGCCCCGATGAGGCAGCCCAGAGCCAGCCCGCGGCCCTGCCGGAACCAGGTGGCCATCAGCCTGATCGCGGGCGGATAGACGCAGGCCAGGGCCGCGCCGGTGAGAATGCGTGCCGCAATCGCCGCGGCCGGGCCGGGCTCCAGCAGAAGAAGCAGCGTGGCGAGCCCCGCCACCGTCGCCGCCGCTCCCATCAGTCGGTTCGGATGAATGCGGTCGGGCAAGGCCAGGGCGCTCGAGATCAGCGCCCCGGCGACGAAGCCCGCCTGCACCCCGTTGGTGAGCCACGCCGCCTCGGAGGCGCCGAGCCCCCAGCGCAGGATCAGTTCGGGCATGACGGCGGTTGCCGAGAACCAGGTCGAAAGCGACAGGACCAGCGCCGCGCAGGTGACCGCAAGGAAGCTCCAGCGGTTGCCGCTCATGCCGCGCCCGTTCCCGTCAGATCCTGTCCCTTCATGCCATCCCCCCGCTCCGGCGCATCATTGCCGGGAACGGGCTTCGGGCCAACGGGTCCCTGAAGGTTTTTTTCGGGCGCCTCGCCGGAGTCGCCGGCCCTTCCCGACCGACCGAGCGGCTGGCCGGAAACACCGGCCCTTCCCGATTGGCCCGCCTTGGCCGACCGGGCGCCTCTCCGGAAACACCGGCTTCTCCCTTTGGCGCGAAGATCGCGCGGTCGTCAGGGCGCTGCCGAAGCTCGTGCTGCTGTCGGCCGCAGCATCGAGAGGCCCATGGCCGCCGCGCCCAACGGTCGGATCCGCGACCGTTCGCCCGAAGCCGCCCGGCCGGCGGAGGTCGGGCGGCGGGGTGCCGCCGCCCGACCCCCTGCCTCTGGCTCAGAGGCCGCGGGCCTTCTCGACGGCCGCGAGGCAAGCCGCCTCGTCGCCTCTGGCGAGAGCGGTGCGGGCTTCCTGAATGGCGCCGGCGCGGGGGTTCGCACCCTCCCCGGACCCGGTCTCGGCGGATTGGGCCGCCGTCGGCTCGCCGTTCTGCTGGGCCGCGGCATCGGCGCCCGACATGGCCGTGGTCGAGCTGTTGCTCCCGCTGCCGTCAGCGCCTTCCAGCGGCGCGAGCGAGCCATCCTTCGAGATGCCTTCGCCCTCGGCCATGCCCGAGGCACCGTCCGATCCGGCCGTCCCGGGCCCGGTCGCGCTCGTGCCGGTCGTGCCCGAGCCGGTCGCACCGGAGCCCGCCATGTCGGTCCCGCTGCCCGAGCCGGAGCCCGTCGTGGAAGACCCGCCGGCCATGTCGGAGCTGCCGGTCGTCGCGGAGCCGGACG
>NZ_MABH01000197.1 GCF_001720585.1 Cereibacter johrii | reverse complement strand
TGCCCGCAGCCGCGGGCGGAGGCCCGCGCGAGCCGCGCCGTCAGCGCGCGGGCGTGAGGAAGGAGAGGGCCAGCGAGGCGAGGATGCAGCCGGTGAAGAGCCAGAGGCCCCAGGCGGTCTCGACCGTGGCGAGGCCCACGCCCTTGATGAGCACGATATAGAGTGCGATCAGGAAGATGTCGGCCATGGCGAGCCGGCCCAGCAGATGCAGCGCGGGCAGGACCCGGGGCGACAGGAGCCCCGCATGGAGAAGCGCCAGACCGATGGTCTTGAGGTAGGGCGCGAAGATCGCGAAGAAGGTCACGAGCAGCGCGAGGCCCACGTCGGTGCTCCAGAGCGACTGGAGCCCCGAGACCACCGAGATCTCGGACAGGCCGAAGAGCGGCAGCATCCCCGCCCGCATCAGGGGCGCGAACCAGGCGACCGGGAAGAGGAGGAGAAGCGCGAGATTGGCCGCGCGCAGCATCCTAGCGCAGCGCCTCGATCGGGCCCTCGGCGCGACCGTGGATGAACTGCTGGACGTAAGGATCGGGCGTGGTGTCGAGCTCCGAGACGGGGCCCGTCCAGCGGATCTTGCCGCGGTGGAGCATCGCCACATTGTCCGCGATGGCGCGCACCGAGGTCATGTCGTGGGTGATGGTCATGGCGGTCGCGCCCATCTCGGTCACGATCTCGCGGATCAGGTCGTTGATGACGCCCGCCATGATCGGATCGAGGCCGGTGGTAGGCTCGTCGAAGAAGATGATCTCGGGATCGACCGCGATGGCGCGGGCGAGGCCCACGCGCTTCTGCATCCCGCCCGAAAGCTCGGCCGGGTAGAGGTCGGCCACCTGCGGGCCGAGGCCCACGCGGCGCAGCTTCTCGATGGCGATCTCGCGCGCCTCGGCCTTGGGCCGCTTCTGCGCGCCGCGGAGCAGCCGGAAGGCCACATTCTCCCAGACATGGAGCGAGTCGAAGAGCGCCGCGCCCTGAAACAGCATCCCGAAACGGGCGAGGAAGGCATCGCGCTCGGCGCGTGTCACATCCTCGTCGTTCAAGAGGATCTGGCCCTTGTCGGGATGGACGAGGCCCAGAATGCATTTGAGCAGCACCGACTTGCCCGTGCCCGAGCCGCCGATGATGACCATCGAGCTGTTGCTCTCGACCCGCAGGTCGATGCCGCGCAGGACCTGGTTCGGGCCGAAGCTCTTGGTGACGCCGGAAAGCTCGATCATGAGGTGAAGAACACCTCCGTCAGCAGATAGTTCGCGGCGAGGATCAGGACCGAGGCCGCCACGACGGCGGATTTGGTGGCCCGGCCCACGCCTTGCGCGCCGCGGCCCGAGTTCATGCCGTGATAGCAGCCCATCAGCGCCACGATGAAGCCGAAGGCCGCGCCCTTCACGAGGCCCGAGCCCACGTCCCAGACCTCGAGGAAGTCGATCGTGTTCTTGATGTAGGTGGCCGAGTTGAAGTCGAGCCGGTTCACGCCCACGAGCCAGCCGCCCGCGATGCCGATGGAATCGCCCACCGCCACAAGGATCGGCACGGCGAGGGTGGCCGCCAGCACGCGCGGCACGGCCAGATATTTCAGCGGGTTCGTCGAGAGGGTTACGAGCGCGTCGATCTGCTCGGTTACCTTCATCGTGCCGATCTCGGCCGCGATCGAGGAGGCCACGCGGGCCGCCACCATGAGCCCGCCCAGAACCGGGCCCAGTTCGCGCGTCATGCCGATGGCCACGATGGAGGGCACCACCGCCTCGGCCGAGAAGCGCGCGCCGCCCGCATAGATCTGCAGCGCCAGCGCCCCGCCGGTGAAGATCGCGGTCAGCCCCACCACGGGCAGCGACAGCCAGCCGATCTGGATCAGCGCGGTCAGAAGCTCGCGCGGGTAGAAGGGCGGCCGGAAGATATGGCTCACCACCGCGCCCGCAAAGAGCGCGATGCGCCCCACGGCCGCCAGCATCCCGAGCGTGGCGCGTCCGAGGGCGGCGATGGGGGCCGCGGCGCTCACGCCGCGAGGGCCCCGTAGCGGCGCTGGTAGCGGCGGCCGAGGCTCGTCAGGATCTCGTAGCCGATGGTGCCTGCCGTGTCGGCCAGATCGTCCGGCGTCTGGTGCGGCCCGAGAATGTCGAGCGTCTCGGGCACCTCGGGCAGGTGGCTCACATCCACCGTGATGAGATCCATCGACACCCGGCCCACCAGCGGGCAGGGCACCCGGCCGGCATAGAGCGTGGCGCGCGAGGACAGCGTGCGCGGCAGCCCGTCGGCATAGCCTGCGGCGACCGTGGCGATGGTCGAGGTATGTTCGGCCGTCCATGTGTTGGAATAGCCCACGGGCTCGCCGATCTCGACCTCGCGCACCTGGATCACCGGCAGCGAGAGCCGCACCACGGGGCGCGCCTCCTCGAACGGGCGGCCGCCGTAGAGGCCGATGCCGGGGCGGGTCAGCTCGAAATGCCAGGCGGGGCCCAGCAGGATGCCGCCGGTGGCCGAGAGCGAACGCGGCACGCCGGTGCCGTCGGTCATGGCGCGGAAGGCGCCGAGCTGCTCGGTATTCATCGGATGGTCGGGATCGTCCGAACAGGCGAGGTGACTCATCAGGAGTTCCGGGCCCGCCTCGAGGGCGAAGCCGGCCACGGCCTCCCATTCGCCGGGCTCGAGCCCGAGCCGGTTCATCCCGCTGTCGAGCTGAAGGCCGAAGGGCTGGCCGCCCAGCGCCTCGAAATGCCGGGTGAGCTGGTCGATCGAGTTCAGCATCGGCGTCAGGTCGAAGTCGCGGATGAGGGCGGTGTCGCCCTCCATATGCCCCGAGAAGACGCAGATCTGCGGCCCGGAGCCGAGCGCGCGGCGCACGTCGGCCCCTTCCTCGCAGGTGGCGACGAAGAAGCGGCGGGCACCGGCCCGCGCGAGGGCATGGGCGACCTTGGCCGCGCCGAGCCCGTAGCTGTCGGCCTTCACGACGGCGCCGGTCTGGCAGTCGGAGGCGGTCATCTGGTCGAGCGCGCGCCAGTTGGCGGCGATGGCGTCCAGGTCGATGGTGAGGGTCGCGGTGGCCATGGCGGTGTTTTCACCGGAGCGCGCGCGAGGTCAAGGGGAGAAAGGCCGCGGCGAGCGGACTGCCGCCCCGCGCGCGGTCACGAAATACGGAAGAGGCTGCGGGGGCTTCGGGGTGCGGCCCTGCGCGCCCTGCGTCGATCCTGTCGCGGCCGCGCGGGGGCGAAGCCGGGTGGCGCGGGCGGGCCGCCGCTGGTAAAGGGCGGCAAAGCCATTGCGAGGAGACGGACCATGTTCGATCTGACGGGAAAATCGGCGCTCATCACCGGCGCTTCGGGCGGCATCGGCGGCGGCGTCGCGCGCGCGCTTCATGCGGCGGGGGCGACGGTGGCGCTGTCCGGCACGCGGACGGGGCCGCTCGAGGAGCTGGCGGCCGAGCTGGGCGGTCGGGCCCATGTGCTGGCCTGCAACCTCTCGGACGCGGCCGCCGTCGAGGCGCTGCCGAAGCAGGCAGCCGAGGCGATGGGCGCGGTCGACATTCTCGTGAACAATGCGGGCATCACGCGCGACCAGCTGGCCATGCGCATGTCGGACGAGGATTGGGAGCAGGTGATCGAGGTGAACCTGACCTCGACCTTCCGGCTCTGCCGCGGCGTGCTGCGCGGCATGATGAAGGCGCGCTGGGGGCGGATCGTCAACATCACCTCGATCGTGGGCGCGACGGGCAATCCGGGGCAGGCCAATTATGCCGCCTCGAAAGCGGGCGTCGTGGCCATGTCGAAGAGCTTCGCGGCCGAAGTGGCGAGCCGGGGCATCACCGTCAATGCGGTGGCGCCGGGCTTCATCGCCACCGCAATGACCGACAAGCTGAACGACGAGCAGAAGGCGCGGATCCTGGGCCAGGTGCCGATGGGCCGGATGGGCGCTCCCGACGATATCGCGGCGGCCGTGCTCTATCTGGCCAGCCCTGCGGCGGGCTATGTGACGGGGGCCACGCTCCATGTGAACGGCGGCATGGCGATGCTGTGAAAAAGGCCGATGGACGTGCGGCACTTTCGGCGCGGGAAAGCGTTTGCCTTGACGAAAGAGCCTTGCTATAGGCCCGTCAGAGTTGCCGGGGCTGATGCCTCCGGCTGAACTGCACCAGTTGCCTGCAGGGCAAGGGACAACGAGCCGGGAACCCTCCCGCAACGAATGAGGAAGTGACATGAGCGACATCGCTGATCGCGTGAAGAAGATCGTCGTCGAGCATCTGGGCGTCGAAGAGGAGAAGGTGACCGAGAATGCCTCGTTCATCGACGACCTCGGCGCGGACAGCCTCGACACGGTCGAGCTCGTGATGGCCTTCGAGGAAGAGTTCGGCATCGAGATCCCGGACGATGCGGCCGAAACCATCCAGACCTTCGGCGATGCGGTGAAGTTCATCTCGGAAGCCGCCTGAGCTTCCGCCGGGCAACCCGCCCGGGCATTTCGGACCCCCGTCGAGCGCTGCTCGGCGGGGGTTTTTCGTTTCCGGACAAGGATGCCGGCTGTCAACTCCGGCGCCGGGGGGGAGGATGCCGTCCGCAGGGGCACGGACCGGCCGGAGAGGCCGCCTCTCCTCGGCGGCACGGTCGGGTGCCGGCCCTGACAGGCAGGGCCCGCCGCCACCCGATCCGTCCGCCGCACGGGCGGCGATCGGGTCGGGCGCGCGCCGCCTCCGGTCTGCATGGTCTGGCGGGCCGGCATGAGGCTGCCTGCGTGACGCAGGAGACCCTCTGCGGGGGGCGTCTACGGGGGACTCTGTCCGCATCCGGCATCCCGACGAGGGCTGAAACCGGGGATCGGCCCTGCGGCGACACCGCCTGATGTCATCGCGGCAGAAGGTCCCGGCCCTGCCGGAGGCCTGCGGTGAGCGGCCAAAGGAGGACGTGCGGTTGGGACATCCGGGCCGCAGGGCGGGAGTGCCGGGCCCCTCTCGGGCCGTGCCGGAAGGGCGGCTGCGGCGCCCTGTCCGTGGCAACGCCGGCCGCGGGGGTTCG
>NZ_MABH01000196.1 GCF_001720585.1 Cereibacter johrii | reverse complement strand
CGCGCTGGCCGCGCGACCGACGACGCTTCTCGGAGGGCGGGCACTGGGCGACGCCTGGGCGGCCTGCCTCGCGCACGGGGGCGATCTTGCGACCATGTCGGACGAGGAGCGGCACGAGATGCGCAAGGATCTCAAGACCATGCGCTATACGGTCGAGTTCTTCGGCGAGATCTGGGCGGGCAAGGCGCAGGCCCGCTTCCTCGGACGGATGAAGGAGCTTCAGGATGCGCTCGGCCATCTGAACGATCTGGCGATGCTGCGCCGCGAGGGCGCGCTGGACGCACATCACGCCGCCGCCGCCCGGGAGGCGATGCAGACGGCGAGCAGCCTCTGGTCGCAGACCGCGGCGGCGCCGGTCTGGTGGAGCGAGAGCGAAGCGCAGGCGCGCGTGGAGACATCCCCGGCCTGAGGCGACGAGGCCGCGGCCGGGGGTCCCATCGGAGCGGATCGCGCTCCGGGGCGGAAAGGTGCCCCGGAGCGCCTGCCTCCGCCGAGGCGCCGCGGCGGAACTCCTTCGCCGAGGCACCATGGTGGAGTTCCTCCGCGCGTCACGGGCGGATCACATGACAGCGCCGTCGGTCGGAAGCCTGCGGGGCTGCCGGAGCATTTCTTCGTTGTGGCGGAGGCGCGGGCCCCCGGCGTTTCGGATGTCAAGCATCGCGTCGATGCTCCGGTCGCGCGCCCTCGCTGAGCACGGCGATCCCCCGGCCCGCGCGCTTGGCCGCGTAGAGGGCCTCATCCGCATCGGCAAGCATCCGCGCCAGATCCGGCCGGTCGTACTGCACCGAGAGCGTCATGCCGATGCTGGCCGAGACGCGGCAGACACCGCCGCCGAAGGGGATGGGCCGATCCACATCGGCAATGACCCGTGCGGCGAGGCGCTTCATCGGCTGGGGATCGGCGAGGCCGGGGAAGAGCATCATGAATTCGTCGCCCCCGATCCGGGCCACCGTGTCTCCCGTCCGGGTCTCGCGCGACAGGACCTGTGCCACCGCCCGCAGCACCTCGTCGCCCGCGGCATGGCCGAAACTGTCGTTCACCTCCTTGAAGAAATCGAGATCGAGATGCATCAGCCCGAAGGGCCGGCGCGTGGCGATCACCGCCTCGAGCGCCTGATCGATCGCCCGACGGTTCCGGAGCCCCGTCAGCTCGTCGGTCAGCGCCTCCTCCTCGGCCAGCCGGCGGGCCCTCTCGAGCCGGCCGTTGAGGCGGCGCAGCTCCTCGGCGACGGCGGTCTTGGCCTCGACCAGATAGAGAAGCTCGACCGCGAGGTCGGTCGGCGCGAAGTCTCCGTCGGTCAGGCCGTGGCGGCGGACGGCCTCGATCACGGAAATCCCGAAGGACAGGTTCAACAGAAGACCCCGCCCCTCGTGCTTCGGCGTCGCCACGCCGCGCAGGCTGACACCGCCGTCCAGCGTGGTGAGATGGAGGCGCACACCCGTGCGCGCGGCGAGCGCCGCCGGCGTCTCGATGCCCGTGGGCCTGCGCACCTTGAAGAGGTCGAAGAAGGGCCGGCGCAGCGGCGAATCGGCGAAGAGCTTGCGCAGGGTCGGGCCGCAGCCTGCGATCTCGCCCAGCGGATCGAGACGCAGATGCATGGGCATGAGGAGATCGAGCCCCCCTGCCCCGATGCCGACGGGCTTTGCCACATTGCCCATCAGCCCAGCCGCTCGGCCAGATCGAAGGGCCGGCCCACCGAGAAGGCCGGATCGAGGAGCGCGATCGAGACCGCCTCGCCCTCGGGCGTCTGCCCACGATGCACGAGCATCACGAGCACCCCGTAATCGTCCGCCATGGCGCGCAGGAGCCCCAGCATCACATGCCCCATGCCTTCCAGCGGCGAGGCACAGATGAGCCGGAAGCGGTTCGGCCCGAGGTCGGTGATCTGCAGGTCCGGCAGGTCGAGATCGGGCAGCGCCAGCCGCGCCCGGTCCGGCAGGTCATCGAGCGAATGGAGGAAATCTGTGAAGGTCACGCCCCCGAAGCGCAGCAGGCGCCGAAGGCGGGCCGTCGTCGGATGGGAGACGAGATAGGTGCCCACATCCTCGAGAAGCGCCTCGCGCGAGCGGGAGAGGCGATGGGCGGCGGCGGCGATGACCGCCTCCGTCTCGGACAGTTCGTAGATCAGCATCGGCTCGAACGTGTCGAAGCCGAGCCGCGCATCGCGCGCGACATCGGCCCAGAGCGCGGGGCTGTATGTGTCGCGCAGAAAGCATTCGATCGCCCTGTTCACCAAGCCATGCACGTCGCCGGATCCTCCTTTGACCCGAAGACTATCCGGCGGCGCTTAACAAGATCCCAATGAGGTCATGGCATCAGCACGAAGGCGCTGCCGCCCGCGCGCAGCCGGTTGACCGGCGCCGGCCCGAGATCGGGGCCCGTGTCGAGCTGGCCTGCGATGACGGCTTCGGGCGCCTCCGCTGTGGCGGGCGTCAGGTCCTGCACCGAAAGCATGTCGAGCCGGCCCTCGCTCAGGCCGAAGCCCTGCTGCGAAAGCCCGCCGCGCGGGCGCAGCATCAGCACCAGCGCCTCCTCGCCCGGACGCTCGGTGAGGAAGTCGCCCACGATCATCACGCAGCCCGGCCGGCCGTCGGGCAGCGCGATGCGGCAGCCGTCGCGCCAGACCCTGCGCTCGGCGGGCGCGAGGCGGGCCACGACGGCCTCGCGCATGGCCTCCTTGCCCGGGGGCCGCACCGCCATCAGCGTGGCGAGTTCCACCGCCAGATCCTCGCTCGCCCGCATCCGCCCCGGGACGCCCGGCCGGGCCAGCCGGTCGGCCAGCGCCTCCTGACCCGGCTCGGAGGCACGCTGCTGCAGCGCCTCGAGCGCCTCCGAGCCTGCGCGGCCCCAGCGGCCGATGGCATAGGGGTCGAGATCGGGCAGCTCGGTCCGGCCGTCGAGGACGCGGGCCAGCTGGTCGCGGGCCGCGATCCGCGTGGGGTCGAAGAGCGGCGTCTGCCAGAGGGCCGCCGTCACGAGGAGCACGAGGGCCATGCCGATGTTGCCCGCCCGGATCCGCGCCATCCAGGCGCGCCCCGACAGGACCGATCCGGCATAGAGGAGCCCGTAGGCCAGCGCGAAAGCGGCCGCCACCGCCCCGACCAGCCGCTCGGGCGTCCAGCCATAGGCCGCGACGCGCTGCCAGAGCGCCCAGGCCGCCACCGCCGCCGGAACGGGCAGGAGGAGAGCCAGGGCCTGCGTCGCGCGGCGCATGAAGGTGCCCTCCACCGCCTCGGCGTCGCTCTGGTCGATGGCGATGGTGACGAGGAGCGCGGCCGCCGCCGCCATCGCGATCAGGATCTGCGCGACCGAGACCGTGCCGAACCCCGCCTCGAGACCCCGGAGGGGCAGGCCGAGGATGAAGAGCGCCACGACGCAGAGGACGAGCGGCAGGAGGATGCGCAGAAGCTTCAGCACCAGAGCGGGCGAGATCAGGTCGGAATATTCCATCCCCCCCGCGAGGGCGAGACCGAGCGCGAGGCCGGTGACGAGCCAGGGGCCCATGTCGGTGTCGGTGATGCGGCCGATCACATCCACGCCCACCAGCTCGAGCAGGGCGTTGGAGAGGAGGAGGAGCCCCCAGACCAGCGCCGTGAAGAGCCAGGCCGCGGCCATCCGTACGGTCAGGGTCCAGGCGGCGGTGAAGAGGGCGGGATAGTCGCGCCAGGTCCCCTGATCGGCGGCCACGAGGAAGGGCAGCGGCACGAGGGCGAGGATCAGCACCGGCAGGACGCTGCCCGCGACGCTGAACATCGATTCGATCCCGTCGAACCGGAGGCTCGCCAGCAAGAGGAAGACCGTGACCGCCGCCGCGACGAGCGCCGCCCCGGCCGCCGCGCGCCGGGCGGGGAGCGGCCCGGTCAGGCTCAGCCAGCCGCCGAAGAAGACCGCGGCAAAGCCCGTGGCGCAGAGGGCCGCGCGGTCGGGCAGGATCTGCTGCTCCGCGACCTTCAGAAGCAGGTGCAGGCACAACCCCGCGAGCCCGCCCATGGCGGTCATCACCAACCGCTGCCGCATGTGCCGTTCCATCGCGCCCCCCGAAGCTGCCGCGCGGGGACGCTAGCGCGAAGCCGGGGGCTCTTCCAGTCGACCCGGCGGGAAGCCGCAGGGGCGCCGCCCGAGGCCGGGGCCCCGAGGCGGAGGCCAGCGGTCAGGCGGCCAGACCGTCGATCCAGTCCGCGAGCTCTCCGATGTCGGGCAGGACCGCATCGGCCAGTCCCGCGAGATCCTCGGCCACGGCGATGCCGGTCAGCACCGCCACCGTCCGCATCCCGGCCGCCCGTCCGGCGATCAGGTCATGGGCGGAATCGCCCACCATCACCACCTGCGCCGGGGCGAGGCCCAGCCGGTCGGCGAAGGCCAGGAGCATCCCCGGCTCGGGCTTGCCTCCGTGGCCGGAATCCGCCCCCGCGATGAAATCGAACAGTTCGGTCAGCCCATGCCGGCCCAGATGGGCCCGCGCCGGAACCTCGGAATCGTTCGTGGCCAGCCCGATCTTCAGCCCGCGCGCCCGGAGGCCCGACAGAAGCGGCTGAAGCGGCACCGCCTCGCACATCTCCGCCCCGGCCGCGAGCCGGTTCATCCGCGCCACCAGCTCCTGCTTGTCGCTGCCGGGAAGCAGCGGGAGCAGAAGTTCGGCGATCTCCTCGGCGGTCGAGGCGATCACCGGGCTCCACGGGGCGAAGGCGCCGGTCTCCATGTCGTAGCCCAGCGCCACAGCCAGATCCTGCGCCTGCGCCTCGGTCTCCGCGAGTTCGCGCAGGAGATGCGCCGACCAGGCGCCCCAGCTGCGGCGGAAGTCGAAGAGCGTGCCGTCCTTGTCGAAGATGATGCCGCGGATCATGTCCACCTCCCTGCCCCGGCCGAAAGTGCCATGCTGCGCGGCAGATGCAACGGGATCATGTCCAATGGGTCTGGGCGCCGCCGGGAAGGGCCGCCCGCGCCCGCATCGGCGCCTCGTAATCGAGCCCCGCCTCGTCGCAGAAGCTCATGACGCGGGCATCCTCGGCCATCAGGAAGTCGAGCACGCCGATCAGGAAGGCGGGCTTGCCCGCATCGCGGCGCACATCCTCGGGCGTGGCCCCGGTCATGTGCAGGAAGGCATCGAGCAGCCCCTCCTGCGCCGCGATCCAGCCCAGCGCCTGCAGAGCCAGCGTCTCGGCGGATTGTCGCTGCATGTCGATCCCCCATGTCTGTCCGCAGAGACCGGTCAGATCACATCCGGGCGACAGGGGGAAGACCGGGAAAGGAAACCTTAACCAGTTCCCCGCCAGAGTGGGGCCTCGGCGAGGCAGGGCGGCAGGGGCATGGGCGGAAAGGTCTTAATCACCGACAATGTGGCCACGAACCGCATCGTCCTCAAGGTCAAGCTCGCGGCGGCCTGTTACCTGCCCCTGATGGCGGGCGACGGGGCCAGCTGCCTGTCGCTGGCGCGCGCCGAGCTGCCCGATCTGATCCTGCTCGACTGGGCCCTGCCCGACATGGCGGGCCTCGAGGTCCTGCGCCATCTGCGCGCGGATCCCGCGACGCGCGACATACCCATCATCATGATCTCCGCCTCGCGCGATCCGTCCATCGCGCTGCAGGCGCTGGCCGAGGGGGCCGACGATGTTCTCGCCAAGCCGTTGGACGATCCGGTGCTGATGGCGCGGCTGCGCAGCCTCTTGCGGCAGCGCGACAGTTCGGGCGAGGGCGCGGTGCGCGGGGCTGCGCTGCGCGCGCTGGGTCTGGCCGAGCGGGCGGAGGCCTTCGAGGGGCCGGGCCTGATCGCCCTGGTGGCGGCGCGGCCCGACATGGGCCTGCGCTGGCGGAAGGAGCTTCAGGCCCTGATGCCAGACCGGATCGTGCTCCAGAGCCGCGAGGAAGCGCTGGCCCAGGCTGGCCCGGTGCCCGACATCTTCGTGATCGACGCCGATCTCGACGGGCCGGGCGGCGGGCTCCGGCTCATGTCGGATCTCCGCAGCCGGGCCGCCTCGCGCCATGCCGCGGTCTGCATCGTCCGCGGGCAGATGGGCGGCGAGGGCACGGCGATGATCTACGATCTCGGCGCGAACGACCTCCTGCCCGCGGCCTTCGATCCGCGCGAGGCGCGGCTGCGGCTGCGCAACCTCCTGCGCCGCAAGCGCCGGGGCGACGAGATGCGCGCCACGCTGCAGAACGGGCTGCGGCTTGCGGTCGTCGATCCCCTGACCGGGCTCTACAACCGCCGCTATGCGGGGGCCCATCTCGCCGCCGTGGCCGAGCGGGCACGCGCGACCGACGAGCGGTTCGCGGTGATGGTGATCGATCTCGACCGGTTCAAGTCGGTGAACGACCGCTGGGGTCATGGCGCGGGCGATGCGGTGCTGGTAGCCGTGGCGCGCAGGCTCCATGCCAACCTCCGCCCCGGCGATCTGATCGCGCGCATCGGCGGCGAGGAGTTCCTCGTGGCGCTGCCCGAGGTGCACCGCCCGGAGGATGCCCATGCGGTGGCCGAACGGCTGCGCGAGGCTGTCGAGGAGGAGCCGGTGCCCCTGCCCTGCGGCGGCAGCCTGCGGGTGACGATCTCGGTGGGTCTCGCCCTCTCGCCCGACGGGGCCGGACGGCGCGCAGAGCCGGTCGATGCGGTGGTGCAGCGGGCCGACAGCGCGCTCCTCCTGGCCAAGTCGGCGGGCCGGAACCAGGTCACGATCGAGCGGAGCGCCGTGGCCTGATCGCGGACGCGGGCTCAGCCGCGCGGGCGCCCCGCTCGCCGCGGAGCTCGCCATGCGGGCGCGGGCTCAGTCGTGCGGACGCCCCCGCTCGCCGCGGTGCTCGCCATGATGCCCCTTGCGGGTAAGGCTCGCCTCGAGACGGTCGGCGAAGGCTCGCCGCTCCTCGGGCGCCATCGCCTCGATCCGCGCGCCCAGAAGCCGCGACCCGAGTGCCGCGGTCTCGGCGCCGCGCTGCTGCTGCCGGTCGAGCACCGCCTGCAGCGCGGCCGCATCGTAGGGCTCGGCCCGCAGCGTCGCGAGCATCGCCCGGAAATCCTCGCGCATCTCGCGGCGGATCATGCGGAAATCGCCGCGCTCGTCGAGGAACGCGCGCCGCATCTCCTTGCGATCCTCGGGCGCGAGCGCCTCGGCGAAGGGGCCGAAGCCGAGATCGCGCACCGGGCCGCGCATGTCGTCATCGGCGCGGAAGCGCCAGATGGCGCCCCCTGCCATGCCCACGACGGCAAGGTTCAGCGCGACCGACAGGGCCAGCGCGACCTTGATCCAGCGGGGGGCGCGCGAAGCGGAGGGGGGAGTGGGGGTCATGTCGGTCATCTCAGCCTTCCACCGGCGTCTCGAGGCTTGCAAAAAGGTCGTAGCCGGGCAGCAGGTCCACGCTTTCCAGCGGATCGCCCGCCGTGCCGCCCCAGAGCGCCTCGGCCACGGGCGCGGGCTGGGCCATCCCGATCCAGACCCCCGCGAGGGTCGCGGTGGCAAGGCCCGCAAAAACGCCGCCGCCGCCGAATAGCGCCAGAAGCCGGGGCCTGACGCGCGGCCGCGGCGCG
>NZ_MABH01000195.1 GCF_001720585.1 Cereibacter johrii | reverse complement strand
ACGCAGGCGCCGTGCCGCCAGAGCGCGAGCAGCCAGACCACGGCAGCCGCGCCGAAATCGCCGCAGAGCTGGACCGAGGCCCCGCGCGGCACGCCCTCGCGGGCCAGTCGCGCCGCGGCCTCCTCCACGCGGCAAAGGAGCGTGGCGTAGGAAACCGCCGTGCCATCGGCTTCGATCAGCGCGGTCTTGCCCCCCGCCGCGGCCATCCGGGCGAAGAGCGTGGCGAGCGCATCCGCCATCTCAGACCCCTCCGAGATAGATCGTCTGACCGGTCACGAAATCGGATTCGTCGCGCAGGAAGAAGTCGCAGACGTTGAGCACATCCTCCATCCTGCCGTAGCGCGGAATGGCCTGCCGGGCGATCAGCGCGCGCATCTTCTCTTCGGGCACGGCGCCCACGAGGTCGGTGGGCACCGGGGTCGGCCCCACGGCATTGACGGTGATGCCCATGGGCGCGAGCTCGCGCGCCAGCACCTCGGTCAGCGACACGACCGCGGCCTTGGAGGCGGCATAGACCGCCTCGCCCTCGAGCTTGAGCGGCGTGGCCACGGTGGCGAAGTTCACGATCCGGCCGGTGCGGCGGCGGCCCATCAGCTTGGCGGCCTCGCGGCAGAAGAGGAAGGTGCCGAAGACATTGGTCGCGAACACCCGCTCGACCGTGCTGCCGGGGGTCAGCAGCGCATGGTTCATCGAGGCGATGCCCGCATTGTTCAGAAGCGCGTCGAGCCGTCCGTGCGTCCGGCGCACATCCTGCATCATGCCCGCCACCGCCCGCTCATCGGCCACATCGAGCTTATGGTGGCTGTAGGCCGGGTGCGCGAGGTCGCTTGCATCGCGCGAGCAGCCGACGACGGTCCAGCCGCGTGCGAGATAGGTCTCGGCCAGCGCGCGGCCGATCCCCTTGCGCGTGCCGGTGATGGCTATGACGCGGCTCATGCCTCCTGCGCTCCGGCGGCGCATTCGGCCGCATAGTCGGCAAGGCTGCGCAGGCTGCGGTAGGGGCTGCGCTTGCGCGACATGGCGGCCTCCGAGGCCAGCACGATGTCGAGGCCGGTCGCGTCGCCCACATGCTGCTCGGCCGCCATCACGAAATTCACGAGGCCCAGCGAATCGAGCGGGCTGCCCTCGCCATAGAGCACGGCATCCGGGTCGGTCGCGATCTGGCGCTCGGGCGGCAGCGAGAGGTTCACCTCGGCCACAGCCTCTTGGAGCGCGGCGAGAAGCCGGTTCGGGTCGATCGTCATCAAAATTCCTCCGTTGAAAATCACGTCAGGCGGTCGCCGGGCGCGCCTTGGGCAGCACGCGCGGCGGCGGCAGGAAAAGCGTGCAATCCGGCGCCACGTCGGACGAGATCACGCAGTTCGGCCCGATGGTCACCCGGTCGCCGATGGTGACGTTGCCCATCACCACCGTGCCCACGCCGAAGCGCACACCGTTGCCGATCACCGGCCCCTTGCCCTCGATCCAGTCGGTGCCGACGCCGAAGGTCACGCCCTGCCGGATCACGCAGTTGTGGCCGATGGTGGCATGGCGGTGGATCACGATGCCGCTCTGGTGGCCGATCTCGAGCCTGCGGCCCACGCGGACGCTGCGCTCCATCTCGATGCCGTAGACATTGCGGCAGAAGAGCTGGCCCAGCCTGTGCACCGCCCGCGCGATCTGGCGCAGCGGCGGGCGCAGGTTGTCGGCATGAACGCCGATGCGGTGGATCCAGAGCGTGTGGAGCCCGGGGGCGAAGGGGTCGCGCGCGTGGGTGCGGAAATCCTCGCCGATCAGGAAGCGGAAGCCCACGGCGCGGATCATCGCCGCCTCGTCGCCGTCGAAGGGCGCGTCGAGCATCTTATCGAGAAGGATCTCGCGCGCGGGGGGGACCGCCTCGGGCCGCGGATCCGCGGCGGAAGAAACAGGTTCGAACGTCTTCGTCATGAAAATCCTGGCAAGCGTCATGGTCCATCGATCGGAAGACCGCGCGACATGCCGGGGCACCCGCGGCTGCGGGGAGGGATCTTCGGAGAGGGTCGTCAGATCCCAGCGCCTCGGGACCGGTTCCGGAAATGGAACGGCCGCCGGGGGCTGCATGCACTATCGGGCTCACATCTTCGGATCGAAGTGGGTCGAGCGTGGTCCGGCGGATCAGCGGCCGGAAGAGCCACCCGGAATCACACCGGGTCCTTGCGATGGGAAGAAGCGTAACGCGTCCGGGCAGCATGACAAGCCTCAAAAGTTTCAAGGCGACAAGTTGCAGAGGTGACGTCACGCGCTCTTGATGGACCAAAAAACCTCAGATTGAGCCGCGCCCAAATCCGCTCGCGTCAGGGTCGCGCCCGGCAGGCGGCGGAAGAGGGGCCTCCCCGTCGCGCGGGCACAGGAACCGAGGGCTTTGCCACGCAACGGGTTGCACCGGCTCGATGTTTCATTTACGACATCGCACGTCGGTTTCGGCATATTCTTGCGCGCCGCCCCTGCGGGGCGCGTTCATCCTTCGCCGGACGCAGCGCGCGTCCATCCGTTTCGGGCGCTCGTCCGCCCCTCCCGCCGGGTGCATCCTGCGCCCGCAACCGCGGCGCTTTGCGCGGCGGACCATCGAGTGCAACTGCGGCGCAGGGCCTTCGGCCCGCCGCCCGTGCTCGAACCACCGGATGCCTTGCGTCCGGGGCCCGCGGGCCGCTCCGGCGGTCGGCATGGCCAACAGCCCCGCGCCTTCCGGTGCAGCGAGCGGGCTCAGACAATCCACAGGATTTCCGGTGTCTGCGGCACGCCGGCGATCGTCTCATGCGTGCCGCAAAGACAGGAGAACGTCCATGACGAAGCGCCTCGCTTCCGGTTGCCTCGCCGTATCCTTCGCAGCCCTCGCGGCTCCCGCCTGGGCGGCCGAAGACTGCGGCCGGATCAGCATCGCCGAGATGAACTGGGCCTCGGCCGGGCTCGCGGCTCAGGTCGACAAGATCATCCTCGAGGAAGGGTTCGGCTGCACGGTCGAACTGGTGGCCGGCGACACGATGCCCACCTTCACCTCGATGAACGAGAAGGGCGAGCCCGACATGGCGCCCGAACTCTGGGTCAATGCCGTGCGCACCCCGCTCGAGGCGGCGGTCGAGGAGGGGCGCATGGTGATCGCGGCCCAGATCCTTAAGGATGGCGGCGTCGAGGGCTGGTGGATCCCGCGCTACCTCGCCGAGGCCCATCCCGAGATCGACAGCGTCGAGAAGGCGCTGGAGCATCCCGATCTCTTCCCTGCCCCCGAGGATGCCTCGCGCGGCGCCGTCCACAACTGCCCCTCGGGCTGGAACTGCCAGGTCACGACCGAGAACCTGTTCCGGGCGCTCGGCGCCGAGGACCGCGGCTTCGATCTCGTGGACACGGGCTCGGCCGCGGGGCTCGACGGCTCGATCGCCAATGCCTACGAGCGCGAGGCGGGCTGGCTCGGCTATTACTGGGCGCCGACGGCCATCCTCGGCAAGTACGACATGGTGCGCCTGCCCTTCTCGGTGCCCCACGACAAGGCCGCCTGGGATGCCTGCACCGCGGTGCCGGATTGCGCCGACCCCAAGGTGAACTCCTATCCGGTGTCCGAGGTCTTCACCGCCGTCACCCCCTCCTTCGCCGAGAAGGCGGGCGTGGCCATGGACTATGTGAAGGCCCGCAGCTGGAGCAACGAGACGGTGGGCCAGCTTCTCGCCTGGATGGACGAGAGCCAGGCCACCAACGAGGATGCGGCCTACCACTTCCTCGAGACCTATCCCGACCTCTGGCGCGCCTGGCTTCCGGCCGACGTGGCCGACCGGGTCGCCTCGGCGCTCTGAGCGCCCGACCCGAAGCCGGGCAGACCCTGCCCGGCTTCGTTCTTTGACCTTACCCGAGAGGAACAGGATGGCCTCCGCCTGCTGGAGCTTGCCCGAATCCTTCTGCCAGTTTCCCGCGCTGGACGGCAGAACCCTGCGCATGATGCGCAAGACCATCGACGGAAGTTTCCGCGACCTCGTGCGCAGCTTCTCCGACGCGATCGACGCCGCCACGGCGCCGCTTCAGCTTGCGCTGAACGCCATCGAGCGCGCCTTCACCTCCACCCCCTGGATCGTCGTGCTCGCGGTGCTCCTCGCCATCGTCTGGGCCGGATCGCGCAGCTGGCGTATCGTGGCGGGCTCGGCCGTGGCCATGTGCGCCATCGGCTGGTTCGGCCTGTGGGAGGATACGATGGTGACGCTCGCCATGGTGTCGGTCTGCACCGTTGTCGCCGTCATCATCGGCCTGCCCATCGGCATCCTCGCGGCCCGCTCCGACCGGATGCAGCGGCTCGTCAATCCCGTGCTCGACGTGATGCAGACGCTGCCCTCCTTCGTCTATCTCATTCCCGTCGTGGTGATCTTCGGCATCGGCAAGGTGCCGGGCATGATCGCCGTGGTGATCTATGCCGTCCCGCCCATGATCCGCCTGACCAATCTCGGCATCCGGCTCGTGGATGCCGAGGTGCTGGAGGCGGCCGAGGCCTTCGGCTCCTCGGCGCGCCAGAAGCTGTGGAACGTGCAGCTGCCGCTGGCGCTGCCCGCCCTGATGACCGGGGTCAACCAGACGATCATGATGTCGCTCTCGATGGTCGTCGTGGCCTCGATGGTGGGCGTGGGCGGCCTCGGCAAGAACGTGCTGCAGGCCATCAACAACCAGTTCTTCACGCTGGGCTTCATGAACGGCTTCGCGCTCGTGGCCATCGCCATCGTCTTCGACCGCACGAGCCAGGCCTTCGGCCGGCGGCTGCAGAAACACCGGGAGGCCGCGCATGACTGACCAGACCCTCGTGCAGATCGAGGACGAGGAGGAGGCCCCCGCCCTTCCCGGCCTCGAGATCCGCAACCTCTACAAGATCTTCGGGCCCGATGGCGCCTCGCATGTGGAGGCGGTCCGGCGCGGCCTGACCAAGGGCGAGCTGAACCGCCGCCACGGCCATGTGCTGGGCCTGACCGACATCTCGCTCGAGATCCCGCCCGGCAAGATCACCGTCATCATGGGCCTGTCGGGCTCGGGCAAATCCACGCTGATCCGGCATATCAACGGGCTGATTGCCCCCACCGCGGGCGAGATCCTGTTCGACGGCGCCGATGTCTGCAAGATGAGCCCGGCCGAACTGCGTGCCTTCCGCCGCACGCGCACGGCCATGGTGTTCCAGAAATTCGGGCTCCTGCCGCACCGGACCGTGCTCGAGAACACCTGCTACGGGCTCGACATCCGCGGCATGTCGCGGTCCGAGGCCGAGCCGGTGGCGCGGCGCTGGATCGAGCGCGTGGGGCTGAAGGGCTATGAGGAGAGCTATCCCTCGCAGCTCTCGGGCGGGATGCAGCAGCGCGTGGGGCTGGCGCGGGCGCTGGCCACCGATGCCGACATCCTGCTGATGGACGAGGCCTTCTCGGCGCTCGATCCGCTGATCCGGCTCGACATGCAGGCCGTTCTCCTCGAACTGCAGGAGGAGCTGCACAAGACCATCGTCTTCATCACCCACGACCTCGACGAGGCGCTGCGCCTCGGCGACCGGATCGCCATCCTGCGCGACGGGCGGCTGGAGCAGGTGGGCACGGGACAGGACATCGTGATGCGGCCCGCGAACGACTATATCTCGGCCTTCGCGCGCGAGGTGAACCGCGCCCGCGTCATCCGCATCGACGCGGTGGCGGAGCCGCTGGGGGACGAGCGCCCCGCGCTCGAACTGCCGGGGCGGCTCGTGCTCGAGGAGGCCGCGCGCCGCCTGACCGAGGCGGGCGCCG
>NZ_MABH01000194.1 GCF_001720585.1 Cereibacter johrii | reverse complement strand
CGCGGCTGCGCCCCGAGGGCTGGGCGGTCGCGGGCCGCCCTCCGGCCCGGGTGCTGCGGATCGGCGCGCAGGTCCATGTCTTCGCCCGCACGGGCACCGTCAGCTTCGAGATCCCCGATCCGCTCGACCGCGGCACCGAGGAGGCGGGGCAGGGCGGGCTCACCCTCTCGCCCATGCCGGGCCTCGTCCGGGAACTGGCGGTGCGGGCTGGCGACCGGGTGGAGAAGGGCGACCGGCTCGCGGTGATCGAGGCCATGAAGATGGAGCATGTGCTGACCGCCGCCCGGGACGGCACGGTGGCCGAGGTGCTGGTCGAGGCCGGCGCGCAGGTCGAGGCCGGGGCGGCGCTCGTGCGGCTGGAGGAGGCCGATGGCTGAGGCGCAGGCAGGCGGGTCCGTCGGGGCGGGGCGGGTCGAGATCTTCGAGGTCGGCCCGCGCGACGGGCTGCAGAACGAGGCGCGCGCCATTCCCACGGCGGAAAAGATCGCGCTCGTGGATGCGCTGTCCGCCTGCGGCTTCCGCCGGATCGAGGTGGCGAGCTTCGTGAGCCCGAAATGGGTGCCGCAGATGGCCGATGGCGCCGCGGTGCTGGCCGGCATCGGCCGCAGGCCCGGCGTGACCTATGCGGCACTCGCGCCCAACCTCCGCGGCTACGAGGCGGCCGTCGCTGCGGGTGCGGGCGAGATCGCGGTCTTCGTCTCGGCCTCCGAGGGCTTCTCGAAGGCGAACCTCAACTGCACGGTGGCCGAGAGCCTCGCGCGGCTTGCGCCCATCGCCGAGGCCGCGGGGCGCGACGGGACGCGGCTCAGGGGCTATGTCTCGATGGCGGTGGACTGCCCCTTCGACGGGCCGACGCCGCCCGGTGCGGTCGCGCGCGTCGCGGCGGCGCTGCGCGATCTGGGCTGCGCCGAGGTCTCGCTCGGCGATACGGTGGGCCGCGCCACGCCCGAGGGGTTCGACGCGATGCTGGCGGCGGTTCTGGGCGAGATGCCGCCGGACCGTCTTGCCGCCCACTGCCACGACACGGCGGGCCGGGCGCTGCAGGTGATCGACGCGGCGCTGGAGCGGGGCCTGCGCGTGGTGGATGCGGCGGTGGGCGGCCTCGGCGGCTGCCCCTATGCGCCCGGGGCCGCGGGCAATGTGGCGACCGAAGCGGTGGCGGCCCATCTGGCGGCGCGGGGCTTTGAGACCGGGCTCGACCCGGAGAAGCTGGCGGCGGCGGCGGAACTCGCGCAGCGCCTGCGGACCGGCTGAGAGGAGGAACGGATGTTCGAGACCATTTCCATCGCCGAGGATCCCCGGGGCGTGGCGACCCTGACGCTCGACCGGCCCGAGAAGCACAATGCGCTGTCGGCCGCGATGATCGCGGAACTGACCGAGGCCGCGGCGCGTCTGGCGGCGTCAGCCACCGTGCGTGTCGTGGTGCTGGCGGCCACGGGCGAGAGCTTCTGTGCCGGGGGGGATCTCGGCTGGATGAAGGCGCAGATGGCGGCGGACGGGCCCACGCGCGCGTCCGAGGCGCGCAGGCTCGCCCAGATGCTGCGCGCGCTGAACGAACTGCCCAAGCCGCTGATCGGGCGGGTGCAGGGGCAGGCCTTCGGCGGCGGCCTCGGGCTGATCTCGGTCTGCGACGTGGCCTTCGGTGCGGAGGGGGCCCGCTTCGGCCTCACCGAGACGCGCCTCGGGCTGATCCCGGCCACCATCGGCCCCTATGTGGCCGCGCGCGTGGGCGAGGCCATGGCGCGGCGCGTCTTCTTCTCGGCGCGGCTCTTCGGCGCCGAGGAGGCGGTGCGGCTGGGCTTCCTCGCGGGGGCCATGCCGGCCGAGGCGCTCGATGCGGCGGTCGAGGCCGAGATCCTGCCCTATCTCTCCTGTGCGCCGGGCGCGGTGGCCGAGGCCAAGGCGCTCCTGCGCCGGTTCGGCCCCCGGATCGACGACGAGACCGTCGAGGCGAGCGTGGCGGCCCTCGTCAACCGCTGGGAGAGCCACGAGGCGCGGGAAGGGGTGGAGGCCTTTTTCGGACGCCGCGCCGCCGCATGGTCCGCCAAGGTCTGAGTCGGGGCCGGGGTGCGACAGGTCGCACCCGCTCCGCATTGCTGCATAAGCATAATTTCAGTTCACCATTGCATACCAATGACATAAGGCACATTTCAGTCGCGGTGTTTTGTCGCGACCTTCGGTTGACCCCGGACGGGGCTGAGAGTAAACGAGGCGTCAGCACGTGACTGCCTGCGCTGCCGGAAACGGCGCGCAGCTGCCAGCCGAGGGAGCCGCCATGGACGATCTTCTGCGAGAGTTTCTTCCCATCGTCATCCTGACGGTGCTGGCAGGAGGCCTCGGGCTCCTGCTCATGCTGTCGGCGGTGATCGTCGCGGTCAGGCGGCCGGACCCCGAGAAGGTGTCCGCCTATGAGTGCGGTTTCAATGCGTTCGACGATGCGCGGATGAAGTTCGAGGTGCGGTTCTACCTCGTGTCCATCCTCTTCATCATCTTCGACCTCGAGGTGGCCTTCCTCTTCCCCTGGGCTGTGGCCTTCGGCGACATTTCGATGACGGCCTTCTGGTCGATGATGGTCTTCCTCGGCGTGCTGACGGTGGGCTTCGCCTATGAATGGAAGAAGGGAGCGCTGGAATGGCAATGACCGGCCTCAATACCGCGGGGCCCGACCGCGACTATGACACGCAGTCCCTGAACCGCGAGCTTCAGGACAAGGGCTTCCTGCTCACCACGACCGAGGATCTCATCAACTGGGCGCGCACCGGCTCGCTGCACTGGATGACCTTCGGCCTCGCCTGCTGCGCCGTCGAGATGATGCACACCTCGATGCCGCGCTACGACGTGGAGCGGTTCGGGGTGGCGCCGCGCGCCTCTCCGCGCCAGTCCGACGTGATGATCGTGGCCGGCACGCTGACCAACAAGATGGCGCCCGCGCTGCGCAAGGTCTACGACCAGATGCCCGAGCCGCGCTATGTGATCTCGATGGGATCCTGTGCGAACGGCGGCGGCTACTACCATTACAGCTACTCGGTGGTGCGCGGCTGCGACCGGATCGTGCCGGTCGACATCTACGTCCCGGGCTGCCCGCCCACGGCCGAGGCGCTGCTCTATGGCATCCTCCAGTTGCAGCGGAAGATCCGCCGCACCGGCACCATCACGCGCTGAGGAGACCCAGATGGCCGAAGCCCTTCAGGAACTGGCCGCGCATGTCCAGATGCGCCAGCCCGATGCGATCCTCGGCCACCGGGTCGAGTTCGGCGAGCTGACGCTCGACGTCGTGCCCAACCGCATCGTCGGGCTGGTGGAGTTCCTCCGGTCCGACGCGAGCTGCCGCTTCTCGAGCCTCGTCGACATCACGGCGATCGACCATCCCGAGCGTCCCGCGCGCTTCGACATGGTCTATCACTTCCTGTCGATGTATCAGAACCAGCGGATCCGCCTGAAGATGCAGGTCCGCGAGGACGAGACGGTGGCGTCTATCCACTCGGTCCATCCGTCGGCGAACTGGTTCGAGCGCGAGGTGTTCGACATGTTCGGCATCCTCTTCACCGGTCACCCCGACCTGCGGCGGATCCTGACCGACTACGGCTTCCGCGGCCATCCGATGCGCAAGGACTTCCCGACCACGGGCTATACCGAGGTGCGCTATGACGAGGTCCAGAAGCGCGTCGTCTACGAGCCGGTGAAACTCGTGCAGGAATATCGCCAGTTCGATTTCCTCTCGCCGTGGGAGGGGGCGGACTACATCCTGCCGGGCGACGACAAGGCGCGGACGTAAGGGGATGGCCATGGACACCAAGTTCGACGACGTGCTGACCGGCGAGCAGAAGCTTCGCAACTTCAACATCAACTTCGGCCCGCAACACCCTGCGGCGCACGGGGTTCTGCGTCTCGTGCTCGAGCTTGACGGCGAGGTGGTGGAACGCTGCGACCCGCATATCGGCCTGCTGCACCGCGGGACCGAGAAGCTGATGGAGAGCCGGACCTACCTGCAGAACCTGCCCTATTTCGACCGGCTCGACTATGTGGCGCCGATGAACCAGGAACATGCCTGGTGTCTGGCGATCGAGCGGCTGACGGGCGTGGCCGTGCCGCGGCGGGCGAGCCTGATCCGCGTGCTCTATTCCGAGATCGGCCGCATCCTGAACCACCTGCTGAACGTGACCACGCAGGCCATGGACGTGGGCGCGCTGACGCCGCCGCTCTGGGGCTTCGAGGAGCGCGAGAAGCTGATGGTCTTCTACGAGCGCGCCTCGGGCGCCCGGCTCCACGCCGCCTATTTCCGGCCGGGCGGGGTGCATCAGGATCTGACGCCGCGCCTCATCGAGGATATCGAGGAGTGGGCCGAGCATTTCCCGAAGGTGCTCGACGATCTCGACTCGCTTCTGACCGAGAACCGGATCTTCAAGCAGCGCAACGTCGATATCGGCATCATCTCCGAGAAGGACATCCTCGACTGGGGCTTCTCGGGCGTGATGGTGCGCGGCTCGGGCTTCGCATGGGATCTGCGGCGTTCGCAGCCCTACGAGTGCTACGACGAGTTCGACTTCCAGATCCCGGTGGGCAAGAACGGCGACTGCTACGACCGCTATCTCTGCCGCATGGAAGAGATGCGCCAGTCCACCCGCATCATCCAGCAATGTCTGGCCAAGCTCCGGGTGGAGAAGGGCGACGTGCTGGCGCGCGGCAAGATCACGCCGCCGCCGCGGGGCGAGATGAAGACCTCGATGGAGGCGCTCATCCACCATTTCAAGCTCTATACCGAGGGCTTCCACGTTCCCGCGGGCGAGGTCTATGCCGCCGTCGAGGCGCCCAAGGGCGAGTTCGGCGTCTATCTCGTGGCCGACGGGACCAACCGGCCCTACCGCGCCAAGATCCGCGCGCCGGGCTTCCTGCATCTGCAAGCCATCGACTACATCGCCAAGGGGCACCTGCTGGCCGATGTGTCCGCCATCATCGGCACGCTCGACGTCGTGTTCGGGGAGATCGACCGCTAATGCTTCGCCGCCTGCATCACGCCCAGCCCGACAGCTTCGCCTTCACGCCGGCGAACCTCGAATGGGCGAAGGGTCAGATGACGAAATATCCCGAGGGCCGTCAGGCCTCGGCGATCATCCCGCTGCTCTTCCGCGCTCAGGAACAGGAGGGCTGGCTCACGAAGCCGGCCATCGAATATGTGGCCGACCTGCTCGGGATGGCCTACATCCGCGCGCTGGAAGTGGCGACCTTCTACTTCATGTTCCAGCTGCAGCCGGTGGGCCGCGTGGCCCATATCCAGATCTGCGGCACCACCTCGTGCCTGATCTGCGGCGCCGAGGAGCTGATCCGGGTCTGCAAGGAGAAGATCGCGCCGCAGCCGCACATGCTGTCGGCCGATGGCCGCTTCTCGTGGGAAGAGGTCGAGTGCCTCGGCGCTTGCGCCAATGCGCCGATGGCGCAAATCGGCAAGGACTATTACGAGGATCTGACGGCCGAGACGCTGGCCGCGCTGATCGACCGTTTCTCGGCGGGCGAAGTGCCGCGGCCCGGGCCGCAGGCCGGGCGCTTCTCCTCCGAGCCCGCGGGCGGGGCCACGAGCCTCACCGAGATCGGCCCGCAGGCCTCCGAGCACAATGCCTCGGTGGCGCTGGCGCTGGGGATCGGTGACACGATCAAGCGCATCGACGGCACCGAGGTGCCGCTTCTGCCCCCGTGGCTCGGCCGGCGCCCGCCGGTGTCCGACGCCGGGGGCGAGGCGCGGCAGCCGACCCCGGGTGCCGGCCATCCGGTCGACAAGACCGGCGTGAGCGTCGAGGAGGCCCCGGCCGACAAGGCGGGCCGGCCCGAGAAGCCCGGCGTGGCCACGGGCGGCACGGCCACGGCCGAGCCGGGCGCGCAGACCTCCGATCCGCAGAAGCCCGAGGGCTGATGGCGGTCGGGCCCGACGACACGCGGCAGGCGCGACAAGTTGCGCTGGTGATTGCGGCGACGGGCCTCATGTGGATCGGGGCGCAGATCCTGGGAGGATGGCTGGGCCTGCCGGCTCGGATCGTCCTTCTCTTCGACCTGGCGGCGCTCGCCGGGTTCAGTTGGGCGCTGGTGACAACCTGGCGGATCTGGCGACGGCGCCAGGGCAAATGAGGACGATGCGATGCTGAAGGACCAGGACCGGATCTTCACCAACCTCTACGGGATGCAGGACCGCAGCCTGAAGGGCGCGATGGCCCGGGGCCAGTGGGACGGGACCGCGGACCTGCTCGCGCTCGGGCGCGACAAGATCATCGACATCGTGAAGGCCTCGGGCCTGCGCGGCCGGGGCGGGGCGGGCTTCCCGACCGGCCTCAAATGGTCCTTCATGCCCAAGCAGTCGGACGGGCGCCCGGCCTATCTCGTCATCAATGCCGACGAATCCGAGCCCGCGACCTGCAAGGACCGCGAGATCATGCGCCACGACCCGCATACGCTGGTCGAGGGTGCGCTGCTGGCGGGCTTCGCAATGGGGGCGGTTGCGGCCTACATCTACATCCGCGGCGAATATGTCCGCGAGAAGGAAGCGCTGCAGGCCGCCATCGACGAGGCCTATGACGCGGGTCTGATCGGCCGGAATGCGGCGAAGTCGGGCTACGATTTCGACGTCTACCTCCATCACGGGGCGGGCGCCTACATCTGCGGCGAAGAGACCGCGCTCCTTGAGAGCCTCGAGGGCAAGAAGGGGATGCCGCGGATGAAGCCGCCGTTCCCGGCGGGCTCGGGCCTTTACGGCTGCCCGACCACGGTGAACAACGTCGAGTCGATCGCCGTCATTCCCGCGATCCTGCGCCGCGGCGGCGAGTGGTTCGCCTCGTTCGGCCGGCCGAACAATGCGGGCGTGAAGCTCTTCGCCATGTCGGGGCACGTCAACACGCCCTGCGTCATCGAGGAGAGCATGTCGATCTCGATGAAGGAACTCATCGAGAAGCACGGCGGCGGCGTCCGCGGCGGCTGGAAGAACCTCAAGGCCGTCATTCCCGGCGGCGCCTCCTGCCCGATCATCCCGGCCGAGCAGTGCGAGAATGCCGTCATGGACTATGACGGGATGCGCGAGCTGAAATCCTCGTTCGGCACCGCCTGCATGATCGTGATGGATCAGCAGACCGACGTCATCAAGGCGGTCTGGCGGCTGGCCAAGTTTTTCAAGCACGAGAGCTGCGGCCAGTGCACGCCCTGCCGCGAGGGCACGGGCTGGATGATGCGCGTGATGGACCGGCTGGTGCGCGGCGAGGCCGAGGTCGAAGAGATCGACATGCTGCTGTCGGTGACGAAGCAGGTCGAGGGCCACACGATCTGCGCGCTCGGCGATGCGGCGGCCTGGCCGATCCAGGGCCTGATCCGGCACTATCGCGAAGAGATCGAGGACCGGATCAAGGCCAAGAAGACGGGGCGCATGGGCGCCATGGCGGCGGAGTGAGCCGGTGCGCGCCGGCGGGGTCCTCATCGTGATGGGCGCGCTCTCGGCCTGTGCCTCCCCGGCGCCGGTCGGGGGCCGCGCGATCCCCGGCGCCTCCGAGGTGACGGTCGAGGGTCAGGGCTTCCTGACCGAGGTGAGGGCCGGGTCTGCCGGCGAGCGGCTGACGGCGGCGGGGGCGCGTCCGGTGGCGGGCTTGACGGTCGATGTGCGCCGGCTGGCACCGCCGCTCCATTACAGCGACGGCGCCGCGGCGAAGCGGGCAGCCGAG
>NZ_MABH01000193.1 GCF_001720585.1 Cereibacter johrii | reverse complement strand
CTGCCGCGGATCGGCGATCCCGCGCCCTCCGCCGAGCCTGCGGCCGCGCAGCCGCCGCTGCGCCGCTACGCGCAGCCCTTCGAGAACCCGGGCCGGAAGCCGCTCCTCTCGATCCTCCTGCAGGACACGGGCGGCCCGCTTCTCGACCGCGAGGCGCTCGCGGCCCTGTCCTTCCCCGTCACCTTCGTGATCGACCCGCAGGCCCCCGACGCGGCCACCGCGGCCGGGATCTACCGCGCGGCCGGTCATGAGGTGCTGATGCTCGCCAGCGGCTTGCCCGAGGATGCGATGCCCTCCGACGTCGAGGTGACGCTCGAGAGCGCTGCCGCAGCCCTGCCCGAGGCGGTGGGCCTGATCGACCTGCCCGCGGGCGGCTTTCAGGCAACGCGCTCCCTGTCGACGCAGGTGGTGGAGATCCTCGCCGCGCAGGGCAGGGGACTTGTCACCCACGACCACGGGCTCAATGCGGCCGATCAGGTGGCCCGGCGGGAGGGTCTGCCCTCGGCGGTCGTCTTCCGGCGCCTCGACGAGGGCGAGGCGGATGCGGCCTCGGTGCGGCGCGCCCTCGACCGGGCGGCCTTCAAGGCGGCGCAGGACGGGCGGGCGATGATCCTCGGCGACACGCGCCCCGAGACGCTGAAGGGCCTGATGGAATGGTCCCTCGAGGGGCGCGCCGATGGCGTGGCGCTGGCCCCCGCCACGGCGCTCCTGCGCTGAGGGTAAGGGCCGGGCTTCCGCCTGAGGGGAGGGCCCTCCGGGCAGGGCCTCTCGCGCCGCAGGCGCGTCCCGGCCGGGCCGGGAACGCGCCGGCAGATGTCCTCCGGGGCGGCGTGAAGGTGCGGACCTGTCAAGGCCCGCCCATACGGGCGCGGTGCCTTGGGGCCGTCAGCCGTTCCCGGCGCGGCGGGCGAAGAGGCCCGCATCCTCGGCGGCCCTGCGGAGCGCCATGGCCTTGTTGACCGTCTCCTGATATTCGGCCTCGGGATCGCTGTCATAGACCACGCCGCCGCCCGACTGGATGTAGAGCGTCTCGTCCTTCAGGACCGCGGTCCGCAGGGCAATGCAGAAATCCATTTCCCCATTGGCCGCGAAATAGCCCACGCCGCCGCCATAGACGCCGCGCTTTTCCGGCTCGAGCTCGTCGATGATCTCCATCGCCCGCACCTTGGGCGCGCCCGAAACCGTGCCGGCCGGCAGGCCCGCCAGCAGCGCCGAGAGCGCATCCTCGCCCTCCGCGATCTCGCCCACCACGTTCGAGACGATGTGCATGACGTGGGAATAGCGCTCGATGATGAACTTCTCGGTCGGGCGCACGGTGCCGATCCGGGCCACCCGGCCCACATCGTTGCGCCCGAGGTCGAGCAGCATCAGATGCTCGGCCAGTTCCTTCTTGTCCGACAGGAGGTCGGCCTCCAGCGCGCGGTCCTCCTCGGGCGTCGCGCCGCGCTTGCGGGTGCCGGCGATGGGACGGACCGTCACTTCGCGGTCGCGCAGCCGCACGAGGATCTCGGGGCTGGCCCCCACCACCTGGAAACCCCCGAAGTTGAAGAAGAACATGAAGGGCGAGGGGTTGGTCTTGCGCAAGCTGCGGTAGAGCGCGAAGGGCGGCAGACGGAAGTCCTGCGCCCAGCGCTGCGACGGCACCACCTGGAAGATGTCGCCCGCGCGAATATAGTCCTTGGCCTTCTCGACCGCGGCCTTGTAGCCCTCGTGGCTGAAGTTCGAGCGCATCTCGCCCACCTGCGCCACCTCGCCGAAGTCGCGCTGCACGGGCGGCGCACGGTCGAGATCGCGCAGCGCATCCATCACCCGCTCGGCCGCCTGCGCATAGGCGGCCCGCGCCGAGAGGCCCGACGAGACCCAGGCGGGGGCCACCACGGTCACCTCGCCCTTCACCCCGTCGAGCACCGCCACGACCGAGGGCCGCATCAGCACCGCATCGGGCAGGCCCAGCGGATCGGGATTGATCCCCGGCAGATGCTCGACCAGCCGGATCATGTCATAGCCGAGATAGCCGAACAGGCCCGCCGCGATGGGGGGCAGGTCGGCCGGCATCTCGATCCGGCTCTCGGCGATCAGCGCCCGCAGCGTCTCGAGCGGATGCCCCTCGAGCGACTGGAAGGCCTGACGGTCGAAGCGGGCCTCGCGGTTGATGCGGCTGTCCTGCCCATGGCACTGCCAGATCAGATCGGGCTTCATGCCCACGACCGAATAGCGGCCGCGGATCTCGCCGCCCGTCACCGATTCCAGCATGAACGTGTCGGTGCGCGCCTCGGCCAGCTTCAGCATCAGCGACACCGGCGTGTCGAGATCCGCGGTCAGCCGGGCATAGACGAGCTGGTTCTGCCCGGCATTCCAGCCGCGCTCGAAGCTTTCGAAGGAGGTCACGAGCGACAAGGGGGGCCTCTTACTGGAACTGGGCCTGAACCGCAGAGATGGCGGCATCGTTGAGCGTGATGCCGGCCTCCTGCATCAGGCTGCTGGAAAAGAGCGCGAGCGCATCCTGCGACAGCGCCTGCTCGATCTGCGCCGAGAGCGAGGCCTTGAGCGCCTTGGCCGCCTCGTCGTCGGCCGCCGCGGGCTCGATCGCGTCGAGCCGCAGGACACCGGCGAAGTCCGGGCCCTCGATCGCGCGGAAGGCGCCCTGCTGCATCTCGAAGGCGGAGGACACGAGCGTCTCGGGCACCCCCTCGACGAAGCCGTCGCGGGTCATCGGTCCCAGATCCTCGACCGGGCCGAAGCTGCCGAGGTCGGTGCCCTCTTCGGCGGCCTTGGCGATCTGGGTCGCGCGGGCGGCCAGCGCCTTGGTCAGGGCGTCCTTGCGGGCAGCCTCGGCCACATCGTCGCGCACCTCCTCGAAGGGCTTGAGCTTCGGCGCCACGACCTCGTCCAGACGCATGGCCAGAAGGCCGCCGTCGTTCAAAAGGATCGTCTCGGGGAAATCGTCCTTCTGCAGCTTGTCGGCGGCCGTGCGGAAGGCCTCGTAGCCCGAGATGTCGGAATCGAGACCCGGCGCGTAATCGACGGTCGCGATCTTCATGCCGGCCTCGCCGGCAAGATCCTCGAGCGTGGCGCCGGCGGCCAGAAGGTCGTCGATCTGCTCGCGGCGGCCCGCGATGGCGCGGCCCGCGGCCTCCTGCTGATATTCCGTGAGGAGATCGTCGCGCACCTCGTCGAAGGGTGTCTCATGCGCCGCGATCACCCCGTTCACCCGGAAGAGCGCCGGGCCGAGGTCGGTCTCGACCGGACCCGCGATGCCGGGCGCGGTCAGGGCGAAGACGGCGTCCGCCGCCCCCCCGAGAGCGTCCCGCGACGCATCGCCGAGGTCGATGTCGGCCAGCTCCAGCCCGCGCTCGGCGACGAGCGTCTCGAAGGGCGTGCCGGCATCGAGGCGCTGGCGCGCTTCCGCGGCGGCCTCGGCGGTGGGGAAGACCAGCCGCTCGACCAGCCGCCGCTCGGGCTGCACGAACTCGGCGTGCCGCTCGTCATAGAGCCGGCGCAGCGCCGCCTCGTCCGCCGGCAGGGTCGCCGCCACATCCTGCGGCAGCAGCGCGGCATAGGTGATGCGCTTGGTCTCGGGGGCGGTGAAATCGGCGGGATGCGCCTCGTACCAGGCCTGAAGCTCGGCATCGGTCGGCGCGGCCAGCGGTTCGGCGAGATTGGCCTCGGTCACGCGCAGCAGCCCGAAGCTCCGCCGCTCGGCGATATAGGCGTGGAGCGTATCCACCATCCGGGCCGGAGCGGTGAAGCCGCCGCCCACCGCGCCCTGCAGGAGAGAGCGCGCCATATCCTCGCGCAGGCCGGTCTCGAACTCGCCCTCGGAAAGGTTGTTCTGGCGCAGCACGAGCCGATAGGTCTCGCGGTCGAACTGGCCCGAGGGGCCGTGGAAGGCATCCGTGCCGGTGATCTCGCGCGCCACGCGCTCGTCGCCCACCGACAGGCCGATCCGGTCGGCCTCGTTCGAGAGCGCGGCCTCGGTGACGAGCCGGCGGCGCACCTGCTGGTCGAGGCCGAAGGCCCTGGCCATCTCCATCGTGACCGGCTGGTTGATCTGCGCGCCGAGCGCCCGCATCTCCTGCTGGAGCGCGCGGGCATAGGCCCCCGTGGTGATGTCGCGGTCGCCCACGCTGCCGACCGTGGTGAGGCCGCCGCCGAAATTGGTCACGCCAAAGCCGCCGAGGCCCACGGCCATCAGCCCGACGAGGCCCCAGAAGACGAGCTGCGTGCCCTTCTTCTTCGGCTTGTGGTGCTCGATCGACGTCAGTTTCGACATGGCATTCTTCCGGTTTGGGCGGTTGCGACTGTCTAGGGCCTCGGCGGCTCCGGGGCAAGACGCAGAGGGCCGCACGGCGAAGGCCCGCAGGCGCAGCCTCACGCAATCCTGACCGGCGCGGCCCCGGCGCTCCGGCAGGCTGCTTGCTGCGGCGGAACGCGGCCGCTAGGCTTTCCCGACACAGATCGGAGGTGTCGATGCGCTGGCTGGTCCGTCTGGCGGCTGTGCTCTTCGGGCTCGTGGCCCTGTTCCTCGTGGCCCTCGTGCTCATGCCGCGCGAGCGGGTGGCCGAGCTTGCGGCCCGCGAATTCGAGGCGGCGACCGGCCGCGCCATGACGATTTCGGGCGATGTGCGGCCCTCGATCTGGCCGCGTCTCGGGGTGCGCACGGGACCCGTCACCGTGGCCAACGCGCCCTGGACCGACGAGGGGCCGATGCTCGAGGCCCGCTCGCTCGAGATCGGGCTCGACACGCTCGCGCTGATGAGCGGCGCCTGGCGCATCAGCCGGATCGCGCTCGAAGAGCCGGTGATCCGGCTCGAGCGGGATGCCGAGGGCCGGGCCAACTGGGATCTCTCGCCCCCGCCGCGCGGGACGGAGGGCGCCGCGGCCGAGGGCCAGGCCGGCCCGGCGCCGGCCTCGGCGCAGGCGGGCTTTCCGCTCTTCTCGCTCGACGAGGGGCTGGTCACCGGGGGACGCGTGCTCTGGATCGACCGGGCGGCGGGCCTGCGCACCGAGATCTCGGCGCTCGACATGCGCGTGAGCCTTCCCGAAGCGGGAGGACCGGCGGATCTCACGCTCTCGGGACAGGCCAACGGCCGCGGCTTTGCGGTCGAAGGCCGGCTCGCCGAGGCGGGCACCAGCCTTGCCGGCCGCGTGGCGCCCGTGCGGCTCTCGCTGGTCACGGGCGCGGCCCGGATCGGCTTCGACGGCGAAGCGGGCAGCGCCCCGCCCATGGCCGAGGGCAAGATCGATGCGGCGCTCGGCGATCTCGGCGATCTGGCGGCGCTCTTCGGCCGGGAGCGTCCCGCCTTGCCCGAGGGGCTGGGCCGGCGCCAGATCGCTCTCACGGGCGGGCTCACCCTCGCCGAGGGCGGCACGCTCCATCTGCGGAAGGGGCAGGTGACGGCCGACGGCAACCGTCTGGCCGTCGATGCGGATCTGATCCCGCAGGGCGAGCGCCCGAAGCTCGAGGCGAACCTGCGCGCCGAGACGCTGAACCTCGCAGGGCTTTCCACCGGCGGTGGCGGCACGGGCGGCGGAGGAGACGCAGGCAAGGGCTGGTCGCGCCAGCCCATCGACGTGAGCGCACTTTCGGCGCTCGATCTGGGCCTCGCGCTCTCGGCGGGCAGCGTCGATTTCGGCCGGCTGAAGCTCGGGGCCACGAAGGCGATCCTGACGCTCGACCGCGCCCGGCTGGTGGCCGACCTGCGCGAGGTCGCGGCCTACGGGGGCACGCTTTCGGGCGAGCTGATCGTGAACGGCCGTCAGGGGCTGTCGGTCGGCGCGGACCTCACCCTTGCGGGCCTGCAGACCGAGCCGCTCCTCGGCGATCTGGCGGAGTTCGACCGGCTCGCCACGCAGGGCGACCTGCGGCTGAAGCTGCTGGCCGCGGGCCCGCATGAGGAAGCGCTGATGCAGAGCCTCTCGGGCACGGGCTCGGTCCGCTTCGGCAAGGGCGAGCTGCGCGGGCTCGATGTGGCGCGGATGGTGCGGACCCTCGATGCGGGCTCGGTGGGGCAGGGGACCCGCACGATCTTCGACCGCATGGGCGCAACCTTCACCATCGAGAAGGGCGTGCTGCGGAACGAGGATCTGACGCTCGAGGCGCCGCTGCTGCGCGCCACGGGCAGGGGGCAGGTGGGGATCGGCGCGCGGACGCTCGACTATCGCCTGCTGCCCACGCTCCTGCCGCAGGGCGACGGCACCGGCGGGGTGAGCGTGCCGCTCCTCGTCTCCGGCCCCTGGGCCAGCCCGCGCTATCGGCTGGATCTCGATGCTCTGGTGCGCCAGCCGGTGGGGCAACAGGTGAAGGAGCGGCTGGAAGAGGAAGCGGCCGAGCGTCTGGGCGTGGTGCCGCAGGAGGGCGAGAGCCTCGAGGAGGCCGCCAAGCGCCGCGCCCGCGAGGCCCTGCAGAACGAGGCCGGACGCGCCCTGAACCGGCTTCTCGGCGGAAACTGAGCCGCCTCTCGGGCGGGCCCCGGGGCCGGCGCCTCGCCTTTCAGGCCCGCGAGGGGCCGCACGACGCGCCGGAGGGATTTCGGTCCGGGCCGCAGGCAGTCAGGGGACGCAGGCCCCGATTGCCTCGGGCAGGCCGAGGCGGGACGGATGAGGGGTGGCGGCTGGCATGGCCCGCCGCCGGGCAGGCGTCAGCGGCGACGGTCGCGGCGGGCGCTCATCGGCTGGAAGGCCACGCCCACATGCGCCTCGCAATAGGGCTTGCCGGCCGAAGAGGGCAGGCCGCAGAACCAGAAGTCGTCGGTCGCCGGATCGCCGATCGGCCATTTGCAGGTCCGCTCGGTCAGTTCCATCAGCGTGAGACGGCGGGCGCGCTTCTCGACCTCGCGCACGGAGGCGAGCGCCTCGGGGCTGATCTCGTTGGCGGACGGCTGCGGCGGCAGCGGCTGGCCCGCGGTCACCACGGGCTTGCGGATCGGCACCGGAGCCGCGGGGGC
>NZ_MABH01000192.1 GCF_001720585.1 Cereibacter johrii | reverse complement strand
CCCGCCGACGGCTCCCCCGCCCGAATCCGGCCGAGGCCGCTCCTCGCCTGCCGGATCGCCCGCCCCCCGGCTCCGTCCCGATGAGGTTCTCTCCCCGGGCCCTGCACCCCTTGAGACCCGCCCCTCCTGCGCCCGGGCGATGGACAAGGCCCGCGCCGCCTGCGAGGGTCGGGGCATGAGATCTCCCCGCCTCGCCGTTCGCGCCCTGATCCTGCACGAGAACCGCCTGCTTCTGGTCAATGCCTGGCCGGGCGGCGTGTCGGATCTGTGGTGCGCCCCCGGCGGAGGGGTCGAACCGGGCGCCTCGCTGCCCGACAATCTGGTGCGCGAGGTGGCCGAGGAGACCGGCCTCACCGTGGCGGTGGACGATCCCTGCCTCGTGAACGAGTTCCACGACCCCGACACGGGCTTTCATCAGGTCGATGTCTATTTCCGCTGCCGCATCCTCGCGGGCAGCCTCTCGGCCGAGTGGCGCGATCCCGCGGGCATCGTGACCGAGCGGCGCTTCTTCGCGCAGGAAGAGCTCGCCCGCATCCGCCACAAGCCCGACAGCCTCGCCGGGGCGACCTGGGGCGGCGGCCTCCTCTACGACCCGCTGGAGGTGATCGTCCGATGAGCCTGCCCTGCCGCCGGAGAACCCCATGAGCCGCGCCTTCGTGAAGGAGGACGGGCCGGACAACACGCCCTTGCCCGACCTGCCGATCAGCCCGCACCCGAACCTCGTCACTCCGCGCGGGCTGGCCGATCTGCAGGCCCGGCTTCTCGCCACGCAGGCGCGCCTCCGCGCGCTCCGCGCCCGCGAGGACCGGCTCGATCGCCTGCCGGAGGCCGCGGCCGAGCGCGACATCCGCTATCTCGAGGCGCGCATCGCCTCGGCCATCCTCGTCGATCCCGCGGCCCAGCCGCTGGACGAGGTGGCCTTCGGCCTCGCCGTCACCGTCGAGGACGAGGCGGGCCGCCGCACCGTCTGGGAGATCACCGGCGAGGACGAGGCTCAGGCCACGGCCCGCCGCATCGCGCCGCAAGCCCCCCTCGCCCGCGCGCTGATGGGGGCGCGTCTCGGCGAAAAGGTGGTCTGGACCCGCCCCGCGGGCGAGGTCACGCTGACGGTGACGGGAATCGCGCATCCGGAGTGACGGCCGGCGCTTTTCTCGACGCGCATAACTTCGGCAACCGGAACCGTCTTTGCACGTTGGGGGCCGGAACGAGGTCTTTGCCCCTCGCGGGGCACCGCCATGCAAGGTCCTGCAAGCGTTTCACGGTATCAGCGGTGTTCAGGGAGGATCACGCCAACCCTTTTGAAGAGGTCGACATGATCGAACTTGCCTTCGTGGCCTGCCTCAGCGCCGCCCCCGACGCCTGCGAGAAGCGCAGCCTCTACTATGCCGACGACCTGTCTCCCACCGCCTGCGTGCTTCGGGCGCAGCCGGAACTGGCGAAGTGGGTCTTCGACCATCCCCGCTACCGCGTCGCGAGCTGGAGCTGCCGCTTCCGCCCCGCCACCGAACAGGACGCCTGACGGCCCCGGGCCGTGGCGCCACCTTGCGGACCGGGATGCAGGAGAGGCCGGAGCCGCAGCGGTGCCCCACGGATCGGGACGCCTGACGGGCCGATGCCGGGGAGGCAGCCTGCGATCCGTCAGCGGCTGCCGGACTCCGCTCCCCGTGCGCCGGCCGGGCCGCCCGGTGCGGTCCGGAGATCAGGAGCGGGCCGCCCGGCCCGCTTGTCGCCTGCGCTTCAGAGGCCGAGGCACCAGCGCATGATGGCCTTCTGCGCATGGAGCCGGTTCTCGGCCTCGTCGAAGATCACCGAATGGGGGCCGTCCATCACCGCGCTCGTGGCCTCGTCGTCGCGATGCGCGGGCAGGCAGTGCATGAAGAGCGCATCGGGCTTGGCCTGCGCCATCAGCGCCTCGTTGACCTGATAGGGCCTGAGCTGGTTGTGCCGCCGCTCGCGCGCCGATTGCGGATCGTGCATCGAGACCCAGGTGTCGGTGACGACGAGATCGGCCCCCGCCACCGCCTTCGCCGGATCGCGCTCGATCGAGACGCGCCGGCCCTTCTCGCGGGCATAGCCCACGAACTCGGCCTCGGGGTCGAGCGTGGGCGGGCCGGTGAAGGTGAAGTCGAAGCCGAACTGCCCCGCCGCATGCAGGAACGAGGCGCAGACATTGTTGCCGTCGCCCGCCCAGACCACCTTGCGCCCCGAGATCGGGCCGCGATGCTCCTCGTAGGTCATGACATCGGCCATGATCTGGCAGGGATGGGTGCGGTTCGTCAGCCCGTTGATGACCGGCACCGTGGCATGTTCGGCCATCTCGAGCAGCGTCGCCTCCTCGAAGGTGCGGATCATGATGAGATCGACATAGCGCGAGAGCACGCGGGCCGTGTCGGCGATGGTCTCGCCGTGGCCGAGCTGCATCTCCTTGCCCGAGAGCACCATGGTCTGGCCGCCCATCTGGCGCACGCCCACGTCGAAGGAGACGCGGGTGCGGGTCGAGGGCTTCTCGAAGATCAGCGCCACCATGCGGCCGGCAAGCGGCTGGTCCTCGTCGAGCTGGCCCTTGGGTCGGCCCCTGCGCGCGGCCTTCATCGCATGGGCGCTGTCCATCATCTGCCGCAGCTCGGCGGTGTCGGTCTTGTGGATATCGAGGAAGTGGTTCACGGAAAGGGCCTTCTGTCTCGGGCGCGGGCCTCGGGCACCGCCGCCTGCCGGATGTTCATGCGCGACGGGGATCTGCGATCCCTCGTCGGCGCGGATCGGCCCGCAGGCAGGCGTCAGGCCGCATCGGCATCGAGCGTCCCCGCCGCCCGGTCGAGCCGCGCCACCGCCTCGGCGATGTCCTCGTCGGGAATGTTCAGCGCGGGCAGCAGCCGCACCACATTGTCGGCCGCAGGCACGGTCAGGAGATGCTGGCCGTAGGCCGCCTTCACCAGATCGGCATTCGGCGCCCGGCACTTGAGGCCGAGCATCAGGCCCGCGCCGCGCACCTCCTCGAAGACCTGCGGATGGGCCGCGACCAGCCCCTCGAGCTTCTGGCGGAAGAGCGCGGCCTTGCGGTTCACCTCGGCGAGGAAGGCGGGATCGGCCACGATCTCCATGACCTTCGCCCCCACCGCGCAGCCCAGCGGGTTGCCGCCGTAGGTCGAGCCGTGGGTGCCTGCGGTCATGGCCGCGGCGGCGGCTTCCTTCGCCAGCAGCGCGCCCAGCGGAAAGCCCCCGCCGATGCCCTTGGCCACCATCATGATGTCGGGCTCGATCCCCGCCCATTCGTGGGCGAAGAGCTTGCCGGTGCGCCCCATGCCGCACTGCACCTCGTCGAAGACGAGAAGCGCGCCCACGGCGTCGCAGGCGTCGCGCAGCCCCTTGAGGCAGACGTCGGGCAGGACGCGGATGCCGCCCTCGCCCTGCACCGGCTCGAGCATCACGGCCGCGGTCTTCTCCGAGATGGCCGCCCGCAGCGCCTCGTGATCGCCGAAGGGCAGCTGGCGGAAGCCCGGCATCAGCGGCCCGTAGCCCTTGGTCATCTTCTCCGAGCCCGCCGCCGCGATGGCGCCGGTCGAGCGGCCGTGGAAGGCGCCCTCGAAGCAGAGGATCTCGATCCGGTCGGGCTGGCCCTTCTCGGACCAGTATTTCCGCACCATCTTGATCGCGAGTTCCGCGGCCTCGGTGCCCGAGTTGGTGAAGAAGACCGTGTCGGCGAAGGTCGCCTCGACCAGTTTCTCGGCCAGCCGCTCCTGCTCGGGGATGCGGTAGAGGTTCGAGACATGCCAGAGCTTCGCGGCCTGCGCCGAGATAACCTCGACGAGCGCGGGATTGGCGTGACCCAGCGCATTCACCGCGATGCCGGCGCCGAGGTCGAGGTATCGGGTGCCGTCCTCGGCGGTGAGCCAGGAGCCCTCGCCCGCAACGAAGGCAAGGGGCGCGCGGTTGTAGGTCGGCAGGACGGCGGAGATCATCGGCAGGGGGCCCTTGAGAAGCCACAGGGGTGCCAGAGGCGGCGCCCCAAGTCAACGTGATGTGTCAGGAAGGAATGACAGGCGGAAGAGGCGCGCAGGCGCGGGCGACGCTCAGAAGCGTCGACGTCGGTCGGAAAGGGCGCGGGTCCGGCAGGTCATGCCGAGGGTCGTAGCGCCGCGCGGCCGGTCTGTCCACTGCTTTTCCGTGTGCCGGGCGTCTCGCCCGGCAAGAGCGGCGTCGCGGAGAGGCTCCGCAACGCCCCGGCCCCACCTGTCGGGGGGGCTCGGCGCGCGCGTGAGCTTCCCCTTGCCGCCCGCGCGGCGTGAACAGATGCGACGGCTTCCCTTTGCCGTTCGCGCGGCGTGGGCGGATGCGAAGTCTTCCCCTGCCGTCCGCACGGCGGCGTCGGACGCGAAGGCTTCACCTTGCAGCCCGCGTGACGTCGGCGGACGCGAGGGCTTCTCCTTGCCGTCCGCGCGGCGTGGGCGGTGGACGCACGGGCTTCTCCTGCGGTTCGCGGGGCGCAGGGGAGCGCGAGGGCTTTCGAGAGGCGTCGGCGCCCGCGAGGCATCCGCTGCCTTGGGGCGACATCTCCGGCCAAAGCGGGGCGGTCCGATGCCTCCGGTCGGGGGTCTGCGGGGCGGACCGGAGGGGCCGCGGCGCCGGAGCGGCTTGAAACACGGCCGGGGCGGGTGTAAATCTCGCCCCTCCTCCCCAAAGGCGGGGAACGGCGGAAGCCCGGCATCCGGTCGGGTCCACCCTCAAGCGGAGTTGCGGCATGTCCTGGACCGACGAGCGCGTCGAGACCCTGAAGCGAATGTGGGCCGAGGGCCAGAGCGCCAGCCAGATCGCCAAGGAACTCGGCGGCGTCACCCGCAACGCGGTGATCGGCAAGGTGCACCGTCTGGGCCTGTCGAACCGCGTGGGCGGCAACGGCGGCCGCGAGGAAGCCGAGGAAGAGGCGGCGCCGGCCGTGGGCGCGGCTCCGGCCAGCCCGCCCCCGGCCCC
>NZ_MABH01000191.1 GCF_001720585.1 Cereibacter johrii | reverse complement strand
CATCCACCGGAAGGGCGGCCGACGGGTCTCAGGCGCCGGCTGCCGGGGACGCCCCCGCCGCCACCGCCGGGCAGGACGGGGCGGAGACAGCCCCGGCCGGGGAGCCTGCCGGGGCCGATCTCGCCCGGTCCGATCCGCTGGCATCCGCCTCCGCCCCCTTGACCGCCCTTCCGGCCGACCTGCGCCTCGAGCGGCCGGCCGAGCCTCGGGCGGGCGGTGCGGGCGGGGACGGGCCTCTCGCCCTCGCGGCTCCCGAGGCACCGGCCGAGCTGCAGGACAGGATCCTCGAGGCCGCCGCGGGCGAGGGCGAGATCGAGATCGTGCTCGCCCCCGAGACCCTGGGCCGGCTCCGCATCCGCGTCGAGATGCGCGACGGCAGCGCGCAGGTGAGCTTCACCACCGAAACGGCCGAGGCCGCCCGTCTCCTCTCGGGACAGGAGGGGCGCCTGTCCGACCTGCTCGAGAAGCACGGCCTGTCGCTCGGCCGGCACGAGGCCGGACAGGGCGATACCGGCCGCCGCGCAGAGGCGCCCCTGCCGCAGACCCGGCCGCGCGCCCTCCGCCCTGCCCCCGATCCCTCCGAGACCGTCGCCCGCGCGGCGGCCGGGACCGTCAATCTGATCGCCTGAGGAACCGCCCGTGACCGATGCCTCCGCCTCCCCCGACATGAAGCCCCGCCGCGGCCGCGGCCTGCTGCGCGCGCTGGCCTTCCTGCTGCTCGCGGCGCTCCTGCTGGCCGCCGGGTTCGGCGCAGGCTACTTCTACTTCGCCAATCCCCTGTCGCCCGCGAAGGACGTCCTTCGCCTGATCGAGCGCACGTCCGAGGCCGAACCTGCGGCCGATCCGGACGCGCCGCAGAAGGTGCCGCGGCCCACGCCCGAGCGGGAGTCCTTCGTCACCAGCTATTACCAGTTCAAGGAGCCGCTCACGACGAACCTGCGCGCCTCGCGCCGCCTGCTGCAGGCGGGCATCGGCCTGTCCACGCAATATGACCAGAAGGTCATGGACAATGTCGCCCGCAACGAGGTGGCGCTGCGCTCGGACATGCTGGCCATCGTCGGCACCTTCTCGGAGGAGGAGCTGCAGGACAAGGCGGGCCGCGACCGGCTGGCCGAGGCGCTGCGCGGCGCGGTGAACGCGCGGCTCCAGCAGCTCGAGGGCTTCGGCGGCATCGAGGCCGTCTTCTTCCCCTCCTTCATCCTGCAGTAAGCCATGGCCGCCGCCCCGCGCAAACTCTCGTCGAAGGAGGTCGCAGCCCTCGTCGGCAATCTCATGGAGGCCAGCGAAAGCACGAGCCTCGAGAATGGCCTCGAGGTCCGGCCCTACGCCTTCGGCGAGAACGAGCTGAACCAGCTCGGCGATTATCACGCGCTGCGCATCATCAACGAACGCTTCTGCCGCACCGCGCGCGACGTCTTCCTGCCGATGCTGCGGCTTCAGCCCCGGATCTCGTCCTTCCCGCCCGAGGTGCGCAGTTTCGACGACTATCGCTCGAGCCAGGACAATTTCGTGTCGATCACCGCGAGCCGCATCGAGGAGCTGCGCGGCAACCAGATGATCGTGATCCCGCCGCCCTTCATCTCGCTGCTGACCGACAGCTATTACGGCGGGCAGATCCGCCATGTCCCCACGACGCGGACCGAATTCACCGCGACCGAGGAGCGGGTGATCGAACTCGTGACCGACCGGCTGAACGTGGCCCTGCAGGTGGCGTGGCGCGACCTGATGGCCCTGACCTTCACCGTGGTCAGCCGCGAGGAATCGATGCAGTTCGCCTCGTTCGTGGATGGCGAGGACATGGTGGTGAACTGCTCCTTCATGGTGCAGCTGCCCAACACCGAGCCCGCGAGCTTCGACATTCTCTATCCGCTCCAGACGCTGAAGCCGATCTCGTCGCAGCTGCGCTCGCGGATGCAGTCGGATTTCGTGGACGACGACCGGAGCTGGCGCGAGAAGCTGGAACGGGCGATCCTGTCCATCCCGCTCACCCTCTCGGCGCGGCTCTGCGAGCCCGAGGTGCCGCTGCGCCAGCTCATGCAGATGCAGCCGGGCGATGTGCTGCCGGTGCATCTCACCGAGGCGGTGTCGCTCCTCGTCGAGGGCCAGCCCTTCTTCGAGGCGGCTCCCGGCGAGCGCGGCGGGCAGGCCGCGCTGAACCTGACGCGCCGCCATGTCCGGGGCTAGACCGACCCCCCCCCGACCGCAGCCGGCGGGTCCGGCCCTTGGCCGCGGGGCCCGCGCCGTCGATCCGCGGCGCGGGGGCGATGCCGCCCCGGACCTTCCTTCTCACCCTGACACCGCGGCCCTGCCGCCCCTTCCGACCGGAGCCCGCATGACCGACGCGACCCGCCCCCTTGCCGACCGTCTCGGCGCCGAGAACCTGCGCCTTCTGGAAAATATCGGCGTGCGCCTGACTGTCGAGGTCGGCCGCACCGAGATGACGATCCGCGATCTCCTGCGCCTGTCCGAGGGCTCGGTGGTGGAGCTCGACCGGCTGGCGGGCGATCCGCTCGACGTGCTGGTGAACGGCACTCCCATCGCCAAGGGCGAGGTGGTGATGGTGGGCGAGCGGTTCGGCATCCGCTTCGGCCAGATCATCGAGCCCGAGAAGCGCGCCGAAAGCCTCTGACGCGGGCGGATCCTCACGCGGGCGGCACCATTCCCGAGCGGGAGCTGACCGCGCGTCCGCCGACGGATCCTCACACGCGCGGGCGGCACCACCAGCCTCGGCATCCCATTGCGCGGTATCGAGGCGGATCCTCTCACGCGCGGGCGGCACGGATGTTGCAGCGGAGGGGGACCTGCATCCCCGGAGTGACCCGTTGGACATACTGCGCCCCGATCAGATCCTGACCCTCGGCCTCTTCCTCGGGCTTCTGGGGCTCCTGTGGCTCGTCGTGAAGCTGAAGGCCCCCGGCATTTCGCGCTTCGCCAATGGCGGGCGGCTGCGCGTGGCCGAGGCGGCAGCGCTCGGGCCGCAGGAGCGTGCCGCGATCCTCGCGGTGGACGGACGCGAGTTTCTCGTCCTGACAAGTCGGGGCGCGGCACCCGTCGTCCTGCCGCTGGAGGGGCGCGCATGACACGGCGCAACCCGATGCTTCGCGAATTCCCCTCGCGCGCCTGCCCGGAGCGCCGGCACACGGGCCATTTCCTGCCGGCCGGGACCGTAACCCGTCGGGCGGCAGGGACGCCGTGGGAAATTGCGCCCCGTCGCCTGGGCCCGGGAAAGGCAATCCGCGCTTCGCGGACGATGGCGCTTGCCGGCGGCGCGCTGGCGGTGGGTCTTCTTCTCGCCGGACCGGCCGCGGCCGCGGGCTTTCCCGCGATCACGGTGACGGAAGGGACCGGCGGGACGAGCTATTCGCTCTCGCTCCAGATCCTCGCGCTGATGACGGCGCTGACCGTGCTGCCCTCGCTCGTCCTCGGCATGTCGGCCTTCACCCGCATCATCATCGTGCTGTCCATCCTGCGTCAGGCGCTCGGCACCCAGCAGACGCCGCCGAACCAGGTGCTGATCGCGCTCGCGCTGTTCCTCACCTTCTTCGTCATGCAGCCGACGCTCGGCGCGCTTTACGATCAGTCGCTCTCGCCCTTCCTCGACGGCCGGATCGAGGCCCAGCCCGCCATCGAGCGGGGCGGCGCGATCATGAAGGAGTTCCTGATCGCCAACACGCGGCAGAACGACCTGCTGATGTTCTCGGACCTCGCGGGCGCCGGGCCCTATGCCGAGCCCAAGGAGGTGCCCTTCTCGACGCTCCTGCCCGCCTTCATGACCTCTGAGCTGAAGACCGCCTTCCAGATCGGCTTCCTGCTGTTCCTGCCCTTCCTCGTCATCGACATGGTGATCGCCTCGATCCTGATGGCGCTGGGCATGATGATGCTCTCGCCGATGCTCGTGTCGCTGCCCTTCAAGCTGCTGCTCTTCGTGCTGGTGGACGGATGGGCGCTGACGGTGGGCTCGCTGGCCGCGACCTACGGGGGGCAGTGATGGATTTCGACGGCAGCATCGAGCATCTGCGGCTGGCCTACTGGAACATCCTGCTGACCGCGGGCCCGGTCCTCGGCGTGGCGCTGGCGGTGGGGCTTGTCATAGGCATCCTGCAGGCGGCGACCTCGATCAACGAATCCACGCTGAGCTTCGTGCCCAAGCTCGCCATCGTGCTCCTGACCATGGCGCTCGCCTCGAGCTTCATGCTCACGCGGATGACGGACTATTTCGCCTTCGTCTTCGAGACGATCGCCACCATCCGCTGATGGAGAGCACCGCCGCCCTGCCCGCGCTGGAGCTGCCCGGGCTTCTGTCGCTCCTGACCGGCGCCTTCGTGGCGAGCCTGCGGATCGGGGCCTTTCTCATCGCCTCGCCCGCCTTCGGCGGCCGCTTCGTGCCGCTGCCCGTCCGGATCATGGCGACGGTGGTCCTCACCCTGCCGGTTCTGGGCCGGGTGGAGCTGCCCCCGCCGGAGGCGCTGGCCTCGCTCGCGGCCCTTCCCCTCATGATGCAGGAGATCGCCGTGGGCCTGTCGGCGGGGCTCGTGCTGACCGTCCTCTTCTCGGCCGCGGCCCTTGCCGGAGACCGGATTGCCTCGACCGCCGGTCTGGGCTTTGCCGCGCAGATCGATCCGTCGGCGGGCGGGCAGACGCCGGTCGTGGCGCAGATCTTCGGGCTGGCGCTGACCACCGTCTTCCTTGCGCTCGACGGCCATCTGACGGCGCTCGACATCCTCCTGCGCAGCTACGAGAGCCTGCCGCCGGGCGCCCCCTTCGCGCCGGGACGCTTCCTCGAGGCCGGCATCGGCGCGGGCGGACGCATGTTCCTCCTCGGCCTCCAGATCATGATGCCGGTCGTGGCGGCGCTCATCCTCATCAACGTCACGATCGGGATCGTCACCCGCTCGGCGCCCCAGCTCAACGTCTTTTCCTTCGGCTTTCCCGTGACCATGTCGGCCACGCTGATCCTTTTGTTCCTGACCGCGCCCGGCACGATGGGCGCCTTCTCGGCGCTGGTCGAAGAGAGCCTCACCGCGCTGGCGGACCTTCTGGGGGTCATCCATGGCCGAGGGTGACGACGGGCAGGAAAAGACCGAGGAGCCGACCCAGAAGCGGCGCGAGCAGGCGCGCGAGGATGGCTCCATCGTCACCTCGAAGGAGGTCTTCGTCTTCGCGACGCTCGCGGGCGGGCTCGCGCTTTTCATGATGATCGAGGGGCTGCTGCCCGCGCTGGTGCGTGGCTGGTCGGGCTATCTGGTGATCGAGCCCGGGGCGGATCTCGAGCGGATCGCGATGCTGCGTCTGGGCCAGGCGTGGCGCGAGCTGCTGATCGCGGGGCTCGTCGTGTCGGTGCCGCTCCTCGCGCTCGTCCTGCTCGTCCAGCAGGCCATGGGCGGGATCACTTTCTCGACCAAGGCGCTGGGCTTCAAGGCGAGCCGGATCAATCCGGCGGCCGGTCTGAAGCGCATGGTCTCGCTCAAGGCGCTGGTCGAGCTGGGCAAGGCGGTGGCCAAGGTCGCGCTCCTGATCGGGGTGGCGGTGCTCGTGCTGCGCGACGAGCTGTCGCCCCTCGACCGGCTCTGGACGGCGGCGCCGGGAGATGCGGCGGCGGTGCTCGGCGCGGGTCTGATCCGGCTCGTCTCGGCGCTGCTCCTCGTGCTTGCCGTGATCGGCGGGCTCGATCTCGTCTGGCAGGCCTGGAGCCTGACCCATTCGATGAAGATGTCGCGGCAGGAGCTGAAGGAGGAGTCGAAGGAAGCCAACGGCTCGCCCGAGGTGAAGGGCCGGATGCGGCGGATGCAGATGGAGGCCTCGCGCAACGGTGCGAGGCGCCGCGCGGCGCTGGACGATGTGCCGAAGGCCACCGCGATCGTGACCAACCCGACCCATTTCGCGGTCGCGCTGCGCTATGTGCCGGGCGAGACCCAGGCGCCGGTGATCCTCGCACTCGGCAAGGGACCGATGGCGCTCGACATCGTCGAGCGCGGACGGAAGGCCGGCGTCGGCACGCTCCGGATCCCCCTCCTCGCCCGCGCGCTCTATTTCACCGGCGACATCGGGCAGGAGATCCCGGACGGGCTCTATGGCGCGGTCGCGGTGGTTCTGGCCCACGTCTACCGGCTGGACCGCGGCGAGGCGGCGGACCTGCCCGAGATCGATGTGCCCGAGGACCTTGCCTTCGACGAGTTCGGCCGGCCGATGTGACGGCTGTGCCTTTGGCGCAGAACTTGCAGGCCCCGCGCAACGACGGAGAGCAGGCGATGACGGAAGAGACCGACCCCCTCAGCGATGGCATCGCGCGCGCGCTCGGCGCCGCGAGCGCGGCCAACGATGCCGCGCAGGATCTCGATCAGCTTCAGGCCGAGCATCGCGCCTTCATGGAGCGGATGATCCGCGGGCAGAAGCGGATGCAGGCCCTGTGCCTCGGCGCCTTGGCAGGGGCCGGCGTGGCGGTCCTTCTGGGCGGGCTGGTCTATTTCCGCTCGGTCGCCGATCTGCGCGACGCCTCCGCGATCCAGGCGCAGGCGGGCGAGCTGATGGTCGCGCGGCTGACCGAGCTCGGCGAGGCCATCGGCAAGGTCGAGGGGCTGGCGGACCGGATCGAAGCGCAGGAGGCCACGCTCAGGACCGCCATCGAGGCGGTGGGCGACCGGGTGGCCGGCGATCTCGAGACCTATGCCGCCGATGCGGGCGCCCTGGGGCCGCAGTTCGCCTCCGCGATCCAGAGCCATGTGGACGAGGGCCTTGCCACAACGCGCGAGGCGCTCATCACCGCACTGGGCGAGGTGGATGTCTCGCTGCGCCGGGCCATCGAGAGCGGCGCGGGCGCAGGCCCCGAGCTCCGGGCGCTGATCGGCGAGATCCGTGCCGAGCGGGCGCCGGCGCGCAAGCCCGCGGCGAG
>NZ_MABH01000190.1 GCF_001720585.1 Cereibacter johrii | reverse complement strand
GCGGCCCCGCTGGTGCTGGGGCTTCTGGCCCGCGCCTCTGCGCCGGAGGCCGCTCCGGCCACGGGCGCGGGGCTCGGCGCCATCCTCTTCGGCCCCTGGGCGCTGGCCGTCGAAGTGGCCTCGGGGCTCCTTCTGGCCGCGCTCATGGGCGCGCGCCATCTCGGGCGGCGGAGGGAGGAGCCATGAGCGCCACCACCCTCGTCCTGCTCCTCGCGCTCGCGGGCGGGATCTTCGCCACCGGCTTCTTCGGCCTTCTCGCCCGGCGGGCGATCCTGTTCCAGCTCATCTCGCTCGAGATGATGCTGGCGGGCCCTGCCCTCGCCTTCCTCGCCGGCGGCGCCTTCCATGGCAGCCAGCAGGGACAGGCGATGTTCATCCTGATCCTCATCCTCGCCGCCGCCGAGGTGGCGCTGGGACTTGCGCTCTATCTGGCGCTGCGCCGGGGCGCGGATGTCGAGGACAGCGACACGATCGCGGGGCTGAAGCACTGACATGCTGAGCCCCTATCTCCTCCTCCTGCTCGTGCCCGCGCCGCCGCTCGCGGTGTTCCTGATCCTCGGGCTCGACCCGTTCTTCCTGCGCCGCAAGGCGGTGCAGGGGCTGGCGCTTCTGGGGGGCATCGCGCCCTTCTTCGCCATGCTGCCGCTGCTGGGCCTCTGTCTCGGGACCGAGTGCCGGGGCGTCATGCCGATCTTCACGCTGGTCTTCGGCCAGTCCGAGGTGGCGCTGGCGCTGCTGCTCGATCCGATGAGCACGCTCGTGGGCCTCACGGTCGCGGCGGTGGGCGCCATGGTGATGACCTATGCCATCGACTACATGTCGGATGCGCGCATCGCCGACCTGCGCCGCTTCTTCGCGCTGATGAACCTGTTCCTCGCCGCCATGCTCACCATGGTGCTGGCGGGCGACACGATCACCTTCTTCTTCGGTTGGGAGCTGATGGGGCTCTGCTCCTTCTTCCTCATCGCCTACAACACGGGCCTGCCGCAGGCGGTGGCCGCGGGGCGCAAGGCCTTCATCATCACCCGCTTCGCCGATGCCTTCCTGCTCGCGGGACTTCTGCTGCTGTTCCTCGAGGCCAATTCGGTGCGGCTCGACGTGCTGATCCCCGCAGGCACGATCATGACCGAGGACCGGCATGTGGTGATCGCGCTCCTGCTGCTCGCGGGGGCGCTCGGCAAGTCGGCGCAGGTGCCGTTCCACACCTGGCTCCCCTCGGCCATGGCGGGGCCCACGCCCGTCTCGGCGCTGCTCCACTCGGCCACGATGGTGGCGGCGGGCGCCTTCATGCTGGCGCGCTTCTCGCCCATCGTCATGTCCGAGCCCGCGGTGCAGGCCATCGCCGCCATCTTCGGCGTGGGCACCGCGGCCTTCGGCGCGCTTTCGGCGATCTTCCAGGCCGACGTGAAGCGGCTTCTGGCCTATTCCTCGATCAGCCAGATCGGCTTCATGGTGCTGGCCGTGGGCCTCGGCGCCCCGCAGGTGGCCATCGCCCATTTCGTCGTCCATGCGATGTTCAAGTCGCTCCTGTTCCTCGCCGCGGGCGACATCACCCACGGCTCGGATCTGGGCACCAGCATGATGGCGATGCGCGGCGCGCTGCGCAGGCGGCCCATCGCCTTCGTGACCTATGTGGCGGGCGCCTCGTCTCTGGCGGGCCTGCCCTTCGTGACCGCAGGCTGGTGGTCGAAGGAGGCGATCCTCGCCACCGCCTGGAGCGGCGGCGCCTTCGGCATCCTCGTCTGGGTCGTGGCGCTTCTCACCGCGACCTGCACCGCCATCTATGCCTTCCGCCCGGTGTTCGAGGCGCTCCAGCCCGAGCCCGAGCATCTGAGCCGGGCCCGCCGCGGCCATGCCGTGGCCCTCGACCTGCATTACCGCAAGCGCTGGGGTAGCGCCTTCATCGGCCTGCCGCTCGTGATGCTGGCCTCGGGCTCGCTTCTGGGCGGCGTGCTGGTCGGGCCGATCATCCGCTTCCTCGGCGCGGAGCCGCCGCATCCCTCGCACCTGCCCGAGCTGGTCGCGGCCTTCGCGCCCTTCGTGGGCATCGCGACGGCGGCGGCGCTGACCTTCGTGCCCTCCCTCGCCGCGGCAGTGGCGGGGGCGCGCGACATGCGGCGGCCCACGCGGCTCGACCGCAAGTTCCAGCGCTGGGTGATCGAGCCCTATGTCCGGCTCGTCCGCTTCCTTGCGGGCAACCGGATGGGCGCGCGGGCCGAGGCCGAGCTCGAGCTGCGCCATGTGCAGATCGTGCGCTGGCTGAGCCGCGGCGCACGGATGGACGGGATCTATCAGGCGCTCTTCGTGCGCCCCTTCGTGAACACCGTCCGCTGGCTGACCGGCCACCGCGGCGGCACCGTCGATCCGGTGGGCACGCTGCCCGTCACCCTCGCCCAGAGGGGAATGCAGGCGCTGGTCACCCGGCTCGCGCATGACCGGTTCGACCGGTTCTGGATGCGCTCGGCCAACCGTCTGGTGCGGCTCTGGGTGCTGGCCTCGGCCCTTCAGACGGGGCGGAGCCGCGATTATGCGCTCGGTGCGGCCCTGGGAACGGCCGCTCTTCTCGTGATTGCATGGGGTACGACATGGAACTGACCGCGCTCATCCTGCTGCCGTTCTTCGGCGGGATCGCCGCGCTCTTCGCCGGGCGCTGGGGACGGGACGCCGAGCGCTGGGTGGCGATCCTGGCTCTGGGCCTTGCGCTCCTGATCCTGATCTCGAGCTTCTTCTCGACCGGCGACGGGCGCTGGATCGCGCTCGAGCGCTACGATTGGGCGCCCTCGCTGGGGGTTCAGGTGATCCTCGCCATGGACGGGCTCTCGGGGGCGCTTCTCGTGGTGTCGCTGGCGCTGGGGATCGTCTCGGTCGTCGTCTCCTGGAAGATCACCGAATATCCGGGCCTTCTGAATGCGGCGCTGCTCTGGACGGTGGCGGCCTCGAACGGGGTGTTCCTCTCGTTCGACCTTCTCGTCTTCGCCTTCTTCTGGGAGCTGATGCTGGTTCCGGCCTTCCTGCTGATCTCGGTCTGGGGCCATGGCGACCGCGAAGCGGCGGCGCTGAAGTTCCTCGTCTTCAACGCGGTGGCGGGGCTCGGGCTCCTGGCCGCGGTCTTCTATCTCGGGGCCACGGGCGACAGGGTCACGTTCGACGCCTTCGAGGTGGCCGAGCGCCAGATCCCGCACGGGGTGCAGGTCCTGCTGCTCCTGGGCTTCGCCGGCGCCTTCCTCGTGAAGCTGCCCGTGCCGCCGCTCCATGCCTGGCTGCCCGACGCGCATACCCAGGCGCCCACGGCGGGCTCGATCCTGCTCGCGGGGCTTCTGCTGAAGACCGGGGCCTACGGGCTCTTCCGCTTCCCGCCGATGCTCTTTCCCGAAGGCTTCGCCACGCTCGCGCCCTTCGGGCTGGCGCTCGGCGCCTTCGGCTCGATCTATGGCGCGCTTCTGGCCTGCGGGCAGACCGACGCCAAGCGGCTGGTGGCCTATACGTCCGTCGCGCACATGAGCATCGTGCTCATGGGGATCTGCGGCGGGGTCTATTTCTCGCTCATGGGGGCGGGCGTCGAGATGGTGGCGCACGCCTTCTCGGCCTCGGCGCTGTTCCTGCTGATCGGCGCGCTCTATGACCGGACCGGCACGCGCGACCTGCGCGAGCTGGGCGGGCTGCAGCAGAACGCCCCCCGCTTTGCCGCGGCCTTCGCGGTCTTCTTCTCGGCGGCGCTCGCCATGCCGGGGACGGCGAACTTCCTCGGCGAGGCGCTGGTCATCACCGGCATGTTCCAGGTGAACTGGATCTTCGCCTCGATCACGCTCATCTCGCTGGTGGTGTCGGTCGTCTATGCCACGCGGCTCTTCAAGCGGGTGGTGTTCGGCAAGTCGCGCCGGACCGAGGCGCTCGAGGATCTGACATTGCGCGAGATGGGGCCGATCGTGCTGCTTGCCGTGGCCACGCTCCTCTTCGGGATGCTGCCGCAGATGCTGATGGGGGCGCTCGAGGGCGCGGTCGAGGCGGCCCTCACGCCGGTGACGGTCCCCTGATGCCGAGCTTTCCTGCCCTTGTGCCCGTGATCCTGCTCGGCGTCGGCGCGGTGGCGGCGATGCTCGCCGCCCCCCGCCTGCCCGGCCTCTCGCGCTGGATCGCGGGAACGGCGCTCGTCTGCGCGAGCGTCGCACTCGCCCTGCGGCTCGGTGCACCCGCAAGCCTCTCGGAGCTGCTGGCCGACGACCGGCTGGCGCGGCTCGCGGGGCTCGGCATCTGCCTCGCGGGCCTGGGCAGCCTTGCCTTCCTGCGTCCGGCAGGTCCCTCGAAGGAGGGGCCGGCGCTTCTCCTCCTCGCCACGCTCGGCGGCACGGTACTCGCGGGCGCCATCCATGCGGCGAGCCTCTTCCTCGGGCTCGAGCTCATCACGCTGGCCCTTGTCGCGCTCTTCGTCCTGCCGCTCGACCGGCCCGCGCTCGAAGCGGGCTACAAGTTCCTGATCCTCGGCGCGGCGGCGGCCGCAACGCTGCTGATGGGGCTCGCCCTCGCCCATGCCGCGACGGGATCGCTCGCGCTCGCAGCCCTCGGCGGCGAGGGCGTGCTTCTGGCGCTGGCCGCCGCACTCCTCCTTGCAGGGCTCGCCTTCAAGTTCGCCCTCGTGCCCTTCCACATGTGGACGCCGGACGCCTTCACCGGCGCGCCCGGCGCTGCGGCGGCCTTCGCGGGCGCCGCCTCGAAGATCGCGGTGGTGGTGGCGCTGATCCGGCTCGATGCGGTGGGCCTGCCCGAGGTCTGGGCGCTCGGCCTCGCGGCCTTCGGCGGTGCCTCGATGCTCCTCGGCAACATCGCGGCCCTCCGGCAGGACAGCCTGGCGCGGATGCTCGGCTATTCCTCGGTGGCCCATGCGGGCTACATCGCGGCGGCGCTGGGGGCGGGCGCGGCGTCGGCTCCGGCGGCCGCGGGCTTCTACATCCTCGCCTATGCGCCCGCGCTGCTGGCCGCGCTCTGTGTGGCGACCCTCCTCGGGCGCGAGACGCGCATCGGCGATCTGCGCGGCCTCGTCTGGTCCCGGCCGCTCGCCGGGGCCGCACTGGCGGTGGCGCTCGTCTCGCTGGCGGGCCTGCCGGTCTCGGCGGGATTCTTCGGCAAATATGCGATCTTCTCGGCTCTCATCGAGGCCCGGGCCTGGCTCCTCCTCGGGCTTGCGCTTCTGGGGTCGGCCCTCGGGGCCTACTACTACCTGCGCTTCGTGGCGCTGATCTTCCGCCGTGTGGAGGCTCCGGCCCATGCCCCGCTCCGCTGGACCGACGGGCTGCTTCTCGCGCTCGCCACCGGCGTGACCCTCCTCCTCGGGGTGAGGCCCGATCTGCTTCTCGATCTCGTGCGGACGGCGCTCGGCTGACAAGGCCGGCAGGAACCGCGGGTGGACCATAGTCATTGGGGCGGCAAGCGTCAGGGGAGCCCGCACCATGAGCCCACACCGGCCGATCCTCCGGTCCGAAGACACCTGTTGGCGCCTCGCGCGCGCCGACCGTCTGGCTGTCATCATCGATGCCGCCGACTATTTTGCCCGCGTGAAGCAGGCCATCCTCGAGGCGCGCCATTCGGTGCTGCTCGTGGCCTGGGATTTCGATGCGCGGATCCGCCTCGACCCGCGCGGACCCCGCGGCAAGAGCCCGGACCGGCTGGGCCGCTTTCTCAACTGGGTGGTCCGCCACCGGCCCGAACTCGAGATCCGGGTGCTGAAATGGGATCTCGGCACCGTGAAGGCGCTGGGACGCGGCTCGACCCCGCTCTTCGTGCTGGACTGGCTGACGGACGAGCGGATGAAGCTGCGCCTCGACAGCGCCCACCCGCTGGCTTCGGTGCATCATCAGAAGATCGTGGTGATCGACGATGTGCTGGCCTTCTGCGGCGGCATCGACATGACCGCCGACCGCTGGGACACGCGCGACCATCTCGACGACGACCCGCACCGGCGCCGGCCCACCACGCGGCGGGCCTATGGCCCGTGGCACGATGTGACGACCGCGGTGAACGGGCCTGCCGCGGCGGCCCTGGGCCAGATCACGCGCGACCGCTGGGAGCAGGCCACCGGCGAGCGGCTCGAGCCGCCACCCGCCTGCGAGACGCGCTGGCTCAAGGGGCTCGAGCCCCTCTTCGAGGGGGTGGAGATCGGCATCTCGCGCACCCTGCCCGAATATGGCGAGCGTCAGGGCGTCCACGAGATCGAGAAGCTCTATCTCGAGATCATCGCCCGGGCCGAGCGCTCGATCTATATCGAAAGCCAGTATTTCGCCTCGCGCCGGATCGCGGATGCCATCGCCGCGCGGCTGCGCGAGCCCGAGGGGCCCGAGATCGTGGTGGTCAATCCCCTGACGGCGAGCGGCTGGCTGGAGGAGACGGTGATGGGGGCCGCCCGCGCCAAGCTGCTGAAAGAGATCGCCGAGGCCGACCGTTACGACCGGTTCCGCATCTACCATCCGGTGACGCTGAAGGGGCAGCCGATCTATGTCCATGCCAAGGTGCTGGTGATGGACGAACATCTGCTGAAGGTCGGCTCTTCGAACCTCAACAACCGCTCGATGGGGTTCGACACGGAATGCGACCTCTCGGTCGAGGCAGGCCCCGACGAGAGCGGCCTGCAGGAGCGGATCACGCTCCTGCGCGACGACCTGATCTCGGAGCATCTGGGCGTGCCGCTTCCCACCTTTCAGGACGTGCTGAGAGCCAAGGGTTCGCTGATCGCGGCCATCGAATCCCTGCGGGGACCGGGACGGTCGCTGCGGCCGCTCGAGCCGCAGGATCTGGGCCCGATCGGCGAGAACGTGATCGCCGACAATGACCTGCTCGACCCCGAGCGCGTGTCCCACTTCTGGGGCAGGCGCCGCGGCTGGGCCGGCCTTGGACGCGCGACATGACCCCCGCCGAGTGGCAACGCGAGCTCGAGCGGCTCGACCGTCTGGCACGGCTCCTCGATGCGCGCTTCCGGCTCTTCGGCATCCGCTTCGGCTGGGACGGGATTGCGAGCATCGTGCCGGGCCTTGGCGACGCGGTGACGGCGCTGCCTGCGGCTTGGCTGATCTGGCGTGCGCACAAGCTGGGCCTTCCCGGATCGGTCATCCTGCGGATGGCGGCCAACTGCGGGATCGACTTTGTGGGGGGCAGCGTGCCGCTCCTCGGCACGCTCTTCGATGTGGCCTTCAAGTCGAACCTGCGAAACATGGCCCTGCTCCGCCGGCATCTGGAGGAGACGCGCTGAGGCTGCCCGCGGCGCAGAGGCCCGTTCAGGGCGCGTCCGGCGGAAGCGAGGCGTAATAGGCCGCAAGGGCCACGATCTCCGCATCGCTCAGAAGCTTTGCCGCCTCCGTCATCAGCGGGGCCCGCGGCCCGCCGCCGCGCACCCCGTCGCGCCAGAGGCGGAGCTGCACTTCGAGATAGGCGCGGTACTGCCCCGCGAGCGCCGGCGTGTCGGGGCGCCCCCCTAGGGCATCGGGGCCATGGCAGGACTGGCAGGCCGGCACGTCCCGAAGCCCGGCTCGGGCCGTTGCCAGAGCCCGTCCCCGCGCCA